>MNUQ01000133.1 GCA_001871085.1 Desulfovibrionaceae bacterium CG1_02_65_16
GCGCTCAGGCCTTTTCCCTTGTGGTGGGCGAGAGGGCGATCCTGCCGGAAGTGAAGTACGTCATCACCCTGGACACGGACACGCTTCTCCCGCGCGATACGGCCCGTCAGTTCGTGGGCGCCATGGCCCACCCGCTGAACCATCCGCGCTTTGATGCGGGAAAACGGCGGGTGACAGGCGGTTACGGCATTCTCCAGCCGCGCATCGCGGCCAGTCTTTCCGGCACCAACCGCTCGCGCTATGCGCGCATGTGCGCCAGCGAGATCGGCATCGACCCTTACACCCGCGCGGTTTCCGATGTGTATCAGGACCTGTTCGGCGAAGGCTCGTTCATAGGCAAGGGCATCTACGATGTGGACGCCTTTGAGCAAGCCGTGGGCGGGCGCTTTCCCGAAAACCGGATATTGAGCCACGACCTTTTGGAAGGCTGCTACGCCCGTTGCGGTCTTTTGAGCGACGTGCGGCTCTACGAGGAATACCCTGCAAGCTACGGCGCGGACATGACCCGTAGACGCCGCTGGATACGCGGCGACTGGCAGATAGCCCGCTGGATATTGCCGGGAGTTCCCGGTGCGGACGGCCGCCATCAGCCCAACCCGCTTTCGCCGTTGTCGCGTTGGAAAATTCTGGACAACCTCCGGCGCAGCCTCACGGCAGCGGCGCTGACGCTGCTGTTGCTGGCGGGCTGGGCCGTGCTGGCCTCGGCCTGGTTCTGGACGCTCGCCGTGTGCGGCGTCATCCTGCTGCCGGCCATTGTCTCCGCGGGCCTGAACGCGCTGCGCAAGCCGGAGGACCTCGCCTTTGGACAGCACCTCGCCGCCACGGCGCGCCTGTTGCCGCGGCACTTCGCCCAGGCCGTCTTCGCCCTGGTCTGCCTGCCGCACGAGGCCTTCTTCAGCCTGGACGCCCTGGCGCGCACCGTTTGGCGCATGCTGGTCACGCAGCGGGGACTGCTTGAATGGAGTCCCTCCGGCGCAGCGAGCACACACGACCGCACGGACCTTGCGGGGTGTTGCCGGGCCATGTGGTTCAGCCCTGTCATCGCCGCCGCCATGGGGGGCGTGCTGGCCACGCTCCGGCCCATGGCGCTGCTTGCGGCCGCGCCCATACTCGGCCTCTGGCTCGTCTCCCCGGCCATCGTCTGGTGGCTCAGTTTGCCTCTGGCCCGCCGCCGCGAGCGCCTCACCGAGGCCCAGACCCTCTTTTTGCGTAAGCTTGCGCGCAAAATCTGGGCGTTCTTCGAGACCTTCGTCGGCCCGGAGGACCACTGGCTGCCGCCGGACAATTATCAGGAGCATCCCGTGGCCGTGGTGGCCCACCGCACCTCGCCCACAAACATGGGGCTGGCGCTTCTGGCCAATCTCGCCGCCTACGACTTCGGCACCATCACCTGCGGGAGGATGCTTGAGCGCAGCGCGCGGACCCTGGCGACCATGGCTGCCCTGGAGCGGCACCGGGGGCATTTCTTCAACTGGTACGACACGCTCTCGCTTAAGCCACTGCCGCCGCAGTATATTTCCGCAGTGGATTCCGGCAACCTGGCCGGGCACCTGCTGACCTTGCGTTCCGGGCTCTTGGCCCTGGCCGAGGAGCCCATCCTCTCGGCGCGGCTGTTCGAAAGCCTGGCCGACACCCTGGAACTGGCCCTGGACGCCGCCGCAGAGATGCCTGCGGCAGATCTGCGCGCGGACGTTCCGGCCCTGCTGGCCGGGCTGCGCCATGATCTCGCCACGGCCGCCGCTGAACTATCGGGCGGGGCGTCCGCCACCCTTGGCGCCATGCGGCTGTGCCTCACACGGCTGGCTGCGGCCACTGAAACCCTGGGCGCGGCCCTGGCTGGGCTGGACGCCGCACCGGACAACGAGCTGGACTGGTGGGCGCGCGCTCTGGCCGGGCAGTGCCGCGACGCCCTGGACGAACTGGATCAGTTCGCAACGTGGACGTCGGCCAATGCCAGGCTTGGCGGCCTGGTGAACATTCCGGCCCTGCAAAACATGCCGACCCTGCGCGGGCTGGCGGCGCTGGAGCCGGAGCGGCTGGCGGCCCAGGCGCGGGGGCTTGCCCCCACCGCGCCTTCCGACGCCGAACCCGCCCTTGCGATCCTGCTGGCCGCAGCCAAGGCGCACGCGCAGGCGAGAATCGCGGCCCTTGCGGCCCTTGCCGCGCAGTGCGGCGAGCTGGCCTGCATGGACTATGATTTTTTGTACGACGAAAAGCGGCGTCTGCTCGCCATCGGCTACAATGTTGATGAGCGGCGGCGCGACTTGAGCTGTTATGATCTGCTGGCCTCGGAGTCGCGTCTGGCCACTTTTGTGGCCATAGCCCAGGGGCAGCTGCCGCAGGATAGTTGGTTCGCCCTGGGCCGGCTGCTCACCACGGCGGGGGGGGAGCCCATTCTCCTTTCCTGGAGCGGCTCCATGTTTGAATACCTGATGCCCATGCTGGTGATGCCGAGTTATGAGCACACGCTGCTTGACCAGACCTGCGCCGCGGCCGTGGCCCGGCAGATGGACTATGGCAAAAAACGCGGCGTGCCCTGGGGCGTTTCCGAGTGCGGCTACAACGCCATCGACATGAACCGCAACTACCAGTACCGGGCCTTCGGCGTGCCCGGCCTGGGACTTAAGCGCGGTCTGGCGGAAGATCTGGTCATCGCGCCCTACGCCACGGTCATGGCGCTTATGATTGCCCCCCTGGAGGCCTGCCAGAACCTGCTGCGCCTGGCGGCGGACGGCTTTGAAGCCCGGTTCGGCTTTTATGAGGCCATAGACTTCACCCCGTCGCGCCTGCCGCGCGGGCAGACCAGCGCCGTGGTGCGTTCGTTCATGGTCCACCACCAGGGCATGGGCCTGCTTTCCCTGGCGAGCCAGCTTCTGGGCCGGCCCATGCAGCGGCGCTTCAAGGCCGATCCCCAGCTTCAGGCCACTTTGCCGCTGCTGCAGGAGCGCATCCCCCAGAACGGGGCTTCCTTCGCGCACACCACCGAGCTTTCGGAAAGCCAGCTGGTCTCCAGCCTCCCGGAAACGCCCACGCGCGTGTATTACACTCCCCATACGCCGAGCCCGGAGGTGCAGCTGCTCTCCAACGGCAGATATCATGTGATGGTGACCAACGCGGGCGGCGGCTACAGCCGCTGGAAGGACTTTGCCGTGACCCGCTGGCGCGAGGACGCAACCTGCGATGACTGGGGGGCGTTCTGCTACCTGCGCGATGTGGCCACCAGGGAGTTCTGGTCCACGGCCCATCAGCCCACGCTCAAGCAACCCAAGCACTACGAGGCCATCTTCTCGGAGGACCGCGTGGAGTTCCACCGCCGCGACAATGATTACGACACGCGCATGGAGATCGCCGTCTCGCCGGAGGACGACATCGAACTGCGCCGGGTGCGCATCACCAACCGGGCGCGCACGCGCCGCGCGCTCGACGTGACCAGCTACGCCGAGGTGGCGCTGGCCCCGCAGGCGGCCGACGCCCTGCACCCGGCCTTCAGCAATCTCTTCGTGCAGACGGAGATCATGCACCCGCAGCGGGTCATCCTGTGCACCCGGCGTCCGCGCTCCCAGGGCGAAGCCGCGCCCTGCCTGCTGCATCTCATGGCCGTGCGCGGCGGCAAGACCGCGGAGGTCTCCTATGAGACGGACCGCATGCGCTTCATCGGCCGGGGCAACACGGTCGCCAATCCATTGGCCATGCGCGCGGACCCCGCGGACTACGCCGTTTCCCTCTCCGGCACGCAGGGCTCGGTCCTCGACCCCATTGTGGCCATACGCCAGCGCGTCTCCCTTGATCCGGGCGAATCCGTGACCGTGGACATGGTCACCGGCATGGCGGAAGACCGCGAGGCCGCAATGCTGCTGGTGGACAAGTACCAGGACCGCCGCTTGGCCGACCGTGTCTTTGACCTGGCTTGGACGCACAATCAGGTGCTGCTGCGCCAGCTCAACGCCAATGAGGTCGAGGCGCAACTCTATGGCCGTCTGGCCGGGGCCATTCTGTACGCCGGAGCGGCGCTCCGGGCCGCTCCGGGCGTGCTCATCAAAAACCGCCGGGGCCAATCCGGGCTGTGGGGCTATTCCATCTCCGGCGATCTGCCCATCGTGCTGCTCAAGATCGAGGACGGGGCCAACATCGAGCTGGCGCGCCAGCTGGTGCAGGCCCACGCCTACTGGAGGCTCAAGGGCCTGGCTGTTGATCTGGTCATCTGGAACGAGGACAACGCCGGCTACCGGCAGCTCCTGCACGACCAGATTATGGGGCTCATCGGCGCGGGCACGGAGGCCAACCTCACCGACAGGCCCGGCGGCATCTTCGTCCGCTCGGCGGACCGCATCGCCGAGGAGGACCATATCCTGTTCCAGAGCGTGGCCCGGGTCATTCTGGCCGACAGCTGGGGAACCCTGACCGAACAAATCAGCGGACGGACGTTGGCGGGTGCGTTGCCGCCGGCCCTCAAGCCTGCGCGGACCCTGCGCGCCGAGCCTCCGGCCGAGGCCCCGCAGCCCCGCCCGGACCTGACCTTCTTCAATGGCCTTGGCGGGTTCACGCCAGATGGCCGCGAATACGTCATCACCACGGCGAAGACGCAGCTGACGCCCACGCCCTGGGTCAATGTGCTGGCCAATCCCACCTTTGGCACGGTGGTTTCCGAAAGCGGCCTGGCCTGCACCTGGAGCGAGAACGCCCACGAGTTCCGGCTCACGCCCTGGGGCAATGATCCGGTCGGCGATTCGCGCGGGGAGGCCTTCTACATCCGCGACGAGGAGCGCGGGCACTTCTGGTCGCCCACGCCCTTGCCCTGCCGCGGGGCCGCGCCCTATGTCACCCGGCACGGTTTCGGCTACAGCGTGTTCGAACACACGGAGCGCGGCATCGCCTCCGAACTCTGGGTCTATGTGGCGCTCGACGCGCCGATCAAATTCGCCGTGCTCAAGCTGCGCAACGAGACCGAGAGGCCGCGCAAGCTTTCCGCCACGGGCTATGTGGAGTGGGTGCTGGGCGATTTGCGCGGCAAGACCGCCATGCATGTGGTGACGGAAGTCTCTCCGTCCAGCGGGGCGCTCTTTGCGCGCAACGCTTACAGCACGGAGTTCGGCGAACGTACAGCCTTCTTTGATGTGGACGACCCGGGGCGCATGGTCTGCGGCGACCGGGCGGAATTCCTGGGCCGCAACGGCAGCCTGGCCGCTCCGGCCGCCATGACGCGCACGCGCCTGTCCGGCCATGTGGGCGCGGGGCTGGACCCCTGCGCCGCCATTCAGGTGGGCGTGGACCTGGAAGCCGGGGAGCAGCGCGAGATCGTGTTCCGCCTTGGCGTGGGGCGCAATGTCGAGGACGCGAGGGCGCTGGTCAAGCGCTTCCGGGGCGTGGCCTCCGCGCGCTTGGTCATCGACAAGGTGTGGCAACACTGGACGCACACCCTGGGCGCGGTGCATGTGGAGACGCCCGATCCGGCCTTCAACGTGCTGGCCAACGGCTGGCTGCTTTACCAGACCGTGGCCTGCCGGCTCTGGGCGCGCTGCGCCACGTATCAGTCCGGCGGGGCCTTCGGCTTCCGCGACCAGCTGCAGGATGTCATGGCGCTTGTCCACGCCCGGCCCGGGCTGGTGCGCGAGCATCTGCTGCTGTGCGCCAGCCGCCAGTTTGAGGAAGGCGACGCGCAGCACTGGTGGCATCCGCCCCTGGGACGCGGCGTGCGCACCCGCTGCTCCGACGATTACCTCTGGCTGCCGCTGGCCGTGTGCCGCTACGTGCGCACCACCGGAGACACCGGCGTGCTGGAGGAGCCCGTCCCCTTCCTGACCGGCCGCGCGGTGAAGGAGGACGAGGACTCGTATTATGATTTGCCCGGCCGCTCTGAAGAGACGGCCAGCCTGTACGCGCACTGCGTGCGGGCCATTTCGCACGGCCTCACGTTTGGGGAGCGCGGTTTGCCGCTCATGGGCACGGGCGACTGGAACGACGGCATGGACCTGGTGGGCCGGCAGGGCCGGGGCGAAAGCGTGTGGCTGGGCTTCTTCCTCTATGACGTGCTGACGGACTTTGCCGAGGTGGCCCGCGCCCACGGCGACGCGGTCTTTGCCGGCCGCTGTGCGGAAGAAGCGGCGACGCTGCGCAAAAACATCGAGGCCCACGGCTGGGACGGACAGTGGTACCGCCGCGCCTACTTCGACGACGGCACGCCGCTGGGCTCGGCCGCAAACGCGGAATGCCAGATCGACTCCATCTCCCAGAGCTGGTCCGTGCTCTCCGGCGCGGGGGAGCCGGAACGTTCGCGGCAGGCCATGAACGCCTTGGACCAGCGCCTGGTGAACAGCGAGGCCAGGCTTGTCCAGCTCCTTGATCCCCCCTTTGACGCCTCGGACCTGAATCCCGGCTACATCAAGGGTTACGCCCCGGGCGTGCGGGAAAACGGCGGGCAGTACACCCATGCCGCCGTGTGGGCGGCCATGGCCTTCGCCCGCCAGGGCGACAGCAAACGCGCCTGGGAGCTCTTCGGGCTCATCAACCCGGTGAACCACGCGCGCACGGCGGAGGAAGCGGCCGTGTACAAGGTGGAGCCCTATGTGACGGCGGCGGACGTGTACGCAGTGGCCCCGCATGTCGGGCGCGGCGGCTGGACCTGGTACACGGGCTCGGCCGCGTGGATGTACCGGCTCATGGTGGAGTCGCTTTTGGGCCTGCGGCTGGAGGTGGACCACCTGCGCTTTGCGCCGTGCCTGCCCGCAAGCTGGCGGGAATTCACCATACACTACCGGCACAGGGAAACGGTGTATCACATCAAGGTGACGCAGCTTGCGGCCGGGAGCGCCCCGTGCGTGAGCCTGGACGGCGCGCGGCAGGCGGACGGCCGCATTCCGCTAAGGGATGACCACAAGGAGCATTGGGCCGAGGTGTTGGCGCCAGCGGCGGCAGAGCAAGCCGCACTCGCGGCAGCGGGGCGTGAGGCGTAAGGCTTTTCAGACCCAGGGGGCGCCGTGGGCGAAATTGCGGCAAGAGGCCTGGAATGCAATCACCGCATTTTGCCCACCAAGAGCGCGGCATCCTGGCGGCTCTTCATCCCTGCGTGGCTCTTCCCACATGCGCTCACAGGGATTTTCCTCCTTCGCTTAACTTGCGCGGTTCTGTGCGCTAGCGTACGGACATGGGATGAAGCGGGCCTCTGCTTCCGAACTCCCCCCCCTCCCAACACAGGAGGTTGCAATGCACAAAGCGAAAACGCCGTTGGGCAATCATCTCCTGGCCGCCTTGCCGACGGAGGTTCAACAGCGCCTGCTGCCGTTCCTCGAACTCGTGCCCATGCCGCTCGGCCATGTGCTCTATGAGTCCGGCGACACCATGCGCCACGTGTATTTCCCAACCGACTGCATCGTGTCGTTGCTCTATGTGATGGAGGACGGCGCCTCGGCGGAGATTTCCGTGGTGGGCAACGAGGGGCTCATCGGCGTGGCGCTGTTCATGGGGGGGGAGAGCACGTCGAGCCGGGCCATAGTG
This sequence comes from Desulfovibrionaceae bacterium CG1_02_65_16, assembly GCA_001871085.1. Taxonomy (GTDB): domain Bacteria; phylum Desulfobacterota; class Desulfovibrionia; order Desulfovibrionales; family Desulfovibrionaceae; genus Humidesulfovibrio. Next base: position 7,492 of record MNUQ01000133.1, read on the forward strand.
CAGAGCGCAGGGCACGCCTACCGGCTGCTGGGACAGACCTTCAAGGACGAATGCAGCCGCCACACCGGGCTGTTGCTCTTGATGCTGCGCTACACCCAGGCGCTCATCACCCAGATGGCCCAGACGGCGGTGTGCAACCGCCATCACAGCATCGACCAGCAGCTGTGCCGCTGGCTGCTGCTCTCGCTGGACCGCCTGCCGGACAATAAACTGAGCATGACGCAGGAGCTCATCGCCAACATGCTCGGGGTGCGCCGCGAAGGCGTCACCGAGGCCGCGGGCAAGCTGCAGAAGCTCGGCGTCATCGAATACAGCCGGGGGCACATCACCGTGCTGGACTGGCCCAGGCTCGAAGCGCTTTGCTGCGAGTGCTACGCCGTGGTCAAAAGGGAGACCGACCGTCTGCTGCCGTATCTGGCCACCACTCCGCACGAATGACGCACCCGGCATGGGGACAAGAGCACACCGCCGTTTCCTTGAACGCGGACTGACGGAGGCCGGACACAACATCATTGCTGCTTCTTGTCCGTGTCTTCAGCGTCTTCTCTGTCTGCGGCTTCCGTTGGCTTTGGGCGTGCGGCCACGGCGATCAGCAGCAGCCCGGCCAGCATTATCGTAAGTAGATCCATCTCGCGCACCTTCCTGTGTTTAAACGATACAGGCAGCGGACCGTGCCGCGGCGTATCCCGCCATCGAGCAGGGACGGCATCACTTACCCTTGCCGGCGTCCTTGCCGGCATCATCGCCCGCGCCATGGTCATCGCCATGGTCCGCATGGAGCGAGTCGTACCAGGCCTGCGGTATTGTGAGAATTTTGAAGGGCCCCCGAGGAACTCTCGCCGGGGCGGTTTCCCGAGTCTTCGGGCCGGGAAGCCGCATTCCCACTGTGTCGGCAGCATTCGCCGCGCCATCGGGAACTTTTGGGCGGAGCTCAAGGGGGCAACATGCGGGGATGCTCTTCATCTTTTGTCCAATGGTCATGCTCATGTCAGCCTCCGGTTGTCCCCGTGACTCGCAAAAGGGCGAGGTCTCGGTATGTGGACCATGACATGGCCCTGGCGTGGCGTCGGTGCGCTGCCGCGCATACTTTGTTCTGCTTGCCCTGTCCTGCTGATCCCCTTCCCGCGCTTCTTGAATAACAT
>MNUQ01000178.1:0-6099 GCA_001871085.1 Desulfovibrionaceae bacterium CG1_02_65_16
TGATGGTTCAAATATATATGTCCGTTCTTCTTCCATCGTTCGCTATCAATCCAGGCTAAATAAAAAGATAAAAGATCTCAAAAAGTCACAGGATAGGCACAACAAATTTCGGGAAAGGGATGGATTGCCACCTCGGCCTCTTTTCTTAAAGCAACTTTTATCTCGTAATACACATTTCGGACAAAGGAATTTTGTCCGGTATGGTTTACGCGCTGCGAAACTAATGAATTCACCTTCAATTAAACGCCAATTTGCACACTTGACTAAACTATTTTTTAAAAAGGTAGAGACAAAATAGGTCACGCTCTGAGATCCTAGGCCCGGAGGAGACTCCGGGCCTTTTTTGCAGCCCAAGGCAGGTGCTTATGCCCTACGATATCCTCCCCGCCGCGCCGGCCGACGCCCCGGCCGTGCTGGCCTTGCAGCGCCTGGCCTACCAGGCCGAGGCCCTGCGCTACAACGACTGGAACCTGCCGCCCCTGACGCAGCCCCTGGAGGCCCTGGAGGCCGAGTTCAAACGCCTTGTCATTCTCAAGGCCGTGCCAGCGGAAGAACCCGCTGACGGCCCCACGACCTGGGACGCGGACTCCATCGCCCCGCCCGTGGTGGGCTCCGTGCGCGCGGGAATGAGCCACGGCGTGTGCCACATCGGCCGGCTCATCGTGCATCCGGACCACCAGCGCCAGGGCCTGGGCTCGGCTCTGCTCGCCGCCATCGAAGCGCGCTTCCCCAAGGCCGAGCGCTACTCGCTTTTCACCGGCGCGCGCAGCGAAGACAACGTGCGCCTGTACGAGCGCCGGGGCTACAGCGTGGTGCGCCGCCAGGAGCTGACTCCGGAGCTGACCCTGGTGTTTTTGGAAAAGCCCGGTCCGGCGGCGCGGCAAAACGTGCCCGGCGGCCAGGAGGCATAACGCCCCGGCATAACGCCCCGGCCAGGCCCCGGCATTGCGCAATCCTTTGCGCGTGTTGTGCAAGTTTTGCGCAGTCTTCCGCACAAGCCCCGCGTCCCAAACGCCCGGCGACCCGCGCCAGATGGCGAGGGAACGCTTCTGGCCCAAAGTTTGCTGCATTTTCCCCACCCATGGCGCATCTTGACGATTGCGCGGGAAGGCGTATCTTTCGATACGGATTTGGACTGCGCGAGTCGGCCCTGATTCACCAATACGGACATGCATGCGGGCGCGCCCCGCACCAGGAGGAGTTCCCAATGAAACGCATCATCGCATCCCTCGTTCTCGGCGCCTTTCTGTTGAGCGCGGTTGGCTGCGCCGACAAGGCCCAGAGCGGCGCGGGCCTGGGCGCCCTCACCGGCGCCGCCGTCGGCGCGCTCACCTCCAAGAACAAGATCAGCGGCGCGGCCATCGGCGCGGGCATCGGCGCGCTGCTCGGCTACGCCATCGGCAACGAGATGGACAAGTACGACAAGGAGCAGATCAACAAGACCCTTGAGACGCAGCCCTCCGGCCGGCCCATGGCCTGGAAGAACCCGGACAACGGCACGCAGTACGAGGCCACGCCCGGCACGCCGTACAGCTCCAATGACAAGATTTACCGCGACATCACCATCAAGGCCAACGTGAACGGCGAGGAAAAGGACGTGAAGGCCAAGGCCTACCGCAACGCCGACGGAACCTGGGTCCTCGTCCAGTAGTCCCGTTTCCCCCGCGCGCAGCAGGCCCGGCGTCCAGCAGGACGCCGGGCCTTTTTTTTGGGTCCGGCGCTCGGCGAGAACGCGTCGGCACACAGAGAGGACGCATTGGGCGGACGCATTGGGCGGACTCGGAGCAGGCGCGGACGGGCGGGCCTTCCCTCGCCCGAGGGACCTCAAACACGGACAAGCGCCCCGCGCGCGGTGGTTGTGGCGGCCCGGCGGGCCTGCGCGGCCTGCAGCGGTGCTTCCGGTTCACGGACCACAGAAAGTGCCCGGCCCGGAAGATGGCCGAACGGTCCGTGACCGGCCCCAAAACAGCGTGGGATTCCGAAGCGCCATTCTTGTGCGGCGGCTGGGCCGTGAGGTGGAAGCGCGCAGCCCGGGCGGGTCCGGCCCCCATTGGGGCAGTTCGCCAGAACGCCAGGCGGCCTCGACCAAGGCCGTTTCGCGCTCCCCCCCCGGCCGCGCCGCGCATAGCGCGCGAAAAAGGCCGGACCCCGCATGGAGGCCCGGCCTTGGCAAAACGGATTCCGACGCGGAGGCTGGCTAGAAGCGGCCCTCGCCGGCCTTCCCCGCGCCCTCGGATCCCACGGGACGGGCGTTGTCTATGGGGCCGGGCTGCACCTGCTGGCGCACTTCCGGCACAGTGACGGCCTTCTCGTGGCCGGGCCGGCTCACGGAGTAGCCGCTCAGGTCGTCCGCCGGGGTGGTCTTGTGCGCGCCGGTCGTCGTGGTCGCGTTGGCGGCATTGGCGGCGGGGTGTGCCGCGGGCGTGGGCACCGTGCGGTGCACCTCGGTGCTGGAGGCTGGGACCTTGCGCTCGTCGCTGAAGTTGCTGCCAACCACGCGGTCGCCCTGGGTGGCGGAGCGACGCGACTTGCGGCTGGACTTGCGCCCCCGGCTGGACTTGTCGGCCTTGCTGGTCTCCTGGTCGGCGGCGGCCTGCTCGGCCTTTTCGGACTTTGCGGCCTTGGACTTGTAGCCTTTCTTCTCGACCACTATTCCCTCGCCGCCATCCTTTTTGGCCTTGCGGCTCTTCTTGCCGGTCTTGCCGGCCTTTTCGGACTCGGCCTCCAGCGCGCGCTTTTTGGAACGCTTGGACTTGGACTGCTTGCCCGTCTTCTCGATCGTGTCGCTCTTGTCAGCCTTGCCGGACTTCTCGACCTTTTCTGGCGCGGCCTCTTCCACGTTCTTCTTGGAACGCTTGGACTTTTTGCCGGACTTCTCGGTCTTCTCGATCGTGTCGCCCTTGTCCGTCTTGCGGGATTTCTCGACATTCTCAGGCGCGGATTCCACCGCGTTTTTCTTGGATCGCCTGGACTTTTTCTTGGATGCCTTGCTCCCCTTCTCCTCCGCGGCCTTGGCGATTTCATCCACCTTGGACATGCGGCGCTTTTTGGCGATGCGCTCTCCCGGCTTCACCTCGACCCAGCCGCCCTGATCCTGGCCAGGGGCGGCCTTGCCGGCCTTCTTGGCCTTGACGCGTTTGGCGCGCTTCTCCTTGAGGGCGGCGGCGCGCTCCTCCGGGCTCATCTTGTACACCTTGGCCTGTGCCGGAACCGCAGCCAGCAGGCTCAGTACCAGGGCGAAGGCCAATAGGCCCGTAAACATTCGACGCATTCTCTGCCTCCTTGCAAGGGGGGACCGGCCGCCGCGAGGATGGCGACGGACAATCCTTAATTCATACACGACAAGCGGCCCGCCCGTCCAGGGGGAACGCCGAACCGTCGCCGGATGGGACGCGCGGCGTTACTTGAGCAGCGAGTCCAGGCGCGGCGCGTCGAAGCCCTCCACGCGCGTCTCGCCCACGAAGATGATGGGCGTGCCGTTGATATCCAGGCCGGTGGCGCGGGCGATGTCCGCCGCAACGGTCTGGGCGTAGGGCGAGCTCTGCAAGGTCTGGACCAGGGCGTCGCCATCGGCCCCGAGAGCGGAGAGATTGGGGAAGCGCTTCAAAAACGCATCGGCCACCTCGGCCCTGGCCTTGTCCAGATTCGGCTGGCTGCGGTCGGCCACGTGGGGCGCCGGCAGCTCCAGATAGGCGAAGCGCACGTAATCGGCGAGGTGCTCCGCGTCGTTCTCCGCCGCCCAGGCCATTATGGAGCAGGCGATGTCCGCCCCGATGTGCGAGCTGAGCGGGAAATGCGCCAAGCGGAAGTCGGCGTAGGACGCGCCCTTGTTCATCAAGTAGGCGAAGGCCTCGCGGCAGTAGGGGCAGAACGGGTCGGACACGAACACCACGTTCGCCTTGCCGGAGCCGTGGAACACCGTGTGGCCGAAGCCCTGCAAATCCGCATGGCGAACGCGCTCGCGCGCGGGTTTGAGGATGCTCCTGCCGGTACCCAGGTCAACAATATCCGGCACATAGAACTTGCCGTCGGCGCTGACGAACAGCGTGAAGGGCTGGGCCAGGCCGTTTTCCGGCGCAAGCTCGCCCTTGACCACATAGACGTCCATCCCGCCGAAGCTGGCTGCTTTTTCCGCCGTCTGCACATGAATATTCTCGGGCTTGAGCGCCGGAGCATTGGGCCGGCTGGCCAGGCCGGAAGCAAAATTCGTGCGGAAGGCGGCCTCATTGAAGCCTTTGGGAGCGTGGCCGGCGGCCAGGGCCGTGCCCACGCAAAGGACGGCCAGAAGGAGCGGAACGGTCGTGAAAAGGGCGAGCGCGCGACGCATGAGAGCCTCCTTGACGCTACAGGTTTTGGGACCAGGCGGCCATGCGGTCGCAGGCGGTGGTGATTTCGGCCTCGTCGCCGCCGAAGGACAGGCGCACGTGCCCCTCGCCGCCGGGGCCGAAAGCGCCGCCGGGGATGGTGATGACCCGCGCCTCGTGGATGAGCCGCAGGGCCAGCGCGCGGGAGTCCGCCGCGCCGGGCAAATCGGCCTTGGCCATGACGTAGAATGCCCCGGCCGGCCGGATGTGGCTGATGCGCGGCATGGCGTCAAGCCGCGCGCAGATGAGGTCGCGGCGGTTTTGCAGCGCCCGTTTGAACCCCGCGTACACGTTTTGCGGACCGGAAAGCGAGGCCAGCGCCGCTATCTGCGAAACCGAGGGCGCGCAGATGGCCGCCGCGTCATGTATTTTAAGCATGTGGCCGAGCAGCTCCTCCCGCGCCCACATGAAGCCCACGCGCCAGCCCGTGAGGGCAAAGCGTTTGCTGAAGCTGAACACGCCCACCAGCCGGTCGCGCAGCTCGGGCTCGCTGGCCAGGCTGTACGCGCCGCCCTTCACGATCAGGGCGTCGGGACCGTCGTAGGCGAGCGCGTCGTAGGTGTCATCGCAGATGATGAAGATGTTGTGCTTGAGGGCCAGCTCGCCCAGGCGGAGCAGGTCCTTTTTGGCGAACACCGCGCCGGTGGGGTTGTGCGGGCTGGAGACGATGATGGCCTTGGTGTGCGGGGTGATGGCCGCCTCCACGGCGTCCGGGTCCAGGCTCCAGTCCGCGCGGCGCAGGGGCGCGAACACGGGCATTCCCTCGGCCATCAAAATCTGCTCCACGTGGGAGGGGTAGAAGGGCTCGGGCACGATGACCTCGTCGCCGGGTCCCACAAGGGTGAGCATGGCGCAGAGCAGCGCCTCCATGCCGCCCACGGTGATGGCCACCTCGCGCTCGGGGTCGGCCGGAAGATCCTTTTCCGCGCGCAAAAGCCCGGCCACGGCGCGGCGCAGCTCGGGCATGCCCGGCTGGAGCGAGTATTTGCCCGCGGCGGGGTCATCGCGCAGGGCGCGGGCCACGGCCTCGGCCACATGCGGCGGCGTGGCGAAGGAGGGCACGCCCTGCCCCAGCGACACGCAGCCGCCCACCTTGGCGGCGATCATGGGCATCTCCTTGGTGGCCGAAATCTTGATCTGCCTGACGCGCTTGGAAAGCCGCGAAGCGATATCCATGCTCACGAGCGCTTACGCCTCCTCGGGGAACAGCTTGCCCGGGTTGAGGATGTTACTGGGGTCGAACAGCCTTTTGATGCCGCGCTGCAGGCGCAGGCTCACGGGTGCAATCTCCAGCGGCAGCAGACTCCGCTTGGCCAGCCCCACGCCGTGCTCGCCGCTCATGGTACCGCCAAGGGCCAGCGCCAGGCGCACGCAGTCCTCGGCGGCGGCCGCCACTGCCGGGCGCTGGGCTTCGCCCGGCGCGGTGAGGTTGAGATGGATGTTGCCATCGCCCGCGTGACCGAAAGCGAAAATGTCGATGCCGTGCCGCGCCTGCACCGCGGGCAGGGCCGCCACCATCTCGGCGATTTTGCCGATGGGCACGGCGATGTCTTCCGGTATGTACACGGCGCAGGACTCGTGGATGCGCGTGCTGACGCTGCGGCGCACGGCCCACACGGCCTCGCGCGCGGCCTCGTCGGGCGCGGGCAGAATGCCCAGCGCGCCGAGCTCCCGGCACAGCGCCTCAATGTCGGCGATGGCGCTGGCGGTCTCGGCGGCGGTGCCGTCGCACTCA
>MNUQ01000178.1:6115-14723 GCA_001871085.1 Desulfovibrionaceae bacterium CG1_02_65_16
CCCGGGCAGGCCGGCGCGCACATGCGCGGGCAGCAGGTCGCCCACCAGCCGCAGGCAGCGCGCGTCCAGAAATTCCATGGCCGAGGGCAAATGCCCGCGCGTCATCACGCTGATGATGGCGCGCATGGCCGCGCCCACGTCGGCGAACACGGCGGCCACGCAGGCCTGCCCCGCAGGGTGGGGCAAAAGCTTAAGCGTCAGCTGGGTGATGACGCCAAGGGTGCCCTCGCTGCCCACCAGCAGCCGCGTCAGGTCATAGCCCACAACGCCCTTGCGCGTGGCCGTGCCCGCGCGCACCAGCTCGCCCGTGGGCAGCACGGCCGAAAGCCCCAGCACGTAGTCGCGCGTGGTGCCATACTTGACGCAGGCCGGGCCGCCGGCGTTGGTGGCCGCGTTGCCGCCAATGGTGCTCACGTCCAGGCTGGCCGGGTCCGGCGGATAAAAAAGCCCTTTGGCCTTGGCCGCGCGCTTCAGGTCGCCGGTGAGCACACCGGGCTCAACGGTGGCGGTCACGCTGTCCGTGTCGATGGCGATGATGCGGTTCATGGCGCTCATATCGAGCACCACGCCGCCGGTTTCGGCCAGGCAGCCGCCGGCAAGACCTGTGCCCGCCCCGCGCGGAATGACGGCGAAGCACCGCTCGTTGGCCAGCCGCAGCAGCCGGGCTATCCGCCCTTCATCTCTGGCCAGCAGCACGGCGGCGGGCGGCATAAGCAAGCCGGAGTCGTCGCGGCCGCGCGCGTCCAGGCTGGCGGGGTCGGTGAGCAGATCGGGGCCGAATTCGGCGGCGAGGAGGGCGAGGATTTCCGGGCTGGGGGCGCCGGGGTATGTCATGGCCGACTCCATTGTTGCGGACGGCGTCGCCGTCAGGATTGCGGGCGCTCGAAGCCGGGAACGCTCAGGCTGTTCTCCAGCAGGCGCAAAAGTCCGGTCGCCACCGTGACCAACAGCAGGTAGAACACGCCGAGGGTGCAGAACACCTCTATGTTGCGCCAGGAGTTTTTGGCGATGGTGGTGGCCGTGCCGGTAAGCTCATTCACGGTGATGATGGATGCCAGCGACGAATACTTGATGAGGTAGATGATCTCGTTGCCGCAGCCGGGCAGCGCGCGGCGAAAGGCCTGCGGCAGCACCACGCTGGTCACGGCCTGCCGGGTGGTCATGCCCAGCGCCAGGGCGGCGCGTATCTGCCCGCGCTTGATGGAGTTGAGCCCGCCACGGATGTATTCCGACTGGTAGGCCCCGCTGCACAGGGCGAAGGAGAGGATGGCCGCGGGGATGGGGTCGAGCACGATGCCGTGCCCACCGACCCTGATATACGGCAGAGCGAAATACCAAAAGAACACCTGCACAACCAGCGGCGTGCCCCGGAACAACGAGACGTAGCATTCCGTGAGCCAGCGCACGGGCCTGGGCCCATATACCCGCAACACCCCGGCGGTGAGGCCGATGAGCCCCCCCAGGAGCGCCGAGGGCGCGATGACCACAAGACTCACCCAGAGCCCGTCGAGCAGGCCGGGGCCCAGCTCGCCGCGCAGAAACTCCAGGTAGGGCATGCTCACAGGCGGCGCTCCGCGCCGGCTTTGCCGGACTCGCCGGACTGGCCGGACTCGCCGGACTGTCCGGACTCGCCGGACTGGCCGGACTGGCCGCTTTCGCCCGTCAACTCGCTGATTTTGGAGCAGAAGGCCTGCGTGCGCGACTGCGCGCCCCGGGCCAGCAGATCCGCCGGGGAGCCCTGCTCCACAATGCGGCCGCGCTCCATGAAGATGAACTCGTCGGCCAGACTGGCGGAGAAGCTGATCTGGTGCGTGGCCAGAATCATGGTCATGCCGGCCTGGGCCAGGTCGCGGATGACGGTGAGCACCTCGCCGATGAGCTCGGGGTCCAGGGCGCTGGTGGGCTCGTCCAACAGCATCACCTTGGGGTCCATGGCCAGCGCCCGCGCAATGGCCACGCGCTGCTTCTGCCCGCCGGAGAGGTTGGCCGGGTACAGCGTGGCCTTATCGGCCAGGCCCACGCGCTTAAGCTCCGCAACGGCGCGCTCGGTGGCCTCCAGCTTGGACATGCCCTTGACCTTCATCAGCGCCACGCGCACGTTCTCCAGCGCGCTCAGGTGGTCAAAAAGATTGAAATCCTGAAAAATCATGCCCACCTGCTGACGGAAGGCGCACAGCTCCCGCTTGCTTGTCTTCTCCACCTCGCGGCCTTCCAGCAAAATGTGGCCGGAATCGGGCGGGATGAGGAAATTGAGGCACTGCAAAAGCGTGCTTTTGCCCGCGCCGGATGGTCCGATGAGCACCTTCACCCGGCCGCGGCCGATGTCGAGGCTGACGTTTTCGAGCACGCGGTTGCCGCCAAGAATCTTGACGAGGGATCTGGCCTCAAGAATGGGAGTGGCTTCGCTCACGGTCAAACGGCTCCTTGGCGCGTATAGCCCGCGATGCGGACCTTGTTTTCAAGCAGGGTCAGCCCCTTCACCCCAATCCAGGTGAGGGCGAAAAAGATGATGCCGGCCACGAAGGACATGCTCACCGGCTCGTGCGTGGTGGAGGCGATGGAGCGCATGCGGGCCATGATCTCCACAACGCCGATGGTGAAGGCGAGCGCGGAGTCCTTGAGCAGAATGGAGTACTCGTTGCTCCAGGCCGGTATGGCCAGGCGCAGGGCCTGGGGCAGAATGATGCTGCGGATGGCCTGCGCGTCGGTCATGCCCAGCGCGCGCGCGGCCTTGAGCTGGCCCGCCGGCAGCGACTGGATGGCCCCGCGGAAGATCTGCGACTGGTAGGCGCTGGAGGTGAGCCCAAGGGACGCCACCGCCGCGGTGAAGGGGCTGTCCAGCCCGATGCCGGTGAGGCCGGGCAGACTGGAGAGCCACGCCAGCAGGCCGAAGTAGAAGATGTACAACTGCACCAGTATGGGAATGCCCCGGAAAAGCCAGACGTAGACGGCGACCATCCGGCGCAGGGGCCTGGGGCCATAGACCTGCGTTACGGCCAGCGGCACGCCCAGGGTGAGCCCCAGAAGCATGGCCCCGATGATGAGGCCGGCTGTCCAGCCGACACCGCCCAGCATGTAGGGCAGGGATTCGCGCGCGGCGTTGAAGGCGACGGAAAAGTCCATGAATTCGTATCGTTCCCTTGAGCCGCCAGGGGCCCAAGCCAATGGCCGCGCCCGTGATCCTGCTCCCGCCCCTGAAAAGGCCGAAAGGCTCCGGCAAAAGCCCGAAGCCTTTCGGTTGGTCTTTTCAGGCGTAAGGGCGGTCTAGTCGATGTCGTACTTCTTCTTCAGCTGCTGCCAGTAAGGATCGGCCATGAGCAGCTTGAGGCCCTCGTTGACCTTCTTCTGCAGCTCCACATCGTCCTTGCGCATGGCGTAGCCGTAATTCTCGGCCGGCGCGTCGAAGGTGCCCAGGACCTTGGCCTCCTTGTCCTTCTTCAGCACGTCCTTGGCGATGGTGTTGTCCATGCCGGAGCCGTCGATGCGGCCCACCGGCAGGTCCTGCATGGCCAGGTCGGTGGAGTCGTACTGCACCAGCTTGAACTTCATGCCGGGCTTCTTGGACAGGTCCTCAAGGTACTTGGCGGTAACGGTGCCGCGCTGCACGCCAATCTTCTTGCCGGTGGTCAGCATCTGCTCCAGGGTGGCCTTGCTGTCGTTCTTGACCACAAGCACCTGGGTCACCTTGTAGTACGAGTCGGAGAAGGCGACGCGCTCGGCGCGCTCGGCGGTGGCGCTCATGCCGGAGCAGATGATGTCGATCTTCTTGGCCTCAAGGGCGGGGATGATGGCGCTCCACTCGACGGGCTGATGCTTCACCTTGAAGCCCATCTTCTTGCCGATCCACTCGATGGCCTCCACGTCGAAGCCGACGGTCTTGCCCTCTTTGTCCACAAAGGCATACGGGGGGAAGCCTCCGCCGTCGATGCCGTTGATGATGGTTTTTTCCTCGGCCGAGGTGGCGTTGGCGGTGGCGTTGTCGGCGGCTTTCTCGGGCGCCTTCTGGCAGCCGGCCAGAGCCAGGCCCAGAACCAGGGCGACAGCAAATGCGAGACGTTTCATGCGCAAACCCCTTTGTTCATCACGATGTGTTTGGTCATCACGATGTGCGTGAACTCCCCCGAAGCGCCCCACGCGCCCCCAAGGAAAACCAGTTCCTGTACGCCTGCGCATAACAGACTGCGCCCCCGCAGGCAAGAACCCGCAGCGGCGCGGGAATGCTCGCGGACCCAATGCGGGGGTCTCAATCTGCTTGCCCCGGCCTGCGCCGGCCATGCGCGCGGAGGATATCCCCGGCTATGTTTCCGGCCACGCTCCGGCCACGTGGCTTTTGCCGGAGCAGGCGCGTCATGGCGTCCACGGCCAGCGGGTTGTCCCGCTCGGGCGCCACGCTGGCGGCGCGGCGGCAGGCTACCCGATCTACCCGGCGCTGGCGTCCCGGTCGCCCAGATAGGGGTTGAAATAGCCGAAGCCGAGCCAGGGGTTGTTCTTGCGCAGGCGCTTCATGAAATTGGCCAGCCCCATGCACGGGCCGAAGTCGACCCCGGCCATGAGCCGCAGCACCAGCTCCGGGTCCAGGTTCAGGTTGCGCATCTGGATGAAGTCGAGCCTGGTCTCGGCCACCAGGGCGTTCAGCGCCTCCCACTCGTTCTCGCCATCGGTCATGCCGGGGAAGAACAGCAGGTTGAGCGAGACGAACATGCCGGCCCCCTTGGCCGCCAGTATGCTGCCCCGCACGTCCTCAAAATCGTAGCCGTTGGGCCTGTAATAGGCCTCGTACGTGGCCTTGCGCGCGCTGTTCAGGCTCACGCGGATGGAGTTCACCCCGGCGGCGGCCAGCTCCGGCAGCGTGCCGGGCAGGCTGGCGTTGGAGTTCACGTTCACGGTGCCGCGTCCCCCGGCCTTGCGGAACCTGGACACAGCCGAGGCGATGAGCGCGGCCTCGGTGAGGGGCTCGCCCTCGCAGCCCTGGCCGAAGGAGAAGATGGGGCGCTTCTCCTTGCCCTGGTGCCGCAGCATGATCTCCACCAGCTCCTTGTGCGTGGGCTTGAAGGTGATGCGGTTCTGCGTGCTGGGGAAGCCGGAGTCCTCCGGCTGGAGCGAAATGCAGCCAACGCAGCGGGCGTTGCATGTGCGCGCGGTGGGCAGTGGCGCCTCGAAGCGCCCCAGCGCCAGATTGCGCGCCGCCGGACAGCCGTAGGTCAGCGCGCAGGAAGTGAGGTGCCGCACCAGCCGGTTGCCGGGCAGCTCGGCCAGCAGCTTACGCGCGCCGCTTTCAATGCGCTCGCAGGGGATGTGCCCGAACTCCTGGCGATGATCCGGGTCCACGCGCTTGGCGCACACATAGAAGCGCCCCTCGTAAAAGCCCAGCGCGCCATAGGCGAAAAGCGGCAGCACGGGCGCGCCGGGGCGCGTCTTATACGCCGCCGTGGCGGAAAGGGTGTGCGCCGGGCTGGCGAACACGGCCACGGCCAGTTCGTCGGTCTCGCCCAGCTCCTCCACCTGGCCCGTCTCCGGGTCCAGGCCAAGGGCGCTGCGGCCGGGCAGCAAAAAAAACTCGCTGCCCTCGGGCAGGGGCATCAGTTCGTCCGGCCGGGGCAGGGCCAGCTCATTCCCACGGCGGCAGAGCATCAACAGCTCCGGGTGGTCGTAGATGTTGCCGGCGGCGTCGGCGAAGACGAGATACGGCTCAATGCGCTTGGTGGTGCTCATGCGCCCTGCATACCCGGCGCGGCGCGCGGAGGCAAGCCGGCGCGGGCGCGAGGGGCCTCCCGGGCCTTCAGTCCCAAACGCCCGGCACCAGCGCCCCGCACGCGCCGCAGCGTCCGCCCGGCACGCCGCCCCGCATCCGGAAGCCCTCGCGCTCGATGAGCAGCGCGCCACAGCCGGGGCAGCGCGTGTCGCCGAAGCCCGGGCCGGAGGCGTTGCCCACGTAGACGAACCTGAGGCCGGCGGCCAGCCCGATTTCCCGCGCGCGCACCAGCGTTTGCAAGGGTGTCACCGGACGGTCGGTGAGGCGGTACTCCGGGTGGAAGCGCGAGATATGCCAGGGCGTGCCCTCCCCCAGCTCGCGGACGAGAAACGCCGTCAGCTCCGTCAGCTCCGCGTCGCCGTCGTTGAGGCCGGGGATGAGCAGCGTCGTCACCTCCAGCCACCAGCCCAGCTCGCGCATGCGCGCAAGGTTTTTGAGCACCGGGACCAAACGCGCGCCGCACTGATCCTTGTAGAAGGCCTCGGTGAAGGCTTTCAGGTCCACGTTGGCGGCCTGGATAAGCCCGTTTTGCGCGTCGCCGCAGGCGTCCAGGCACTCCGGACTCATGAATCCGTTGGTGACGAAAATATTTTTGAGCCCGCGCGCCAGCGCCAGTCTGGCCGTGTCCTCCACAAGCTCAAAAAACACCGTGGGCTCGGAATAGGTGTACGAGATGCTTTTGGACCCGGAGTCGATGGCGGCGGCCACCAGGGCCTCCGGCGGCAGGGCGTGCCCGGCGAGCGGCTGGCCCAGCCGGGGCGACTGCGAAAGCTGGGCGTTTTGGCAGAACGAGCAGGACAGGTTGCAGCCCATGGTGCCGAAGGAGAAGGTGCGCGTGCCGGGCAGAAAGTGGTACAGCGGCTTCTTTTCCACCGGGTCCACGCTGATGGCCGCGGGCAGGCGCGCCACCAGGGAGAACAGCCGGCCGCCCTGGTTTCGCCGCACGCCGCACAGGCCCCGGGCGCCGTCGCGTATGACGCAGAAGTGGCTGCACAGGCGGCACTGCACGCTGCCGCCGGCCGCATCCGCGGCGGCATGCGCCGGTTTATCGACAAGAGGCTTCCAGAATCGGGCTTCGCGGGGTTGCGTGTCCATGCCCGCCTCCTTGTTCCGGTTCAACTAAAATTCAGAATCACCGAAAACGCGCCAAAACTGGCCCATACGGGCTCGCCCACTTCGAGGTTAAGACGGCGCACGCTCTCGGCGGTGACCACCGCCGCCAGCATGGTGCCGTCGGAAAGCTCGGCCATGATCTCGGCGGCCACTTGGTCGCCCTGCTCCTCGCCGGTGAGGATGCGCCGCACCACGGCCGGATAGCGGTTGGCCGCGCTGACCGGAGGTTCGGCCGCGCCCGCGGTGAGCTGCACCCAGGGGGCCTTGATGTCGGCCGTGGCGAGCACGCCGGGCCTGATGTCGAGCCGCTCCACGCTCTCCCGCGTGATGACGCTGACCACCTTGAAGCCGCCCAGGCTGGTGATCTCCACGCTGGCCACCACCGGCCCCGGCACAACGGCGCTCACCGCGCCGAAGAAACGGTTGCGCGCGCTGGACTTGCGCCGCTCCTCGCGCTTGAGATACTCCTCAACAATCTGCCCGGCCTCCACCTCGGAATAGTCCGAGAAGGCGGCGGTCAAATCCGCCGAGGACTGGCCGAGCAGGCGCTGCACCACGGGCAGGGGCACGTCCTGGCGCATAAGCGAACGCGCCAGCGACCGGCGCAGCACGCTGGGGCTGGCCAACTCGCGCGGGATGCCCGCCTCGCTGGCGCGCTCGTAAAACTTGCGGCGCACGTGGCCCTGGTCCATCTCGAACAGGCGCTGGGATTCGGCGGCAAGCTCGGGGTCGTCCAGGGCCTCGCGCAGGGCGCGGACCACATCGGCCGGCAGGGGCACCTCGCGGCCATCCGCCCCGCCGAAACGCGCCACGGGCCGCTCCTGATCCAGCGCCAGATCGCGTCCGGCATCCAGCCCAAGCACCTCGCCCAGGCGCGCTCCGGTGGAGCGCAACAACAAAAAGATAAGCCACAGGCGGCGGCGTGAGGTATAGTCGGCCTTGCGGCGCGAGGCGTCCATCCAGGAACGAAAGGACTGCTCCAGGCGGGCCATTTGCGCGGCGTCGAGGGTGCGGACGTCTCCTGCGGCCGCGTTCGCGGGTCGGCGGGTCGGGTCGGCGTTCATGTGTGCTCATTCACTCCACAGGTTGCGGGTTGTGCCCAAAGTTTAGGGGGAAACACGGCGTCTGCCAAGTGCGATACGCCTGTTTTTTCAGAAACGGCTTTTCATATGTGAAAAAGTGCGTGACAAATCCGAGCGGGCGTCTTACTTTGTAGTCACGTAAATGCAAGAACGCGTGACAACAGACCAGATGCCCCACGACGCAACAGGAACGCGGGGCAAACAGGAGGCAGCCATGCTCTTCGAGGTCGCAGGCATAGAGGTGCAGCCCTGGATTCCGCCGCTGGTGTCGCTTGTGCTCTCGTTCTTCACCTCCATGGGCGGCGTTTCGGGCGCGTTTCTGCTTTTGCCCTTTCAAATGAGCGTGCTGGGCTACGTGAACCCGTCCGTCAGCTCCACCAACCAGTTCTACAACATTGTGGCCATACCCAGCGGGGTGTGGCGCTTCATCCGCGAGGGCCGCATGGTCTGGCCGCTCACGTGGATCGTCATCATCGGCACGCTGCCGGGGGTGCTCATCGGGGCCATCGTGCGCGTGCGCTACCTGCCCGACGCGCGCAACTTCAAGCTCTTCATGGCCTGCGTGCTGCTGTACATCGGCACGCGCATGGTGCTTGACCTCGTCCGCCAGCTGCGCGGCCAAAGGAAGGCGACCGGAGCCAAGGACGCCGAACGCCGCTTC
>MNUQ01000070.1 GCA_001871085.1 Desulfovibrionaceae bacterium CG1_02_65_16
GCCCGGCCGCCGGGAAGCCCGGCGGTTTGCATGGCGGTGAGCGCGGCCTCGTCCTTTTCGCCAAGGGCGCGCGCCCAGGGCTCCAGCCCGGCGGTGAGCCGTCCGTCGGCCAAGGCGGCCTGAATGAGCCCGTCCACCTGGCTACGCTTGCCCGCGTTGGCCAGCGCCTCCACCTTGGCCGAAAGCGAGGCGTTGGCCTGCTGCAAGCTGACCAGGGCGGCCACCGGGGCGTACTTGGCCGGGTCCGGCGCATCCGCCAGTTTGGCGGCGTGGTCGGTGAGGGCGGCAATCCGCGCGTCCTTGTCCTTGGCCTCGGTCAGCAGGGCCAGCAGGTCCACGCTGGCGGCGGCGGCGTCGCCCCCGGAAAGCTGGGCCTTGAGTTTGTCCAGCTCTGCCATGATCTCGGCGGCACCTGCGGTAACGGGCTGGTTGAGCAGCCAGCGCAGACGCTCCAACAGTTTGTCCATGGAATCCTCCGTAGTAGTGGTTGAAGGGAACAGCGCGGCCAGGGCCACGGCGTCCATGCCGTCCAGCGCCGGGTTGTTGGTGAGCGCGACGCTCAAAATTTGGAGCACCGCGCCGGTGTCTGGGGCGAAGCGGAAGACGGGGGAGATGTAGCGGTATTCGTCGGCGGAAATGTGCCCGGCCGCCTTGGCGGTCCAGCTGACGGCGGCGAAGAGGCCCCGCCCGGGCGTGTAGGTTACGCGCGTCACCCACCCGGAAGCGGGCGCGGGCTTGCCGTTTTGCTTGGCCAGGAGCAGCTGGTGCTCGTAGTCCACGGCAAGCGGGGTGGCGCGCTCGGCTATTTGGGCGGTGAGGGCGG
Organism: Desulfovibrionaceae bacterium CG1_02_65_16; assembly: GCA_001871085.1. Classification (GTDB taxonomy): domain Bacteria; phylum Desulfobacterota; class Desulfovibrionia; order Desulfovibrionales; family Desulfovibrionaceae; genus Humidesulfovibrio. Next base: position 824 of record MNUQ01000070.1, read on the forward strand.
CGGCGATGGAGGCATCCATGCGCCAGGCGGAAAGCGCGCCCTCGGTGATGCTGGCCGGGCGGCCGTCGCGCGCGGCAAAGCTGCCGTCGGGGAAGAGCTGGGCGTTCATGCCTGGCGGCATATCGGAACCGGCCGACGCGCCAACGCCCAAAGCCACGCCCCCCGAAAGGGGCATGGTCAGGGAGGCGACGTTCTGTGTGGGGTCGGGGTGCTTGCGCTTCATGCCACCGGTTTTACGGTGGCAGGCGGGTGCGAGACAGGAGGAAAGGGTTCAGTAGGGCATTCCACCCCACATTTCGAATGATTCCGTGAATCAGGATCAAAACGAATTGGACTTATGTTCTCACAGTAGTAATTGAAGTCATCGGATGGAATGGCGGGATGCCTACCATTACAAAGTTGCCATCCCGGTAATACCCCTGCGGTAAATCAGGAAACAGCATCGGGTCGAGGGGAAAAGATGCGTTTGGGTTATGGAATACTGTCAATCCACTCCCCCATGATTCTTTGGGAGAATCAAAATTCCCGACCTCGTAATGAAAAAGGTCTGGTGTCGTTGCATTTTTGTCATGTTTATAACTAGTCCCCATGCGGGTTACCACATGTGGAAACTTAGGCCATTTCTGTTTTCCCATACGCAGAAATTTGCTTACCGTTGCACTATTGCTAAAAATTACAGCAGAAATGTTTCTTGTCCCTTCAAGGTTAAATAGCCCTGAGGGGATTGGTTTACCTCCAATATCAACCGATGTTTCGTCGCTGTTCTCTATGACTAGCTGATTGTTCTCGTCTCGATGCCATGAAAATGACTTCCCATACAAATAGTCTATCAATGGAGAATCACTCCACAATAGCGATTTTTCATCATGAAAGCATTCCAGTGCAAATATAAGTGGCAACCCTTTCACGTGATCTTTGTCCCAATATTTTTTTTGAACTTTAGACCAGAGCGTTTTGGACATTTGGGCAATGTGAAACTTTCGTTGTTCTTCGAACGAATTGCCAATTTCAATGTTAGCAAGATGCCCAGTCTCGGACTTGTTTGTTGTTACAGCCTCAACAAATATTGTACTATCTGCTTTTGACAAACAGAAATCAGGGGATGCCATTGAACCATCGATTGAAAATCCTTCACTGACAAAGAATGTATTAAGATACAACTCCCACAATCGTGGGCTGAATCCTGTTGTTTGGAACTGTTCTACAAAATTTCCGTCTTTATCATTGAAATGTTTAAAACATTTTTCCATCATTTGTGCCGCGGGGACATATCCCCTTTGGGTGACAACCTTGTAATCTTTAGAATGTTTTGATTCATCGACAATAGGTTTAAACAGCCTTTTCGCATAGTTCGGAATTGCGCATTGTTCTTCTTTAATCTTCCTTGCCTCTCTCCTTTTTCTTTTCAGTTCTTTTGCTCGTGCATTGTTTTTTCCGGCCATAGGGACCTCGTTAGGTTAATGATGCGCCATGGAAGACATGATTTACCTTATGTCAGCGTTAGCACCCCGTTAGAACTTCCGCAATAGCCTAACGCATACCCACGCCTACCCCGCGCACCTACCCCCCCGTTAGCGCCCGCCTCACAGCGTTTTTCACGCTCCCCTCAATTTCCGCTTCCTCCGGCTTGCCGATGCCCAGAAAGGGGCGGGCCGGGATGTTGCCCCAGGGCAGGGGCATGCTGCCGCCCTGTGCCCGGCCGGAGAGCCAGCCGCCCACAGTGGCCCCGCCGCGCGCGGTGTAGTTGCGCGCATTGCTACGGCCACCATGACGCGTCCCGCGCTTGCCCGTGCCGAAGCTGCCCTTCTTGGCCCCAAACTGGTGCGTGGGGGCGCGCACGTCGCTGGTGAGCACAGTGGCGTGGTGCGGGCCGTATTCGCTTTGGATGCTGGCAGCCAGCTGGCCGGATACCTGGAGGATAGAGCCGGTGTGCCCGGCCTTGGCGCGGCGGGCCAGCGTGGCCGGGGAAAGCGGGTGCCACTGCTCGCCCGTTTCCGGGTTCACCTCGTCCTTAAAAGCGCGGTCCACCCCGCCCTTCATAATCTCCGCGATGTCGCGCGTCAGCGGCGTCATGTTGCGGCCAAGCTCCGCCAGGCGCGTGAGGCCCGTTGCAAGGCTGGTTATGTTGACTTCGATTTCAATCATGCGTATTTTTTTCTTGACCCCGTGGGCGTACCCGAAGCTGGTAGTAATCGGGCGGATGGAGCCTCGGCTCCACCCGGTATGCGGTGCAAGTCCGCCCCCACGGGGTTATTCTTTTGACCACAGTATTTTGAGCAGTGAGCCGCCAACGGGCCGCATGCCAACTTCTTCCACCTCCATCACATTCACCACCGCATCGAAGCGCCCCAACTTGGCCAGGCCTTTGGCGTCCTTGGGGCGCATGGGCACGTCCACCACCACCTTGAGCACGCGGCCCGGCGTGTTGCTCGGGCACACGTACACCAGGTTGGCGTTGTCCGCGTCCCACAATACGGCCGTGGCCTCGTCCAGCAGCGCGGGCAGGCGCAGGATGTCCGCGCGCGCCGGGGCGGTGCCCATAAGACGGTGCTTGGCGCTGTCCGCGTGCAGCAGGCGCTTGGCGCTGGCCGTGACCACCTGCACGGGCTCGCCGCCCGCCTCGCGCACGGCCGCCGCCACCTCGCCGCGCATGAAGTGCGCCACCTGGGCTTGGGCCACGCCGCCACGCCGGGTGTCCAGAACGTTTTGGGCGAAGTCCTCCCACGCCGTTTGCCGGGCCGGGTTGCCGTTGAGCGCCTGCACGGCCTGGGCGCGCAGGCTGGTATCCCGCACCAGCGAAAGCCTACGTGCGGCCTCCATGTCCAGCCCGTAGGCCGCCGCACCGGGGTTGTAGCTAAATCCGGGGCCTGTCCAAACTGTGGGCGCGTCCGGCCCCGTGCCGTTGCGATAGCCCGTGACTTGGCGCGTGGTGACAATGCCCGTGCGCCGGTCCACAACGTCCACATTGCGCTGCACCATGCGGCCCTCGCCGCTCTCCGGGGAGATGCCCTCGCGCGCCAGGCCTACGTCGGACAGCGCCTCCACACGGCAGCGGCACTGCCAATCAAGCGGCGGGTAGTGCGAGCCCCAAAACGGATCGTCATAGCGGAACACACGGCCGTCCAGCGCGGCATGCGCCGGGCGGGTGCGCTGGTCCAGCACGGCCCTGTAGCGCCACCAGGGGCGGTTGTCCGCGTTCTCCAGCATTTGCTTGTAGCGCCCGGCCATGTAGGCGGTTTGCATATTCTGGCGGTAAATGAGCTTGAGCCGCGCCGGGCTGCCCATGGCGATGGTCTTTTCCTTGCCGTCCGCGCCCGTCTCGGTTCGTTTGCCCCACCAGCCCTTGGCGCGCAGCACGGGCTCCAGGTCCTTGGCGAACATCTTTTGCGTCTTGCCCTCGGCCAGGACGGTTTTGAGCGCGCCGCGAATGTCCTCCAACACGTCCAGCCGGGCCACATTGGTGACGGTGAAGGCCTTGGCCTGGGCCTCGTGCCATACGTCGTGCCAGTTGAAGGTGAGCTTGGCCCCCTTGGACTCCAGGTAGCTTATGGCGTCTTTGGGCGGCAGGCCCATGGCGAAGGAAAGGGAAACGCCTTCTAAGCCGTCGGTCGATGGTTCAAATCCTTCCTGGCGCACCAATGAAAACAAATGGTTATGGTTATATTCCCTGTTTTTATGTTTGGCTCGTGTGCTAATCTATGCGCCAAACACTTTTTGAAGGCTCAAGAGTTGCCCCTCTTGGGCCTTCTTTTCTGCTCCACGGAACACATCGTCAAGCTCTGCCCTGGCGCCCCGAAGGGAGTGCAGGTATTTTGCTGTTGTTGTGGCGCTTTTGTGTCGCAAAACAGCCTGGATAAGGGCTAGCGGCTTGCCCGCCGCGTCCAGCATGCTTGCGGTCAGGTGACGAATTCCGTGGAACCCGAAGCGCGGAACCCCATGTTTTTTGCAAAGCCTGTCCATGATGTCCAGGTCATGGTGAAGCGGCTGCCCGTTGTCTTGGGTGAAGACAAATACGCTGCGCGCGTTTTTCTTATGCTCAAGCATGGCCTGGGCCAATTCCTCCGTCATGGGTACAAGGTCAAACTCCTCTCCCCCACCTTTGCGCTTGCGCGTCCAAAGACGCACCGTCCGGCGCTCAAAGTCCAGGTCATCCCAGCGCAGCCGGAACGTCTCGCCTGCCCTTGCCGCAGTGTGCAGCATCGTAAGCAGCAGCAAATGCATCTGTCCCGTTTCCTCATCCAGAATCTTGCGCAGGCCAGTTTCCTGGGCGACTATGCGCGGATGACGATTTTCTGGAAACTTCTTCACCCGCGAGAATGGACAAGGCGCCTGCACGCCGAGCTGTTCCACGCTCCATGACCACCACGCGCACAGGTTTTTGCGGTCGCCGTTGGCGGCGTTTCCACCACGCGCCTTGAATTGCGCCGATAGAAACGCCATGGACTGCCCCACTCCGATGTCTTCTATCGGGATGTCCACGGATATAAACCGAAAAAGCAGCCGGAAGACGGACTGCTTTTCGATGTAGGTCTGCCGGGACATGCGGGCCTGCACGTCATCAAGGTATTGTGTCGCCGCCGAAGATGCCGTGAGGATCGGGGACGCTTCGCGCGCCCATGCCTCTGCGCTTTGGGCGGCCTCCCACTGCCTGGCTTCCGTTTTGGTGGCGAATGTCGCCGTCCGCCGATTTCCGGATATCATCTTGACCGCCCGGAAGCGGCCGCTCTTCATTCTGTAAGCCACTTGCTTTCCTCCATATTCCGCTTTCAATGAACGCGCGGGAGAATCGCAAAGCCTTTCCGACCTTTACCCCGCCTAGTGTCTGACTGTGTCGGTACACCGTTGAACGGTTAAGACGCAAGGCCTTGCAAACCTCTGGAACGGTCATGGTCGGGCTTTTAATTTGGTCTTCCATCATCTTTCCCTATCTTCTCTCTTTCATCATTTGTATCAGCGCCAGGGCCTAGGCCCATGCGAAGACGATTTGTGCTCATTTCCATTCCTTCAGTAACCGGAGAATGCAGTACTTGCCGCGCACCAGCCACGGCCCGACGCGGTGCTGCTGGCCAAAGGCTTTGGCCAAGACCATCAGCGGCAAGGCGAGCAGCAGGCAGGCGATGAAAAGCATTATGACCTGGATGTTGCGCAGCATCTCACGCCCCAATCCCGGCTACGCCGGGCAAAAATGGCCAGATGTGGCTGACATCCGCCACGTCGACCACCACTTCGCGCGCGCCGGGCGTGCCGTCCTTGCGGATGATGCGGCCGATGAGCGTCTTGCTGCCGGCCACGTCCACTTGGATCTCCCCGCTCTTGTGCCGGCGCGAAAAGATGCGGTCGCCCGCGGTGATGCTGGTCATATTGGATACTCCGGCTCGGGTATTGGCCCGGCCCACAACGCTTCAATTTTGGAGATAGGCTGCCGCCAATCTCCAGCAACGGCATAGAGAGTACGGGCACCATCAACTTGGCGCACCTGAACAACACTCATGACGTTTTTTTTAACCGGCCCGCACCAATACCAACCGGGCGTGGTCGGTGTTTCCGCTGTCCAGATGAGCGGGATCATGAGTTCAAGCCTTCGGACTCCATCGGCAGTTCCTCTGGAGTGATCGGCTGCAACACCATGTGTACGTGCACATCGACCGTCACTAGAGCCAATGCCATGCCCATCTCCCAAAGCTCATTGAGCGAGGCTTCCTTTCCAAGGCGTTTGCTCATTGCTTGTAGCGCTTGGTCTGGAGTCGGGAATACCTCCGTCTGCGGCTTTCCGCCGGCGACGGTCCAGGTCCAGCAATAGCTATCCATTGTGCACCCCCAGCAGCAGCAGGGCGCGCGTCTCTCGGGCAGCCACGGTCTTTTCGCGCAACAAATCGTCTCTGTCTGCCTGGACGCGAGCAATGGTTTTCTCCGCCGCCTCCCATTTCTCCCGCAGGCAGTCCCGTTCCCCTTCCACCTTGCGCAGCTTTCGCAGTATCTCAGCAAGGTGCAGGCCAACGCGCTGGAGTTTGTGCCCCATGCGGGCGGATTTGGCACGCTCGGAGGAAAGGTCACAACGCACCCCTGCCATGGCCAACATGTGCGCGCCTGCCTGCGTCACGAGTTGCGCATCACGGTTCGTCACCTTGTCTTCCAGCTCCGCCACGCGCCGGGACAGGGCGGTAAACTGACGCAGTAGCCACGCCGTGTCCTCTTCATCCATTTTCCACGACCTGATGATGTTCTCTACCTCTTCCAGAAGCTGCGCGGGGGCGGGCTGCGTTTGGCGCAGTGCAAAGCAGGGTTCCAAGGGACAGCCGCAATCCATTCCGTAAGGTTCAATTTCACCACATCGGGGGCACAGTCCTTCATTCTCCACGGTTGGCCTCCTTACGCGTCCAGTCCTGGCAGTTGTAGCGGCCGCCCTCGCAATCGTGGCCGCCGGCGCAGATGAAGGAGTCATTGTTGCGGCCGCAGTTGCCGCAGGTGCGGTCCTTTGGAGCCGGACGGCCGGTCCAGTACTCAATCGCGCGGATGCACACGGCGGCGACCTGCGCGGCCTCGCGGATGGCTCCATGCTGGCCTTGCACGTCTCCGCGCAGCACGGCCGAGGCGTACTCGCCCACCTCGCTGGTCAGCACGGTCACGGTCTGGTTATCGCTGTGCGCGAACGTCGTGTGCTTTGCGCGGGCGTGGGTCAGCTCCAGCATGATGAGGTCGAGGGCATTCATGCGGGCACCTCCTCCCAGGTCCGGCCGTCGAGGAGGCGGCCAGCCTTGGCCTTGCCGCACTTGGCCATGAACTTTCCGTCAGGGTTCCACTCGTGCCCGATGGGTTCATTTGCAATGAAGTTGCGACGAGCATAGCAGTAGACTTCATGATTTCCCGGTACGTTGCGTTCGCCGTATTCTCCCCACTGCTTGAAGAAGAAGGGCACGCCAGCGTCTTGGCACTGGTCCCGCAGGCTGCGCGGCCAGTCCGGATGCATGGGCCGCGCGCCGGGGCCGGTCTCGCCGCCGCAGATGACCCAATCGAGCTTGTTGTAGTAATGGCCGAACTGGCTATCGTTGATCGTCCCGCGCAGGCCGTTGACTGTGTTATCCCATGGGCCTCCACCTGTAGGTGCGTCCTCACGCCAAGAGGGGTCGCACACATGGCACAGGTCCACCGGACCAAGCATGGGCTCGATGGAGACGAAGCGCTTGGCCGCCGGGGTGGAAAGCAAAATGGGCACGGCGCGGTCGGCGCTGGGCTGATCCCAGATGGTGGCGCCAAGCCAGACGTTGGGGAGGGGAAACTTTGTGTAGGCCCCCATAACCCCAATGCATTCTGCCTTCTGCAGGAGGTCCATTTCTTTCCGGCTACTGCGGTTGTATTTTGAAACAGTGCGTGAGGCACTGCGGAAGGCATCATACAGCGGCCTGCGCGCTGCATCCCACAGGTCCTGAAAGCCAGGTCCTTGCAATGCCTCCAGGCGCTCCTTGAGTAGATGCGGCCGCTTGGTGAGCAGCATGTGCGTGTGCTGCGGCAGGGCGTCGGCAAAGGCCAGCACGTTTGCCAGATGCTGCACGGTCGCCGATTCGTGGGCGATGTCGGTCATGCTGCCGTGGAAAATGCGCAGAGGCTTGCGGACACTATACAGCCGTAGCGCTGCTTTGGGCAAAACGTGATCGATCCAGCGTCCTTCTCCCGTCCAGCGCGGACCTTGCGGAGTCATAACCGCCAAGCCCTTGTACCAGGGCAAGCTGGGATTTCCGCCATGGCGTAAGGCCATGCGCGCCGCGTAGCAGTGGTCACAGGCGGGCGAAATGTGAGAGCAGCCGACCATGGCGTTGACCGTTTCATCAGCCCATTCGATTTTGGTTGTCATGACGCCACCCGCTGCCGGCTTGCGCCCACCGGACGGGCGGTGGCGCGCAAATCCGCGCCGCACAGCTCGTCGCGGATGTCCTCGTGCAGCATGTCGTCGCGTCCCTCGATGATGGCGGTCAAGAAATCGGCCAGATGCCGGGCCGTGGTACCCTCGCACACTTGCGCGCGGACGTAGAGCACGGCGGCGACCTCATGCGTTGCGCAGGCGGCCGGGGTTTCGGTGGTGCGGTCGGTCATGGCTGTCATTGGCGTGCTCCTTCGCGCGTCATGCGGTCTCTCACGCTCACATTGTCCGCATACAGGCTTGATCCGCTGAGGTTGATTTCGTTGGCGTCGCCAATGATATGGTAATTGCGCTGTGTGCGGATGGCCTCCGCTATCTTGTCAATCCCGACCTCAAGGACGTTGAGGGTGAGCAAAAAGGTGAAAACGCATGTTGGGAGCAGCCTGTCCGTGTAGGCGTTGGCCACAATAGCCACCCAAAGCAGCATGGAGTAGCCGAAGGAAAACAAATGCTTGATGGTGGGCCAGTGTTTCTTCATGCCCCTACGCCTCCTCCGTATTTAAAAACGTCTATGCTGCAATGCGCATCGACGGTGAACAATGCCCCGCAGACTTCGCAGCGAGTATCGTTTTGAGACTCGGAATCAAGGACCGTGCAGTCCACACCACTGGCGGTGCAGGCAATCTCAAGATCCTCAACCTCCGTGCGCTTGCCGCAATAGGGGCAAAGCACCTCCAGGCTGCCAAACGTGCCCAAGACTTGTGCCATGCCCCTACGCCTCCTCCTTGAGAGATTTTCCGCAGAACGGGCAAAACGAATGAGCAATGAGGAGCTCTTCTTTCTTTTTTTGTCCCACCAATACGATCTTGGCCTCACTGTAGGTAAACGTTTTCCCTGTCTTGAAATCTGTTTCGACATCAACCCGCACGCTCTCAATGGGCTTTTTGAACTTTCCGTCATACTTGGTGCGGATTCTTTCTTGAAGGTCACGAATGCATGTGCACATGCCCCTACGCCTCCTTTCCCGCCCGCGCGGGCGCGGCGATGGTGGCCACGAGCAGACCGCCCGGGCCGATGGTGAGCGGATAGTGGATGCCGCGCAGCGGCTTGATGCCCCACGCGCGCAGAATTTGGGCGGCGGCGATGCTGCGCATGTCGCCGCATTTGCTGCGCGGCGAGAGCTTACGCGCCCCGGGGCCGCTGTAGCCGGGCTGTATGGCCAGTTGACCGCGCGCGGCGGAGTAGCGCAGTCCAACCGTGCGCACGCCGTCCAGGCCGTAAGCCCGCACTGCGCCGGAGCTGATGGTGAGCCGCTGGCCGGCCTCGATGCTGATGCTCGGCGGAGTGAGCGGGCGGGCCGGCGCGCGGCCGTCGAAGAGGGCGAAGTCCGAGGGGATGGCGGACAGGAGCTCGTCTTGCAGCGCTTGGACATCTCGGCGCATCGCGTCCACCTCCTCACGTGTGGGGAGCGCCTCGGCCGGGTCCGCGCCCATGAGGGTGGGAGGCTCGGACAGGAGGTCAGCCCCGGAAAGATCGGCCACATACTGCACGGCGGTGGGTGCCACTCCCGCCCCCACCTGCGGAGGGATCGGCGACTCCTCGGCGTCGAGGAACTCCTCCTCGGCCTCTGTTCCGTGGCTGGACGACTCCTCCGGGTTGCCGTCCGGTCCGGCCGGAGGGGGCGCATACGGCGGCACTTCAACATTGCCGCCGGTGGCGTACTGGCCCAGCAGGCCAAGACGCGGTGACTCGGCAAGCGCGCGCTTGTCGCGCCATGGCTGAAGCAGCTGCTCCGTGGTGTAGCCGGTGAGCTCCAGCAACTTGCGGTAGTATTTCCCGGTGGGGGCCTGGCCTGTTTCGAGCTTGCGGAAGATCAACGACACGTTGGACCGGCTGCAGCCGATCTTGTCCGCAAGATCCTCCTGGGTGCAGTCCATGTTCTTGCGCAGCATGTCCCAAGCGGTTGCGGGCTTGGGCGCCGGGTTGGCGCGCTCTTCCGCCGTGGTTTCGCGCCAGGCGTTTGCCTGCCCTTCCACGCGGGCAATCTCGCCGCGCTTGGACATTTGCGCGCAGGGGCCGCACAGGCCCGCTTGCGGCAGGGTCATGTTGGTGCGGCCGCAAAAGGCGCAGGTGCCCCGGCGGTCGCACTCCTGCACCGGCTCCACGGCTTTCTTGTCGCGCTGGGCCAGCCAGTCCGGGCAGTCCTCGCCGCAGCCGGGCTTGCGGTCGGCCTTGGGCTTGGCGCGATTGATGGCGCAGGTTTGGGGCGTTATGCGCGCCATATAGGGCGTGCATATGAAACATTTTGCGGCCATGTATGCCTCGAAGGGCGTTTGCGCGCCGGGGGCCGGTCCCTGCGCCGTGGTCTGTGCTGCTGTCTGCATGGTGTTACTTTCCTGCCAGCGCCAGTGCGTCCACACGGGCGGTATAAATGTAAATGTCGGTGGCGACGTAGGCCACCAGGAGCGCAACAAGCGCGATGCCGACAAAGATGCCGATGGTGTTGCGCACGCGGGCGTTTTGGCTCTTGCGCGGGTAGGCGGCTGCTGCTTCCATGGTGGGACTCCTTTTTGTGTTTTGGAGTGGGGAGGCCGAGGGGTGAAGCCCTCCCCACTCCTGCGGCGGAACGAACCTTGCTGGCCAGGATGGAAATTGCGGGCGTCTTTTCGAGGTTCGCTTCGCGGTCGCCGCCGCCCAACCGGGGAGATCGAGGCCCGCTTTGGGAAATTTAGTGCCAAAGCTTCGTGGGTTCGCCCTCGTCCGGCTCGCCGCTGGCAATGGCCAGGCATTTATCGCGCATGGCCAGGGCCTCGTACTGGCGGCGCGCCGGCCAGTCGTGTTCCGTGGCCGGGGTAAAGCCCGGCGGGTACATGGAAGTGATCTCGCGGCCGGGAGCGCGGCGGAACGTGGTGGCGCGCCGGGCCGTGCGGTTGGCGGTGAAAATGCTACGGTAGTAGCTGGTGTACATGTCCATGGCCTTTCCCCTCGTCTTTGCGCCCCGCATGGGGCAAAACTGTTGTAAGGTTGCTGTGCTGTTTTGCCGTGTGCCGCTTGCATCGCAGTCATTGATTCGGGCGCGGGCCGGGTCGTAACTCCGGCTTGTTAAGCCCATCATCGTGCTAGCCTCACACGCCGCCGCGCCCTAGCCTTGCAGAAGGTGGAGACTTCGGCACGCGTCAAAGCGGCTGCTTCTGCGTGTGCCCTCCTGCGAGGCTCAATGACTGCAATCCGATTCGGTTCACAAAGATCGTTTGTTCACTCGCCTTGCCCTTTCCCCCTCGGTCTTGCTGCCAACTCAGCCATCCTCGCTCGCGGTTGGATGAAACCTTTCGGGTCGCTCGCTGCCGGGTTCCGTGCTTGGCGTGAATCCTTTGTATCAAAATCAAAACAAAATGCAAGGGGAAAGTTTTGAAAAAGAAACAAACAAGGCAAAATAATTTCCGCCCGTTTTGGTATCCTGACCACTAGCGCGGGAATGTGCGTAAAAATGCGTATTTGACTCGTATGGCGAGACGGAGTGAATGCCCGCAGGAAAGCGGGACCATTTTGATGATGCCAACAATATGGTGCTGAGAGGCGGCGCGCACGGAGCGCAGATATTAGGGATTGTCTAATAGGTGGGGCGGCAGTTGTTAAGCAATGCTTTACAACTGGGGCGAACCGTCAAGGATTGCTTGACTATTGAAAATGATACGCAGAAAAATTATCAAAACCGCTTAAAAGCTTTTCCTGTCCCAAGGTCCACGGAATAATGTGTTGTTCCAGAACCATTCCTCATTTCAATACAATCAACAAAATATGTATCTCCAGAAACATGCCTGACAGACGTAACTTGAGCGCAAAGACAACCATTGAGATTTATCAGCGCTGCCATAGCTTGATTTGATTCTGGGTCGACTTTATTTGCTAAATTTTCATTTGATGATGCTGATTTGCTGTTTTCGCTTTTTCCGCACAATGAAATAGAAACAATAAAAAATAGAACAACTACAATTGATATTACTATCATCCTGCCATTGCTTTCCTCAGTTGCAGGAGAATTTTGAATTACAACGTTTGGGGCTCCACAATGTGGGCATACAACAGCCTTATCGGACATTTCTTTCTTACATTCAGGACATTCGATCAGTGCCATATTAACCTCACTTCCTTGTCATGTCGCTCCAGGCCCAAACCACCCGGCCTCCAATGGCCGCATGCAGATCACCGCCATAGTCGCGTTTCAGCTGGAACACACGCGGCGGATTGCCTTGAGTATTGTCACTATAGAACACCAATTCCGTGTCGCCGTCAATGCGCGAGCTGCTCACGCGCTTTATGGCGCAGCCGCCGTCCGGGTCGCACACCAGCATAATCTTGCCGTCCACGTCCGGTATTCTGTCTGCCCTGTTCACCAGCACAATATCGCCAGGGTACAGGTTCGGCTCCATGGATGTTTGCCCTTTGCCAATCTCCACGGCCACAAGGTCAGTCAAATACCGTATGGACCCATGGTGGCGCCACACGACAACCCAGCCTCGGATTTCATCTTGCGGTATAAGTCCAGGTCCGGCGGCAATGGCCTCCGCAGCAAGCGGCACGGCAAGGTAGTCTTCTGATTCCGGAGGCGGCGCGCCGTTCTCAACGCCGACTATTTTCGGCTTGATGAATTCGATATCGCGGGTTTGCGGGGATAATTCCGGAAAGCGAATTTCCGCACCCATTGCTTCCAGCCATGAAAGCAAAACCTCTGACTTGGGCAGTTTTCCAGGAATACCGCTGATTCCAACAGTCTTGTATAAAAGAGTTCGAGAGCCCTCGATCCTGCCAAGAGCTTTATCAACGCCGCCACAATCTTCTATAAACTTCTGTGCGCGTTTCAAAATTTCATCATACAGCTTTCCCATAATCCGCCCTTTATCATCACCACACATGCGGTCAATCTTGAAATCAAAACATCATGGTTGACTTTTGTTTTGTTTCCGATACATTCATTGCCATGAACGCACTCGAACGCTTTCGCACCGACCACGGGCTGACCTTTGAGGCCCTGGGCAAAAAGGCAGGGGTGAAGCAGCGCGGCACCGTTTTTCGGCACTGCCAGGCCGGGAAGATTCCGGGTGACGCCGCGCTGCTGTACCACGCAAAGCTTGGAATACCCCTGGAGGACTTGCGCCCCGACCTGTGGACGCCGGCCACCGGGGGAACCACCATAAACCAGCCGCAGGACGCGGCGTAAGGAGCCTGATGTGGAACCGACCTTGCCTGACATGAACACGAAGCTTGGCGATGCGTTCCGCGACTGCGCCGTGCTGCTCCAGTCTTTGGGCGCAAGCAAAGAGACCATCGTCGAAACGATGACCAAGCTGATGCTTGATGCCGCGCTGTCTGGCGCTATGAATCCTGAGCCGGTTTTTCGCCGGGTGTAAGCGCAGCCAGCATTTCCTGGAACAGTGCTGGTATTGCCTTTGGGTCAGCGTTGCCGGATTCGGCATAACCAAGCGCGATATCAAGCGCCGCCTGAACAGCGGAAGCACCTTTCTGCTTAAAGTGTTTGATGATGAGTTTTTGTGCAGTGGAATCGCACATGATGATTTCCTCTCACAGTTACAGGTTGATGGAGCATTCAACATAAACCAGCCGCAGGACGCGGCGTAACCCGGCCTAAAGGCGAAGGAAACAACATGCCTCTTACCATTATGCCCGTGAGCGAATACCGCGATGCCATGCAGAACCCGGAAGTTCAGGAGTTGACCCTGAAGATGCTGGATCTTGTCGAAGGCAAAAAGCTCTGCGTGATCGAGGCTGCTTCTTTCCATCTGGAAGAAGCCATCAAGAAGCAGCGCCACGACGTGCAAAACAACATCATCATGGACGGCGCGGCGCTGCGGGCGGAAGTCGACCGCCTTAAGGAGTTTTGGACCTAGACCTTGTTGGAAAGCCTTTCCCCAAGGTCTTGAATAGCCTGAAACCCCTCGTCCGCCATACGGGCAGCCACGGTGACGGCGCACCCGGAGCTTATGAGAAAGGCGCAGTCCCGCTTGTCGCAATCGCCAGACTTCGGAAGCCGATATTGAGTAAGCGGGCATATTTTCTCGGACATGGTTTTTCCCTCTCTGGTTGAAGGTTTTCGGATTGGCGTTCGTCAACTCGATACCAGACGAGGGGGACAAAAGGGAAGGGGAGAGCATGCCGACCGAAAGCCAATGGACACGCTTCGTGGCCATAGCCGCCCTGCGCTGCACCTGGCGGCGCGCTGCGGCGCGCTGCGGTGCGCAAGGTGCGCATGTCACTTTCCCCCGGCCTTGCGGCCGCCCGCGCCGTGCTGCTGGGCGTGCTGCGCGCAGGTCTTGTCCGCAACTTCTGCGCCAGCTGGCGCCGCGCCTTGGCCGAGGAGTTCTTGCGCTTCAACATCGTGCGGCCATTGCTTTTCCAGCTGCCGCAACGCCCCGGCCAGAACAAGCTGAGTGGCCTGCACGGACTCCAGGCTCACCGGCAGCACGATGCGCTGCCAGCGCACAAGGTTTCCCTGCTGGGTGTGGATGACGGCCAGGGTGCGCCCCTGGCGGGCCCGGAACAGACGGATGGTGAAAGTGTGTTTGCTCATGGGCAAACAATAGCAGCCCCCCGGACCAAGGCAATGTAGGAAAATGAGGGAAATCCATACTATGGAAAGCGTTCTGGACTATCGTAACATGACCGCCCTGGAGGCGCTGGGCCTGGCGCTGGACGAGGCCAAGCAAAGCCGCCGCGAAAGCACGGGCGAGCGGCTTACGCTGGCCATTCTGGCAAACCGAACCGGCCTGGGGGCGGAGGCGCTGCAACGCTATTTCAACGTCCACGACGACTACACGCCGGGATTCCAGCACATTGTGGTGCTGTGCCGGGCGCTGGACAACACCATTCTGCTGGACTGGCTGACGGAACAGCTGCGCGACATGCTGCCCAGACAGGCCATGGACGACTGCGCGCAGGTGGCGCGGGCCAGCATACGCGTGAGCAAGCAGGCCGGCCGTTTCGCCGCGCTGGTGGAGGATGTCATCGCCGACGAGATTGTGGAGCCGCATGAGGCTTCCGAGCTATCCGGCGCGTTGCTGGAGATTGAAAACATGTGCCGCAGCAACCGCGAGCGGCTGCAGCCGGTAATTGAGCGAGACAAGCTGCGCGTGAGGAGGCGGTGATGGAGAAATGGTACATGGCCGCGCTGGGCTTGAGTCTGGCAGGGAATTTGTGGGGATTTTGGTTCATTAATAGAATGTCCAAGACGAAAGATAGAAACGCCATGCGCTTTGAAATGAATTCTGTGCACTACAATAAAACAAAGAGCCGTGTACAAAGAGAGCATGAAATACAAATACTTATTGAACGTGATAAAGACTTGAAATTTTTGGAAGAGATAAATGAACCAAGGACAATGCGGACATTGAGGGAATCACTGCCTGTAGTTTTAGCGACTACTGAGCTTTACGCCTTTTGGATGCGCGGTTTTTTGGCGAAAGGCGGCAAGCCAACGCATCACTACGACTATGATATGCCAGATAATTTTGTTTTGGCGAAAAGGAGCTTTGAATGTCCGGAATTTTATGGAGCTGATTCTATCAAGATTATCGTTCCCAAAGGACTGTTTGTGCAACCAAAGGGGAGTTGCTCTGCATTTTATCTTGATGGGTTAATGGCATCATCCACATCTTATGTGCCTATGTATAATGATATAGCGATGATGGTATAAACGCTATGCGCGTGTGCCAGGTGGCCATGGTTTGGAAGCGGCGCGCCACTGACATTGCAAGCTCGTGAACAAAAAAGGAAAGCCCCCCTAGAGGCTGGACGGCCGGGGGGCTTTCGCAAGGGAAAGTAATGCAGACAGCACTTCTTATATCCGCCCTCGGCATGCCTGTCAACACACGGAAGGCCGCACTGTGATCCAGGACATCCGCATAGACGTGCGCTGGCGCAACCACCCCAAGCGCGCCAAGCTGGCCCTGCTGCTGGGACACGATGGCACCGGCTACGTGCTCGATCTATGGATAAGCGCGGCGCAGAGCAAGCCGGACGGCGTGCTGCGCGGCCTGGATGCCCTTGACATCGCCATCATGGCCGGCTGGACTGGCAGGCCGGACGACTTCATTGCCGCCCTTTCGGGCACGCGCCTGCTTGATAAGCACCCAGAGGGCTGCTGGGCCCTGCACGATTGGGCCGAGCATCAGCCTTGGGTCATTGGCGCGCCGGAGCGCGTTGCCAAGGCCCGCAAGGCCGTTTCCACTCGTTGGAACAAGGCCCGCGAGGACCATGAAAAGCAGGCCGAAGGGCCGGGCCGGGCCATGCCTGCCGTGCTGAAAATGCCGGAGGTGGGATCGAAAAACGAGAAAATCATACTCGGAGAATACTCGGAGAATACTCGGAGTATACCCGTAGAATTACTAAAATCACAATCGAGTAATACCCCTCTCCTTCTCCCTTCTTCGTCTTCGACTCTTCAGAAAGGCATAAAGACACCCCCAGTATCCTCTAGCGAGGATACTGCCCCCAAGGGGGCTCCGTCCAAGAAGGCTGGATTCGTGCGGCCGAGCATCGAGGACGTGACGGCCTACTGCCTGGAGCGGGGCAAAGGCCTGGATCCGCAAGCCTGGTTCGACCACTACACGGCAAACGGCTGGAAGGTGGGCCCGAACGCCATGCAGGATTGGCGCGCAGCTGTGCGCCAGTGGGAGCGCAACCCGATTCGGGGCCGCCAACAGGCCGCACGGCAGCCTTCCGTTGCGGAAAAGCTGCTGGCCGAAGCCAAGGGAGGATATGCGTCATGATGCTGCCGACGTTCAAGCGCTGGGTGGCCGAGCTGGCCTTGTTCTACAGCAACCCCACGTGGCCGACAGAGGAAAACGTCAAGGCCGCGTTTGCCGACGCAAGGCACATCGAGGAAGCCGCCCTTGATGCCATCGGCGGGTTCATCCGCACGGAATACGAGTATTGGCCCAAGAGCCTGAGCCGGGCCATGCGCCGCGGCTACGCGAAATGGCAGGCCGACCAAGCCGAGGCGCGCAAGACGGAAGAACGCAGGAACGAGGCCACGACATGGCGACCGCCGACCCAGGAAGAGTCCGCCAGGAACGAAAGCCGCTGCCGGGACATACTCCACGCGCTGCGCACGGGGAAACGCCCTGCCTGGGCCAATCAGCGGCAGTATGACGGCTCTGCTGATACTTCCTTTCGCCGGGCATGATCGAAAAGAGGTTCCAAAAGCTACAAACGTTCCATTGTCGCAAAGCATTATCACAAAATGGCACAAAAGCTGGTTTGTTCCCAGGTGCCGAAACGAGGTGTTTGAATGCAGGGTTGCAGACCGCTTGAACAGCGCGAAATTGAACAGGCGCTCACCGCGTTGAACGGGTCCAGAACACGCCGGCGCGACCGCTGCCTGCTGCTCATGGGCATCTACTCCGGGTTCCGCATCAGCGAGCTCTTGAGCATGCGCGTGTGGGACGTGGTGCAGTACGGCAAGGTGCTCACCCGCGTGCGCGTTGCCCGCAAGCATATGAAAGGCAGCCGCAAGAGCCGCGAAGTGGCCTTGAACGTGAAGGCGCGCAAGGCCCTGGCCGAATGGCTGCCCACGCTGTTCCGCTGGCGCGGGAATTTGCCGGACACGTTTGTTTTTCAAAGCATGAAGGGCGGCGCAATCACCCGGCAGCACGCGGCGCGCATCATGCGCGGCCTGGCCGCGCGGTTCTCCTGGCCGCCGCAGATTGGCACGCACAGCCTGCGCAAGACGTTTGCCAAAGGCGTTTACGAGCAGGCGTGCAAACATTGGCGGCCTGGGCGCGAGCTGCCCATCCGCGTGGCCCAGAAGTCCTTGGGGCATCGTTCGTCCGAGGTGACCGAGCGGTACATCGGGCTGGATGAGGCGGCAGTGGATAGCGTTGTGCTGGCTCTTGATTTCGGAGGTGGAGCATGAAGTGGAGCAGCAAAAAACCAGACAATGAGGGCTGGTGGTGGTTTCGCTGGAATGGCTGCAAGCGCGGTGAGCCTGTCTATGTCCGCAGGCGTGGGCGCTGTTTGCTGGCACGTGGATCTTACATCGGGGTGACAACTGGCGTGAGCACTCTCAAAGGCCGGGGACAGTGGGCCGGGCCGATTGCCGAGCCGGAGGAAGCATGACCTTGAGCACGATGCCGGCGCGCGAGTTCTACACGCTGCCCGAGGTGGCGGACGCCTTGCGCATGACGGTCGACAATTTGCGGAAGCTGGTGCGCAACAAGCGCATAGCCGTGCACCAGGATAGGCCAGGCGCGAAGGTGCTCATACACCGCAGCGACCTGGAGGGCTACGTGAACCGGATGCGCGTGGAAGTGGAACCGGAAAAGGAAAGGGGGAAGGGATGAGTATGGACACGGCGACGTTGAATCGTGAACTGGCGAACATTCTTGGTATTACGCAGTTTTCATGCACCGACAAGTTCAATGATTGGACCGAGTTTGAATATCATGGGAAGCGGTATCGTGGGATTTTCAATCCCGCTGAGAACTCGAACCACCTGCGCGAATACGTGCTGCCGGAGATCGAGAGGCGCTTTGGCAGCGACGGAATCAGCGCTTTCTATGAGGCTGTGCGTCAAATTCAAGATTCCATTTGGGAATCATCCACCGACGATACATACGGTGCTGCGTGGGACTTTCTCACCGCTCCATCCGCAGTCCTCGCCGCCGCCGCGCTCAAGGTTCTGCAGGAGGCGCGCAACTAGTTTGCGCGTGGGATATGGCAGAACAGCGCGAAAGAATGGGGGCCGTTTTGCTCAAGCTGGGCGGCAAAGGCCCGGCCGAGTGGAGCGTGGAAGTGTTCGACGCACGGGATTGGCCGGACGAACCGGAGGCCGACGCTGGCCTGTACCGCCTGCGCGTGGCTGGTAAGTGGGTCATGGACAATGGCCGCAAGTTCACCTTCTTCACCGTCATGGGCGTGGCCTTGCTGATTGCCCGGGCGCTGCTCAAGATTGGCCTGCCGGGCGACCTGGACGCGGGCAAGCCCGACCTGTGCAAGGGACAGCTCATACGCTGGCGCCCGGCAGATGAGACGCTGGCCTCATGGGGCCAGTGCGTCATGACGCGGGCGGGAAGTGATCCTATCCACTGCATCGACGGTCAGTGGCGCATCATGGTGCAACGCAACATGGTATGCTGCGACGAGGTGCAGGGCCTGGACCGCTTCGGGCGGGAGATCAAGCCCATGGCCGCAAAGGACGTGGTATGAGCGGCGGGCTGGCCATAGATTGCCCCCTGTGCGGCGGCAAGACACGTTCATGCAACCGCAAGAAGTGGACGCCTGAACCCGGCTGGGACAAGCGCACAGTGCAATACCGGCGCTGTGACAACCCCGAGTGCCTGTACTGCGCCAAGAGCATCAAGGTCATGATCGACACAAGAAACCGCGATGGAGCGTTCGAGATTCGCATTCAATGGGGCGCGCCGTAGACGGTTGCGCCCCACCCCGCCTGTTGTTTCACGGAACACGACGCGCAATACGTGAAACGTAAAATCTTTCACGCTAGACATGAGGGGCGTGTGAAACTTTGGGGCTTTTTGCCTTAGACCGGGTGGGCTCTCACACACGCGCTATGTCAAAACTAAGAAAAAAAGTTAAGGTAAGCAAAGTACCGCAACGGGTACTTGGTTTATCGACTCTGCACTGATTCACACAGTAGCCTCTATCAAACATGGGGGCGAATGTGAGTCTTAAAAGTAGCATTGCAATTCGGTACGGCAAACTTGCCACTCTTCTTGAACAAGAAGAAGACCGCACCAATACGCTTTATCTCGACACCGCCACACCGCCTCAGGTCACTGGCGGAGTCGGCCACAACTTCACTGCGAATCCTGTTCCTGGCATCCCCGCAGTCGTCGGCCATACGCTGACTGACGATCAGGTGGATCGCCTCTTCGAGCACGACCTCACCACGGCCGTTGTCGCCGTGCGCGGTCACCTCCCCTGGTCCGACATGCTCACCCCCGCCCGATTCGATGCCCTTGTCTTGCTGGCTTTTCAGCTGGGCATCAGCGGTCTGCTGAAATTCCAGAAGATGCTTGCCGCCATGCAGCGCGGCGATTGGGCCAGCGCTGAGCGCGAACTCTGGAACAGCCTCATGGCGAAGCAGATCGGCGACGGCAAAGGCAAGAACGAGGACCGCATGGACCGGCTGGCGGCCATGATCCTCCACGACGAATACCCGAAGATCGCGGAAGCGAAGGCGTAAAACATGGATACCAAGCTTCTCCTCAAGTCCAAGACCATCCTTGGCATCCTCATCACCATTTTGGGCGGCGCGCTGGGTCAGACCGACCTCACCGCTCTCTTGCAGCTTCTGCACACTGGATCCATGGCGCAGACCATCGCCTCCGGCTTGCTCATGGCCGTTGGCGGCGGGCTCACCATGTACGGCCGCGCCACTGTTCCCGGCGCTGCCCTGCGCATCGGCTCCCTCATCCTGCGCCGCATTCTTGAACCCGACGTCATCAAAGAAATTTCGGAGGTCTCAATGCCTCTGACAGACGAAAAAATTAATCCGAAGCCTGGGGACCCGTTCACCGTCACGTCTTATCCCAGCCCTTTGCATGCCGTGGCTGCTGCGATGGAGGCCGGACAAATTCCGAAGGATCAGAATTTTCTCGACCTCTATTTTCCTTCCGCCCCCCTCGCTTCAGCCCCGGCGCAGCAGCCCGACCCTTCCACTCCATCAGGAGGAATCACCTCCGGAGTCATCGGTTAACCCCAACAGCAAGGAGCAAGCAATGCGTCGTTTTCTCTCCGTTATTCTCGCCCTGGCCGCGCTCATGGCCCTCTTGGTCCTCACCGGCTGCGGCAAGGTCAACACCAGCCCGGCCGCGCCCTATTCGCCGCCCGCCGTGTGCGCCGGCAGTTACGACAACGCCACCGGGGCCTATCTCGGCGCCGATTCCGAGATCCTGAAAGTCCTGCCCAACCCCACGGGAACGGGCGTTGTGCTGCAGCTCGCCAACTACGCGGCCATCAAGTCCGGCGCATACAAGGCGTCCGATGCCTTGGCCGTCCTGAACGACATCGAGGCCGCGCTTGACGCCGCCACCTCCTACGGCGCGCTGGCAACCTACGTTGCGGGCAAGCTGGACGGGGCCAACGCCGCGGCTGGCGCGCAACTCTTTGTCACCACGGGCCTGCTCGGCAGCTTCACCCAGGCCGCGCCCATCAGCGCGTGCGATGCGGCGATAATCAAGCGGCACCTGGAAAACCAGCGCGCCATCATCAACGCCCTGGCGAGTAAGTAGGGCGCGCCATGTTCCTCCCCGGCGACCTCATCTTCACCCACGGCGCGGGCCTCATCCAGCGGGGCATCCGCTGGGCCGAGCGCAAGCCCGGCGAGCCGGAGTCCTACGCCAACCATGTGGCGGGCTTCACCGGTCCGGATCAGGTGACCGAGGCGCTTTGGAGCGTGCAGACTCGCCCGTTTGCCCAATTCAACGACGGCACTCTTTTCCAGGTCTGGCGCTGCATGCCCCTCACGGCCGCGCAGCGCCAGGCCGTGGCCGCGCAGGCCTTGGCCTACGTCGGGCGGGATTACGGCCTGCTCAAGATCGGCGCACACCTGGGCGATGCCCTGCTGTCCCGGCTCATGGGGCGCAACGTGTACGCCGTACGCAGGCTGGCCAGCCTCGACAGCTACCCCATCTGCTCATGGGTGTGGTCGCACGCCTATGAAGCGCTTGGCGCTCCGAATTTCTTCGGCCTCGACCCGAACGCCGCCGACCCCGACGACATGCACGACTGTGTCAGCGCTTCGCCCTCCTGGGCCATGGTCTTTGAGCTCAAGGGGGCCGCATGAGTGATGACGAAATCACTGAACTCAAGGTCGCCTTGGCGCGCATCGAAACAATGCTTGCCGGCCATTTTTCGCGTGACGACGAACGCGCCAAACGCTGGGAAGGACACGAAGAACGCATCAGCGAACTTGAGGCAGCGGAAAACCAGCGCAAAGGCGGAAAAGCCATGCTGGCGGCGCTCATGGGAGCTGCTGCTTTGTGCGGTGGTCTTGTCGCCAAGCTCATAACCTGGGGAGTGAGATAGCCATGCCGCAAGCCTCAAAACGCCCTTGCCGCAAGCCCGGCTGCGGAAAGCTGCACCGCAACGCCAGCGGCTATTGCGACGAGCACCAGGAACAGGCCCAGTCCGAATACGACCGTTCGCGCGGCAGCGCCGCAAGCCGCGGCTACGATGCCGCCTGGCGCATCCTGCGCGGCATCAAAATGCGCGCAAACCCCATGTGCGAATGCACCGGCTGCAAGCATGTCGCCGCGCTGGTGCATCACAAGGACAAAAACCCGCGCAACAACAGCCAAGACAACCTCATGAGCATGTGCAAGCCCTGCCACGAGCGCATCCACGCCCAAGACCGTTTCCGCCCGCGCGGGCCGCAGGTCTAGCCATGGCCACGGGACGCAAGCAAACCCCTCTTGAGCTCAAGCTGCTCAAGGGAACAGCCAGGGCCGACCGGATCAATCCGGACGCGCCCAAGGCCGCTTGCGACCCCATGACCGCGCCGGGCTGGCTGCCGGAGGAAGCGCTTCCGCACTTCGAAACCCTGCGCGGCCGCCTCAAAAGCATCGGCTTGGACTCCTCGTCCTTCACGGAAACCCTGGCCATGGCCGCTTTCCGCCTGCACCAGATCGACAAATTTTCAGCCAGCGTCCAGGCCACGGGCGAAAGCTACGAGACCAAGACGGCCAAAGACGGCCGCATGGTCCGCGCCTATCCGGAAGTGGCCATGCTGTCCGAGGCCATGCGCCATCTGCACAGCCTGCTGTCGGAAATGGGCCTCACCCCGGCCGCCATCAACAAGGCTGGCGGCAAGAAGACCGAGGACAAGAAAACCAGCCCCTATGGCCAGTTCGGCAAGGGGGGCAAGAGTGGCTAAGGGCGTGGCCAGATATCCCTTCGCCGAGCGGGCGACCAAATACGCCCGGGCTGTTGTCGCTGGCCGCGTCAACGTGTGCCAGCAGGTGCGGCAGGCCTGCGCCCGGCACCTGGCCGACCTGGAGCGCGCCAAAGATCCCGCCTATCCCTTCCGCTGGGACAAGGCCAAAGGCAACGCCATTTGCGCCTTTGGCGAACTCATGGTGCACGTAAAGGGCAAGTGGGCCGGCAAGCGCATCAAGCTTGAGGACTGGCAATGCTTTTTCCTGGCCTTGCCCTTTGGCTGGGTGCGCAAGTCGGACGATCTGCGCCGCTTCCGCGAAGTCTACGCCGAAATTCCGCGCAAGAACGCCAAGTCCACCATGGCATCCATCATCGCCTTGTACATGACTTTTGCCGACGGCGAGGGCGGCGCGGAAGGCTATTCCGGCGCCACCACGCTCAAGCAGGCCATGTACGTGTTCAAAACCGCGTGGCTCATGGTTTCGCTCAACCCGGAATTCCAGGCCGACATGGGCCTTGAGCTCATGGGCACCAGCGAAAATCCCGGCACAATCTACCGCATGAGCGACAATGCCCGCTTTGCTCCCGTTGTCGGGCAGCCGGGCGACGGCGCTTCCCCCTCCCTGGCCATCGTCGACGAATACCACGAGCACCCCACGCCCGTGCTCTACGACACCATGAAGACCGGCATGGGCGCGCGCACCCAACCGCTGCTGCTCATCATCACCACGGCGGGCACGGATATATCGGCCCCCTGCTTCGACCTGCACACCAAAGCCGTCAACATGCTCAAGGGCACCATCCAGGACGATACCTTCTTCGCCATCATCTACAGCCTGGATGAAGGCGACGACTGGAAGCTGTTCAAGAACTGGAAAAAGGCCAACCCGAATTTCGGCGTCAGCGTTTTTGAAGACTACCTCCGCGCCCAGCACAACGACGCCCTGAATCTGGCCAGCAAGCAGAACATCAATCAGACCAAGCACCTCAACCGCTGGATGAACGCGGGCAACGCCTGGATGAACATGGCGCGCTGGTCCAAATGCGCCCGGCCGGACCTGAAGCCGCGGGACCTTGCCGGCCGCCGTTGCTGGCTCGGCATGGACCTGGCCAGCAAAGTCGACATGGCCGCTCTCGTGGCCGTGGTCGAAATGGACGACAACGAATCCCTGCCCGTGGCTGAACGCAAGTGGGCCGTGTTCACTAAGACTTATTTGCCGGAAGAAACCGTCAACGAGAGCAAGAACAGCCACTACCGCGCCTGGCGCGAGCGCGGGCTTCTCACCGTAACCGATGGCGCCGTGCTCGATTTCGCCGCCATCGAGGAAGACGCCAAGGCCTTCTGCGAGATCTTCAACGTGGTGGAGCTGGACTACGACCCCAAGGAAGCCACGTACTTCGTCCAGCATGTGCAGGAACAGCAGTGGGCCACCTTCGAGTGCGTGGAGGTGAACCAGCACGCCGCGCACATCAGCGCGCCCATGAAGGAGCTGGAGGGCCTTGTGGCCGAGGTCAAGCTCCTGCACGAGGACAACCCCGTCATGAACTGGATGATCGGCAACGTGGTGCTCAAGCGCACCAAGCTTGGCCCGGTCAAATACTACTACCCCACCAAAGACAGCCAGGCGGCCAAGATCGACGGCCCCGTGGCTCTCATCATGGCCCTCAAGCGGGCGCTGGTGAATGAATCAAACACCGTCACCCAGGGAATCGTCATCCTTGATTGGGATGCTGAGGAGGCAAGAGCATGAAATGGCCCTTCGCAAAACGTCAGGTCGAAGCCTCCATTGAGCGGGCCCCAATCCCAAATGTGGAGTCCATGCGCGAAAGCCTTGAGCCGCAGAATTCTTTTTCGGAGTGGGGCGGTCTTTCCGCAGACACCTGGTTCGACATCATCGGAGAAGGAGCAAGCGCATCCGGGCAACTCGTCAATGCGGATACGACCATGCGCATAAGCGCTGTGTTTGCGTGTGTTAGCCTCATTTCCGGGGCTATGTCCAGTTCTCCGCTCAAAACCTACAAGGGCACAGACAGCGGCCGCCAACTGGCCGAAGACCACAACCTTGCGCATATTTTGCGCCTGCAGCCCAACCGGTTCATGACCGCCAGCACCTTTTGGATGATGCTTGGCGCGCACAAGCTTTTGCTGGGCAATGCCTACGCCAACATCATTCGCAACCGCATGGGCAAGCCCATCGCCTTGTATCCCTGCCAGCCGCAAAACGTCTCAGTGTACTTCGCGTGGGAAATGGGCCTCGACGCCAAGCTTGGCGTGGAGCGCAACCGCCTTTTCTACGGCGTCACCTTCCCGGATGGAACGTACCGCCTCTACGATCAGGATGACATGCTCCACATTCCGAACGTGCCTTCCGGCGACGGAAAAAAAGGCATGTCCACTGTGCGCGCCATGGCCAATACCGCAGGCCTGGCCATGTCCTCGGAGGAGTCCGCCAGCAAGTTTTTCTCCCAGGGAATGCAGTTCGACAAGGTCATAACATCTTCAAAAGCTCTTAGTGACACGGCAAAGCAAAATCTCCGCGAATCCTATTCGCTCAAGCATGCTGGTAGCCGTAACGCCCATATCCCGCCCATTCTGACAGAAGGACTGGATATAAAAGCAATTTCCATGAGCGCCGCAGACGCGCAGCTTCTCGACTCGCGCAAGTTCAGCGTGCCGGAAATCTGCCGTTTCTTCGGCGTTCCGCCGGTCATGATCGGCGAAACGGAGAAGACCAGTTCCTGGGGCTCCGGCGTGGAGCAAATGGCCCGCTGGTTCGCTCAGTTCACCATGAACAAGCACTTCATGGCCATTGAGCAGGAACTTTCCGTGAAGCTGTTCCGTGGCGACGGCTGCTTTGCGGAGTTCGATGAATCGGAGCTTCTGCGCGGCGACACCAAAACCCGCGCCGACTACTTCAAGTCCGCTCTCGGCTCGCTGCAGCAACCCGCCTGGATGACCATCAACGAAGTGCGCGCTGCCGAAGGTCTGCCCAAGTTGGACGATGGAGACACCCTGCAAAAGCCCGTGCTCAAAGTAGATAGCACCGGGAAAGGAGGCAGCAATGCCGAACCAACTGATGCGCCTGCTGCGTGACAACGCCCAGGCCCGGGCGCGCCTTCCGCTGAAGGCAGAAGTCTCCGGCGATGAGGCCACGCTCTATCTCTACGACGTCATCGTTTCGGATGACTACTGGGGCGGCATAGGTGCGGAAAGCTTCGTGAAGGAGCTTCTGTCCATCACGGCTCCGGTCATCCACATCCGCATCAACTCGCCGGGCGGCGAGGTCTTTGCCGCGCGCGCCATAGAGGCCGCCATCCGCGAGCACAAGTCAAAGTGCATCGCCCATGTCGACGGCTGCGCCGCAAGCGCCGCTTCGTTCGTGGCCATCGCCTGTGACGAAGTCGAAATCTCTGCTGGCGCGTTATTCATGATCCACCGCGCTTGGTGTTTGGAAGCCGGAAACTGCGAGGATTTCACCAAAACGGCGGCATGGCTTGAAAAGGTCGACGGCACGCTTGCCGCTACCTACGCAAGCGAAACCGGCCTGGAGCTTCCCGAAATCATCCGCATGATGAGCGACGAAACCTGGATGACCGCGCAGGAATCGGTTGATCTGGGCTTTGCCGACCGCATTGCCGAGCCTGCGGCCAAAGCGCAGGCGGGTTGGAATCTTTCCGCCTATTCCAGGGCGCCCAAGCCGCACGCTCAGGCTCAAGATGATGTCCCGGCACCCGTAACGGACAATCCCGAAACGGAGCAGGCCGACAATGCCGAAAGCGCCGCTTCTGAAACCGTCTCCAACCGGGATCGGTACGAACGCCTTTCCCGTTTGCATGGCAGCCCGCAG
Organism: Desulfovibrionaceae bacterium CG1_02_65_16; assembly: GCA_001871085.1. GTDB lineage: Bacteria > Desulfobacterota > Desulfovibrionia > Desulfovibrionales > Desulfovibrionaceae > Humidesulfovibrio. The sequence continues at coordinate 27,440 of MNUQ01000070.1, forward strand.
CCGGATTCCCGCGCTGCTTAACCCAAAAGCTCAAGGAGGAACCTCATGAGCGTTCAGGAATTGCGCGAAAAGCGCACGGCCAAGGCGCGGGAATACCGCAACATCCTCGACAAGAACCCCGGCGTTCTCACCACGGAGGAAACCACCAAGCTGGATGCCCTCGCCAAGGACATCGACGATCTGGAAGCCACCATCGCCCGCCATGAACAGGCCATGGAACTGGAGTCCGAGCGGCAGGTGCAAGACGCCGCAACGCAGCTGGCCAAAGACAAGCCGGGCAACACCCTGGCAAAGGTCTTCGACAAGTGGGTGCGCGGCGGCGACAACGCCCTTTCTGCCGAAGACTGGAACACCGTGCGGGCCACCATGAGCACCGGCACCGGCTCCGAGGGCGGCTACACCGTGCCCACCGAAACCGCCAAGACCCTCATCGATGCTTTGAAGAAGTTCGGCGGCATGCGTCAGGCCGCCACGGTCATTTCCACCTCCGCCGGCCACGAAATGCAGTGGCCCACCAGCGACGGCACCAGCGAGGAAGGCGAGATCGTGGGCGAAAACGAGGAAGCCACCGCTGCCGACCCGACCTTTGGCACCAAGTCTTTGGTGGTCTACAAGTTCAGCTCCAAGGTCGTGGCCATCCCCATCGAGCTGCTGCAGGATTCCAGCATTGATCTGGAGTCGTTCATCCGCTTGCGCCTTGCCCAGCGCCTGGGCCGCATCACCAACAAGAAGTTCACCATCGGCACCGGCAGCGGCGAGCCCACCGGCATCGTCACCGCCGTTGGCGTCGGCAAGACCGGCGCGTCCGGCCTCGATGACAGCGTGGATTACGACTCCCTCGTGGATCTCATCCACAGCGTCGACCCGGCCTACCGCGAAATGGGCAATTGCCGCTTCATGTTCCACGATCTCACCCTGCGCGACATTAAGAAGCTCAAGGATGAGCAGGGACGCCCTCTGTACCTGCCCAGCATCGACGTGAAGGATCCGGCGACCATCAACGGCTACGGCTACACCATCAATCAGCAGATTGCGCAGATGGCCGCCAACGCCAAGAGCATCCTCTTCGGCGATTTCAGCCACTACATCATCCGCGACGCCATGCAAATCCTCTACTACCGCTTCACCGACAGCGCCTATGCCAAGAAGGGACAAGTCGGTTTCCTGTGCTTCCTGCGCTCCGGCGGCAACTTCATGGACGTCGGCGGCGCCGTGAAGGCCTTCAAGAACGCGGCCAGCTAGGCAGAACGCACAGCTATTCATGCGGCGGGGGCCAACGCCCCCGCCTTTTGAAAGGAGTTCCCATGCGCATTGAAGTTGTCGAGACGTTCAAATTCAGCCCGGACGGGCGCGAAGTGGTGACCTACGAACCGGGAGAACATGAGGTGAGCGAGTTGTGCGCCGTGTACGCTGGCCGCAAAGGGTTTGCCACCTACGAAGGCGCTCCGAACCTGTTCGAGGTCGACTGCGGCCCTTTGGATCAATCCTCGGAATCGGCCCCGGCCAAGGGCAAGAAAAGCAAGAAGAAGTCCTCGTAGTCTGCGGCGATGCCCCATGCCTGTTACAGGATCTTGCCTCGCTGGCAGGCACTCAGGCGGACTACATGGCCGTCAACCGGGCAGGGTTCAAGGTTTCGCACAACATTCGCTGGTGGGCCACCTATCATCCAGAGGCGTTTTATCATGAATCCTGGGACAAGCGGCGAAAGCAAATGGGCGGAAACACAAATTTCACGGTGGTCACGCACCATCGGCACGTCGGCATTGAGCGCGCCGGAAATCCCTGCATCCAATTCCCCGGACCTTCGCGCACAGGGTCATCTGGCCTTCTCGCCGTGCTGTTCGGCATCCGCCAAGGCTATTTGCAAATCATCCTTGCGGGCGTCCCGCTCGATCATCCTGATTACCGGACCTTCCAGGACGGCTGGAATGTCCAAAAAGCAGCCCTGCGCGGCCGCGTCTCCTCTCTTTCCGGCTGGACCAAAACCTTTCTGGAGGGCCTGAATCATGGCGCTTAAGTGCATCACCCCGCCAAGCTCTCTGCCCGTCACCGTGGCCGAGGCCAAAGAGCATATGGTCGTTTCCACCAGCGCGGACGACTCCCTCATCGCCGCATTCATCGCCGCGGCGACGGACGCCGCCCAGGGCATTACCGGCCGGCAGCTTGTGGAGGCGGAGTACGAGCTCGTGCTTGACCAGTTTCCCACGCGCTTCCCCGGCTGGCTCTGCGGCGAGTGGCTGGAGCACAACAGCATCGAACTGCCGCTCCCGCCGCTCCTGTCCGTCGAAGCGCAGCCCGCCGTCAGCAGCATCAAATACATCGACGCCGAAGGCGTGGAGCAGACCATGCCCACGGCGGACTACACCGTGGATGCGGACAGCCTGCTTGGCCGCGTATATCCGGCCTATGGCAAGTCCTGGCCAGCCACGCGCGCTGTGCCCAATGCCGTGCGCATCCGCTATATCTGCGGCTGGCCCATGGGCGAAGCCACAAGCCCGCCCGTGTGGACCGGGCCGGAGGCCATAAAGACGTGGATCAAGGTGCGCGTGGCCACGCACTACACCATGCGCGAGGCCCTGGTACAGGGCCAGGCCGTGGCCGAGCTGCCGCACTCGTTCATCGACGGCCTGCTGGACCCCTGGCGCATTTACAAGGTGGTGTAGCCATGGCCATCCAAGCGGGCAAGCTCCGCCACAGCATCACCATTCAAAAGCGCGGCACCGGTCGCGACGCCGCCGGGGGCGAACTGCCCACCACGTGGGAAACCTTCGCCACCGTGCGCGCCAGCGTGGAGCCCTTGCAGGGCCGGGAATATATGGCCGCCAGCGGCGAACAGGCCGTGGCCACCACGCGCTTCCGCATCCGGTACATTCCCGGCGTCACCGCCAGCATGCGCGTGCTGTTCGAGGGCCGCGTGTTTGAAATGGTTTCCCCGCCCATCGATCCGAACATGCTGCACCGCGAGCTGCTGCTCATGACCGAGGAGACGGAAGCCACCGAGGAAACCGGGGAGGAGGAATAGCCATGGCGAAGCGCGACGCCTGCGGGGGGGGCCTTCCGCCCGATATGGACAAGGACACCCTGCGCAGCATGAAAGAAATTTGCGCTCACACAGGGTATGCCGACAATACTATCGTCACGCTGGTTAAAGAGCAGGGTTTCCCGGCGGCCATTATCGCCGGAAAGTGGGAGTCCAGCCGCGCCCTCATTGCAGAGTGGCGGCTTGAACAAATACGGCTCAGCGTATCCCGCGCCAAGGCCGAAATACAGGAGGCATGAGACATGATGAAAAAGGAAAGGGCGGCCAAAGCCGCCCCGAAGGCCTTGTACGTCCCCCTGCGCAGCAACCCTGCACAGCTTCACAAGGATCTTGAAGAGGCGAAACTGAAAGCCAACTAGGCAACAGTCGCGTGTCCAATCTTCAGGCCCTGCTTCGGCGGGGCTTTTCTTTTGCCTCTTGCCTTATACTTCGCGTTGCTGGTAACGGAGGCGGAAAAATATGGAGGTGCGGCATGGGTTTTTTAAAACGATTATTTTCCGGTCAAGACGAAAAAGAAAATGCTCAACCTACTCAAAAAGAAAGCAATATCGTTAACCCTGTGCAACAATCAGGAAAATCGCCAGCTCTTATTGTTAATCGGCTGAATGAGATTTCTTGGAATGACTGGAACAACCCACCGCCGAATGTGCTCATCAAGGAAAATGTCAAAATCGCTGGCGTGACGCACAATAACCCAGACGGTGTGAGTCGGCAGGAAATTCTTGCTCGCATGATGCGGTGGGAAGTCGTTGATCTTGTGCGCGAGCCAGGTAACCCACATGACCCTAACGCTGTCGCAATTTTTGGAGGTATGGGACAGATCGGCTATGTGCCGATGGTAGCCATCCCCGGATTACACAAGATTCTTGATGCTGGGATAAAAACTCAGTGCAAACTCACGAATCTTTATGGAGGCAAAGAGGGCAAGTCGTGGGGAGGAACAATAGATATTCATATTGTCGCACCGCTTGGAGCTACCACCGAAGCTCGTGTAGTCGGCATAACAGGGAAAAATGAAGAAGGTGTCTCACGCGCAGATATTGCGGATTGGCTGGAAGTGGGCAACGTCGTTGCGCTGGAGGTGGAAGAAGACGACGAAGGTGAATCAATCATCAAAGTTTTGCACGAGAATGAAGAATTTGGCAGGCTTGGCAAGAAAGACGCGGGGAGAGTGTTGCAGTTTGTTGCCGAAGGAAAGATGTTTGGGGCTACGATAAGTGCTGTTGATGGTGAGGATGGAAACAAGAAAATTACTATTGCAATTGTGCAGTGTTAGACAAAAAGGCCATTTTTCTTTTTAGAAAAGTGGCCTTTTTGTTGACAGCGCGTAAGCGTGGGCTTATCTTCGCTACATGGAAGACAAGCTCGTGACAATGACCATCAAGGTGTCAAAAGAGGACCACAAGCGTTTTAAACTCTATGCGGTTGAAAAGGGGGTGACGTTCAAGGAGCTTTTCATAAATCACATGAACCAGCTCATTAACGAGGAAAAGGCGAGGAAGAAGTAAACGAAGCGGCCCCGCCCGGTGCTCGAACACCGAACGAGGCCTGACCACAAACACCCTTTCCGGGAGGATGCTATGGCTCGAACAACAGTAGTTCAAGACAGCCCCGCAGGCAATGCCTGCCCGGTGCCCTTCACATTTCAGGATCACCAAATCAGAACCGTCATGGTCGATGAACAGCCTTGGTTCGTCGCCAAGGATGTATCCAAGGCTCTTGGCATCGGATGGACCGGGGCCACTCTCAAGCCTATTCCCGACGAATGGAAAGGGATGTTGAGTCTCAACACCCCTCGCGGGAAGCAACGCATGGCAACGATCGCCGAGCCTGCCGTCTACAAGCTGGCCTTCCGGTCGAACAAGCCCGAGGCCGATGCCTTCACCAACTGGGTCGCCTCGGAGGTGTTGCCCGCCATCCGCAAAACAGGGCAATATGCTGCCAAGCCCGCTGCCCAGGGCCAGCTGACACCGGAGCAATGCCGCCACCTGCACGATGTGATGGACGCCAAGGTGTGCACCCGGCCCAAGGATAGCCGTCGCGCGGCCTATGCCGAGGCCTGGACCCGCTTCAACCGCCACTTTCGCATAGCCAAATACGACCAGCTACCCCAGGCCAAGTATGTGGAGGCTTTGAGCTACATCATCGTCATGGACCTCAAGGCCGCGCAAAAGGCATTGCCCGCAGGCAACCTCGTTTCTCTTGTGGATAAAGACGCGGTGCAGCGGCTGGTATCTCAGGCGCGGGCCCACGGGGGCGACATGCACAACGATGTCACCGAACTGTGGAACATGATTTGGCGAGACGTGGAAACCTGGAAATACCCGGAACGGCCAATGGCATTGTGCCAATTGCGCTACACCGCAGATGAGGCGTTTCGAGTGCTTGGCGCCAACATCGAATGCATCCGCTGCCTGGTGCGCACTATCGATGTGACCTACCGCGAAATGCGCAAAATGGCCGCGCTCTAACCGTCAACAAATATCACTACAAGGCCGCTCGGAGAAATCCGGGCGGCTTTTTTATTTTCTGTCAAGACTTTTGTTGCGTACAAATCTCGGCATTCCTTCCCCTCCTATCCCCCATATGTCGGCATCATTCGGCAAAACAAATTTCTTCCCAAAAGTCAGGGTTAGCTTCGGCCCATGGCACTCTTGGAAAGTAAGCTCTTTTCCCTGCTCTCGGCAGATACGGCGGTCAAGGCAATCGTGGCCGACCGCATCTTTCCCACCGTGCTCAAGCAAAACTGCCGCCTTCCCGCCATCAGCTACCAGCGCATTTCCGGCAACTTCGATGCAGACCTTGAGGGCAATTCCGGCACGGAAAACCCCCGCATCCAGGTGGATTGCTGGGCGCTGGGCTACGTGCAGGCCAAAGACCTTGCCAAGGCAGTGCGAAACGCCATGAACGCGGCCACGGACGCCGTCGCCGGGTTCACGGCCCTGTGTTTAACGGACGCGGACAATCACGACGACGCGGCAAACTACTAC
>MNUQ01000031.1 GCA_001871085.1 Desulfovibrionaceae bacterium CG1_02_65_16
TTTTCCTGGCGCGCTTTCAGAAAGACGCGCGCCCCGTGGACGAGGTTACAGCCGTCGCCGGCGGCGAGCGCGGCGCGGCCCGGGCGCCGGCGACGGCCGACCTGGGCGGCCGCGTGCTTTCCGCCAGGGAGCTGGCGACGGCGCAAACGGCCGGGCCGGACTTCGGCGCGTTGCCCCCGGGCGAGGTGCGCGAGTTTGGCGGCAAGGCCTACTTGCTGCACGCCGCCGCCCTCGGGTTGTGCGCGCGGGCGGGCCTGGGCTCGGGCGGACAGCGCTGGCAGGGCTTTCTGCTCGGACAGGTGCAGGGCGGCCGCGTGGCCGTGCAGGCGCGCGCACGCGCGCTCATGCCTCCGGCGGCGGGCTTGCCGCCGTCGCGGCGGCTTGACGTGGATGAGCCCGAGACGATTCTTGGCCTGCTCGCCGGGCGCAGCCTGGAGATGGAGGCCGCTCCGGGAGCCGGTTTGCGCGGTAAGGGCGGCAAGTTCCCCCGCGAGGCAGAGACCCCGCTCGTGGGGCTGTATTTTCGCGGTCTGCCCCTGGGGTGGCTGACGCACAAGGGCCGCCGCCTGCTGTGGTCCGACCGCTGACGCGGTGAAAATGGGGGCGTGGCGAACTTTTTTTGCAAAAATCCTTTGACAGCAGCGCCTGATGGTGGCAAAGTAATTTCTCCGTGGCGGGCAGCCAAGGAAAGCGCAACCGGGACAGCTTCTGGAAACGCTTTGAACAGGGCGCTCGAATGACTCCGGGCGGATAGCTCAGCTGGAAGAGCATCGGCCTTACAAGCCGGAGGTCACAGGTTCGAGCCCTGTTCCGCCTACCACGATATTACAGTGCGGAGCGGTAGTTAAGTTGGTTATAACGCCGGCCTGTCACGTCGGAGGGCGCGAGTTCAAGTCTCGTCCGCTCCGCCAGCACTGTCAGGGGCTGAATCCTAAAGGATTCGGCCCCTTTTTCGTTGCGCGCCGCCGAGATGAAAAAGTGGGCTCCTTTTGCGCTGTTGCCGGGCGCGGCTCGTGTGAGCCTTCTCCACTTAAAGCAGCAGGCGATCCGCGTTGCAACGCACTAACGTTGTTTCCGTTCTCGTGTGCGCGCTCGCGTAGGAAATCGACGCCCTGCCCAGCGGCAACGCTCCCCGGGCCAAGGGGCGTTTGTTTCTTGGAGCCCCTGGCAAAGCCCCTCCCAGGTTTTTTCTCGCAGGAAGGGGGCGGGGGAGGGGCGCTAATCGCCCAGGGCGAAAGGATTCGCGAAGTATTGCTTGCCATCGTGCAGCAGCAGGCGCAACTGCGTCAGCCGCTCCAGGTCGCGGCGTGCGGTTTTTTCCGACACGCGGCGATACAGCGGCGCGAAGAGCGGATCGAGCAGCAGGTCGCGCAAGGAGAATTCTTTGCCGCTCGGGGTGAGCAGCAGTTGCAGCAGGTCGTGCTGCCGGCGTGTTATGTCCCGGCGATCCAGGCAGAAGTGGTAGTAGTCACGCAACGCCAGCAGGCGGATGAACGCGTGCACGCGCTCCTGCACGTCCTGCACGGACTGGATGAGCACGCGGGTGAACAACGCCAGGAACGGGGTTACATCGCCATCCTTGGCCCGTTCCGCCTCGCGGAAAGCGACGTAGTAGTCGCCCATGCTCTTGTAGTAGTGGTTGGAAAGCACGGCCGGAACGTACTTGTAGCCCTCATGGATGAGGATTGCAGCCTCTAGCAGCCGCGCCGTACGCCCGTTGCCGTCGCCAAAGGGATGGATGAGACCTAGGTGATAGTGCGCCAGAGCGGCGCGCACAAGCGCTCCTTCCCCCCGCACCTCTTCGGAGTTGATCCACTCGACGAAGGCCGCCATGAGCGCCTGGATGTCGGCCAGGATTCTGGGCGGCGTGTACGCGCCGCCATGGGCTCCATCGTCCACCTCCACCCTGATGTTGCGGTACTTGCCGGGCGAGTGCTGGCCGCTGGTAATGTTCGCCGTGATGACGCGGTTGATCTCTTGGATGAGCGCTTCCGTGACGAGAAGCGGTTCCCGCTTTTTGCCGGTGGGCGGGGCGGCGAACTTGGCGTAAGCTTGGCCAAGGTTGACGATCTCCTGCTCGGCGCGCTCCCGAAGATCGTTCCCCGACACGGCGGGCGGCTCGGTCAGCAGTTCGTCCACGCGTTTTTCCGAGAGCGGGTTGCCCTCTATGGCGGCGGTGCCGAAAATGGAGCGGCGCACAAGCTCCGTGTCGAGCTTGGCGGCCTGGTTCGGGAGGATGGGCAGCTGCGCGAGCGCCTGGAACATGCTTTCAAAGCGCACAATGTTCTCGCGCACGGCCTGCCGGTCGTACTTGCGGCTGAAGGTGAAATTGCCGGCCTTGAAGGTGAGGACTTTCAACAACGGGCCGTCGGCAACACCTTTCGACATTGGTATGTCCGTGTTTTTGTCCATTATTATGTCTCTGTTTTTGTCCCTATGAATCTATTGTTTACACTACGTTTTTGACTATTTCTAGAGTAATTTTGTCCCGAATAATGTCAAGATGTCTGACGCGATGCCGCAGCGTTTGCCTCTCGACATCTTGTTACGGAGAGACGGTGAAGTGTTTTGCACGGGGGGCGCGCCATGAACCCAGAATGAGGACAGCGCGAAAGTTGTTGGCGCGAAAACCTGGAGAGGCGCCTATTTGAGGAACCGCGTCAGCGCGGACTCCAGCCTTTCGATGGGCACGGTGGTGTCCAGGCAGGGGCCGTTGGGGCGTTCGTTCAGCACGCCGAAGACCGGCAGGGGATAGGTGTCCTGAATGCCGCTGGAGAGGTCGCGGTAGCAGGCCACGGCGATGATCATGGCCGGGCGTTTCTGTTTCACTATGCGCCGGGCGATGGTGCCGCCGGTGGCGATGGCCAGATGCACCCCGTAGCGGTCGCGCAGGGCCAGCAGGCCCGTTATGGGGCACATGCCGCAGCGTTTGCAGTTGTCGACGTTGTAGGTCAGCCGCATGTCGCAGCGGCTGTTCTGCAAGCAGTGCGGCATCAGCAGCAGAATCTTGGAGGGCTCGAAGCGGTCCAGCTCGCGCAGCACCAGCTCGTTGTTCACCTTGATGAAGGAGGTGTGAATGTCCTCCTTGGAGAATCCCAGCGCCCGGCCGAGCAGGCTCATGAGCGGCAGCAACAGTTTGATGGTGAGCCCGCGCACGCGTCCGGTGAAAGGCAGCGGCCTGTGCACCATGATGCTGAGCACGAGGCCGAGCCCGGCCCAGGCCACCAGCAGAAAAATGATGCCCAGCAGGATGCCGAGGATGAGCGGCGCGTATGGGTGCAGGTTTTGCAGCCCGATGTACGGCACAATCCACAACAGCGCGAGCAACGCGCATACGAGCGCGCAGCTGCCCGTCATGAGCCCGATGAACAGCCGCTTGCGCGAGGTGCTGTTGCCCGTGCCGTCCACGCGATTCCCCTTCGTCCGCTTGCCGCTCTTTCGTCGGGGCGGATCAGCCCTGGCAGGCTTTGAGATAGCCGCAGGCGAAGGCCTGGGCGTCCTGCGGCTTTTTGCCCCTGGGGGTTATGCGCGCCACGAGGTAGGTTTTGTCCGCGGCGGCGATGGCCAGACGCGGTCCGGCCGGCGTGGCCGCCAGCCCAAGGATGGTTCCGGGCTGTGCGCCCTGGGGCGGCGTTTCGCCGATGACGCCCGGTTCGATGGACAGGCGCAGCACCTTGCCCGGCGTCTGCTCCCAGTCGAAAAACGCGCCCGGCCAGGGGTGCATGGCGCGGATGTGGTTGTGCAGCTTTTCCGCGGGCATGCTCCAGTCCACAAGTCCTTCATCTTTGCTCAGCTTGGCCGCGTGGGTCACGCGGGCCTCGTCCTGGGGCAGCTGCATCAGCCGGCCTTGCGGCAGGCGGGTCAGCGCGTCCAGCAGGGTCTCTGCGCCCATGTCGGCCAGCTCGTCGTGCAGGCTGCCGGCGGTGTCGCCATCGGCGATGCGCAGGGCGCGTTGCAGCAGGATGGGGCCGGAATCAAGCCCCAGCTCCATCTTCATGATGGTGATGCCGGTGACGAGATCGCCGGCCTCGATGCAGCGCTGGATGGGCGCGGCCCCGCGCCAGCGCGGCAACAGGCTGGCGTGCACGTTGACGGGCATGAGGCGCGGCGCGTTGAGCACGGCCTGGGGCAGAATAAGCCCGTAGGCCGCCACCACCAGCACGTCGAAGGCCAGCGCGGCCAGCTCGGCCACGTCGGCGTCGTTTTTGAAGTTGAGCGGCTGGCGCAGCTCGATGCCGTGCGCAAGCGCCAGGCGCTTGACCGGCGAGGGCGTGCACTCCTGGCCGCGTCCGCAGGGGCGGTCGGGCTGGGTGTATACGCGCAGCACCTCGGCCCCGGGCCAGGCGACGAGCGCGCGCAAGCTGGCGGCGGCGAAGTCCGGGGTGCCCATGAAGACCACGCGCAGGGGCGGCACGGGATAGTCCCGCTCCGGCCCGGCGTTTTTCAGCTCAATATCCCCGCCAAGGGGGTCTTCGACTAGTCCTTGCGCCATTTCTTGACCTTCGTGTCGTACATGGTGCGCTTGAGGCGGCTGGCGTGGTCCACCAGGGTCTTGCCGTCCAGGTGGTCCATCTCGTGCTGCAGGATGACTGCGAGCAGGCCCTCGGCCTTTATCTCCACGTCCTCGCCCTTTTCGTTTCTGCCCTTCACGGTCACGCACTCATAGCGTTTGACCTTGCAGGAGAAGGTGGGCAGCGAGAGGCACGACTCCTCGGACTCCTTGCAGCCCTCGCCGGAAACGATGACCGGGTTGAGCAGCGCCATGGGCTTTTTGCGCTCCTTGGGGCCGGTCTCGTCCAGGGTGATGAGTCGGATGCTTTGCCCCACCTGGGGCGCGGCCAGGCCCACGCCGTCGCTCTCGTACATGGTCAGCATCATGTCGTCGATGAGCTGGGCGATCTCCGGGGTGATTTCGCCCACGGGCTCGGCGATGGCGGCGAGAACAGGGTCGGGATAGGTGCGGATGGGGAGTCTGGCCATGCGTCTAACCCTCAACCTTCTTGTCGCCGGCGTCGGCGGCCTTTTCGCGCAGCTGTATGCCCAGCTCGCGCAGCTGTTTCTTGCTCACGGTGTTGGGCGCGTCGGTCATGAGGCAGGTGGCCTTCTGCGTCTTGGGGAAGGCGATGACGTCGCGGATGGACTTGGAGCCCGTGAGCAGCATGACGATGCGGTCGAGCCCGAAGGCGATGCCGCCGTGCGGGGGCGCGCCGAACTTGAGGGCCTCGATGAGGAAGCCGAATTTCTCCTCGGCCTCCTCGTCGCTGATGCCCAGCGCCTTGAACATGGCCTTCTGCGCGGCCGGGGTGTGGATGCGGATGCTGCCGCCGCCGATCTCGTTGCCGTTGAGCACCAAGTCGTAGGCGCGGGCCAGCGCGCCGCCGGGATTGGTGGCGATGCTGTCCATCTGCCCCGGCTGGGGCGAGGTGAAGGGGTGGTGCTTGGCCACCCAGCGCTTGTCCTCCGGGTCGTACTCCAGCAGCGGGAAGTCCGTGACCCAGATCGGGGCAAAGGCCTTTTCGTCGATGAGCCCGAAGCGCTCGCCGAGTTTGAGGCGCAGATTGCCCAGGGCGGCGTTGGCCACATCCTCGGGCGCGGCCTGGAAGAACACGATGTCGCCCGCCGTCATGCCCAGGCGCTCGGCCAGTTTGGCCTTTTCGTCATCGGAGAAGAACTTGACGATGGGCGACTGCCACTCGCCGTCCTCCTTGACCTTGATCCAGGCCAGACCCTGCGCGCCGTAGATTTTGACGAACTCGGTGTACTCGTCGATTTCCTTGCGGGAGAGCACGCCGCCGCCGGGCATGCGCACGGCCTTGAGGCAAGGGGCGCTGGCGAAGACCTTGAACCCGCCGCCGGCGAAAATGTCCTTCACGTCGGCCAGCTTGAGGTCGAAGCGCACGTCCGGCTTGTCCACGCCGTACTCGTCCATGGCCTTTTTGTAGGTCATGCGCGGGAAGGCTTCGGGCAGGGCGAGGCCGATGGTCTCCTTGAAGAGCGTGCGCACCAGCCCTTCGGCCATGTCCATGATCTGCTCCTCGTCGGGGAAGCTCATTTCGATGTCGATTTGGGTGAACTCGGGTTGTCTGTCGGCGCGCAGGTCCTCGTCGCGGAAGCATTTGACGATCTGGAAGTAGCGGTCCAGGCCGGCGACCATGAGCAGCTGCTTGAACAGCTGCGGGCTTTGCGGCAGGGCGTAGAAGGTGCCCAGGTTCAGGCGGCTGGGCACCAGAAAGTCGCGCGCGCCCTCCGGCGTGGATTTGGTGAGCACCGGGGTTTCGATTTCGAGGAAGCCCAGGCCGTCCAGGTAGCGGCGCACGCTTTGGGCGGCCTTGTTGCGCAGAATGAAGTTCTTGGCCAGACGCGGACGGCGCAGGTCGAGGTAGCGGTATTTGAGGCGCAGCATCTCGCTGGTCTCCACGCGGTCCTCAATGGGGAAGGGCGGGGTCTCGCTGGTGTTCAGGAGCTTCCACTCCTTGACGTAGACCTCGACCTCGCCGGTGGGCATGCCCGGGTTGGTCATGCCCTCTGGCCGGTGGCGCACAATGCCGCGCAGCGCCACCACGTACTCAATGCGGATGGCGTGGGCGCGCTCGTGGGCTTCCGGGGCGTCCTCGGGGCTGAAGACCGTCTGGGTCAGGCCCTCGCGGTCGCGCAGGTCGATGAAGATCAGCCCGCCGTGGTCGCGGCGGAACTGCACCCAGCCCATGAGGGTCACTTCCTGGCCGATGTTGGCGCTGGTAAGCTGGTTGCAGGTGTGGCTGCGTTTCCAGCCGCCCAGGTCCTGCACCACCCGGTATTCGTCGTAGGAGCGCTCCTCCGCGGAGGTGGCGGCGGGCGTGGCGGATTCTTCGGTCATTGCGTTTCCTTTTTGGAGCAATATCGCCGCGTTTGGCGCGGCGTCGCGGTTTTTGTCAGACCCGGGCGCTCCCCGGGCGTTGGGCCAGCGTCGCCCGGCATTGGGCGAATGTCAGTCGAAGGCGGCGATGTCCAGCGAAAGCTGGCCGCCCTCCTCCATGTCCTTCACGGTCACCTTGCCGGCGTCGAACTCGTCCGGGCCGATGATGTAGCACTTTTTCGCGTTGATGCGCCCGGCGTGGCGCAGGCGGCTTTTCATGCTGCCGCTCGTGTAGTCGCACTCGCCCGCAAGCCCGCGCGTGCGCAGCTTGTGCGCCAGCAGCACGGCGGCGTCCACGGCGCGTTCGTCGGTGACGGCCAAGAAGAAGTCCGGCCGGGGGGCCTCCTGCTTGTCCATCAGCAGCGCCAGGCGCTCCATGCCGCAGGCGAAGCCCACGCCGGGGGCGTCCGGTCCGCCAAGCAGCTGCACCAAGCCGTCGTACCTGCCGCCGCCGGCCACGGCCGTCTGCGCGCCAATGGCCCCGCTCGTCACCTCGAAGGTGGTGCGCTGGTAATAGTCCAGCCCGCGCACCAGCCGGGGATTGAGCGTGTACTTGAGGCCCGCGCGGTCCACAAGGGAGAGCACGGCGGAGAAGTGGTCGCGGCAGCCGCCGCACAAGTGGTCGGCGATGGCCGGGGCGTCGGCCACAAGGGCCTTGCAGCCGGGCACTTTGCAGTCCAGCACGCGCAGGGGGTTGGTCTTCATGCGGCGGCGGCAGTCCTCGCACAGGGCGCTTGCGTCCAGGGACTCGAAATATGCGGTGAGTGCGGCGCGGTAGTTGGGCCGGCACTCGCGGCAGCCCAGGCTGTTCAGCTCGAACGAGAGCTCGCCGATGCCCAGCTCCGAGAGGTAGTCCTGCAGCATGAGGATGACTTCGACATCGGCCTGCGGCTCGGCGGAGCCCAGCAGTTCGGCGTCGATTTGGTGGAACTGGCGCATGCGGCCCTTTTGCGGCCGCTCGTAGCGGAACATGGGGCCGAAGGCGAAATAACGCGAGGGCTTGCCCGGCTCCACAACGCCCGCCTCAATGCAGGCGCGCAGGGCTCCGGCCGTGGCCTCGGGCCGCAGGGTCAGGGAGCGGTCGCCGCGGTCGGTGAAGGTGTACATCTCCTTGCCCACCACGTCGGTGTCTTCGCCGATGCCCTTGGCGAACAGCTCCGTGCGCTCCAGCACGGGAATGCGCAGCTCGCCGAAGCCGTACCGCGTGAAAACCTCGCGCGCGGCGTCCTCCATGCGGGTGAAGGCGCGGGCGTCCTCGGGGAACATGTCGGCGAAGCCTTTGATCTTTTGGATGGCGCTCATGCAGTCCGTTTGCTTGTTGAGGTTTGGAAAGGCGCGGAATATACCTTCACCACACTCCATTGTCAAAACAGCGCGCGGCGCGCCTTTCCAGGCGTTCGCCGGCCCGCGCGGAGGGAAATCCCATGCCGTTCGTGAACATCAAAATCACCCGCGACGGGGCCACGGCCGAGCAGAAGGCCACGCTCATAAAAGGCGTCACCGGGCTGCTGCAGGACACGCTGGGCAAAAATCCGGCCACCACCGTGGTGATCATTGAGGAAGTTGACACGGATAACTGGGGAATCGGCGGCGAGTCCGTGACGGTGCGCCG
>MNUQ01000007.1:0-8453 GCA_001871085.1 Desulfovibrionaceae bacterium CG1_02_65_16
CGCGGTGCCCCGCACAACGGGGTAGCCGCGTTCGACGAACTTCTTGGCCGTGAGCACGCCGGTGCAGTGGTTGCAGCCGATGCGCTGGAAGTTCCACTTCTTCAGCGCGATGACCAGATCATCGTACTTGGGGTCCCAGTCCTCGAAGGGCGAGATGTGCAGCCCGCCGTAAATGCCGTGGAACTGGTCGTTCTCGTACTTGAGCTCCTTGTGGATCACGGAGGTCATTTGCAGAATGCCCTGATGGTTGCACCCGGAGACCACGACGAGCCCCTTGTCCTTCACGTTGAAGGCCAGCGAGGTTTCGCCGAAGACGCGGTTGATGATGGGCACGTCGAACTTGATGACCGCCATGCCGGGAGCGAACTTGAGGATGGGCTCCTTCTGAATCACGGGTTCGCCCTTGTATCCGGCGTCCTTGATGTATTGCAGCCCCTCCTTGTAGAAGCCCGCGTGCAGATACATGGGGATGCGGTTGTCGTACTTCATGGTCACCGGCAGGCCCCAGAAGTGGTCCCAGTGCTCGTGGGACAGGAACAGGGCCTCTATGTCGTGCGCCGCGAGCATCTGGTCGATGCGCTCGCGCTTGAAGGCCTGGTCCATCCACTGGAACGACCAGCCCGAGTCCAGCAGGTACTTGTGCTTGGTGCCGTCCATGGCCTCCATTTCCACCAGACAGGAGAAGCCGCCGGGATTATCCGGGTGCAGGGCGACCTTTCTCTGCTCCTCCCAGGCCCGGTCCAGGTCGTTGGGCAGATACTTGCCGATGCTCTTGATGCCGTCTTCGTATGAGCCCTTGCCCGGTCCCTTGCCGTTGGCGAAGGGGGCCCAGTTCAGGGTGTACTGGTTGACCAGCAGCCCGCCGGCGGCGTGGATGTCGCCCATGAGGTCGGCGTTGCTGAACCAGCTTGTCTCGGAGATGTTGGTCACCTTGACGCTGCGGCAAACGCCGAAGTCCATCTGCTTGCGCTCCACGGCGGGCAGCCGGGAATAGGCCCACTTGGTGTAGGAATACGCCCCCATGGTGGCGAAAAGCCCCACGCAGGCTCCCGTGGCCATGCCCTTGAGGAAATCGCGTCTGTTCATCGTCTTGTTGTTGTCGTCCATGGCTTCCTCCCTGGGCTACTTTATGATTTGCACGGTCTTGCCAATCCAGGGCAGGACATTGATGACCAGGAAGTAGAACGCGACGCCGCACGCCAGCCCGGCGGCCAGGCCGCCAGCCAGCGAGGGGCTCCAGCGCACGTCGTGGGCCACCACGGTCTCCTCAATCTCCCCCAGCTCCGCAGCGTTTCTGGGCACGGCCTTCCATCCGGGCCAGCCGTCCATGAACCACACGTTGATGAGGAAGATGTTCACCAGCCAGATGGTGGGAATCATGGGGAACTGCTGGGGATGGGAGAAGCCCTTCTGCGTGCCCAGGAAGAGGTGGGCCGTCTTGTAATAGAGCACATACAGGCCAACGGCCAGCAGCGCCGTGATGACCGTGCGCAGGAAGACGTTCACCGGGCGGCTGAACTTGGTGGGCCAGTTGCCGAGATAGAAGTTGAGGAACAGCGTGGGCACCAGCCAGAAGATGGCCATTTCGCCCACGTGCAGCCAGCGCCAGTCGGGCGCCATGTCGCGGCGGGTGCCGCGCACCGTTTCGCCCCAGACCAGGTCCTGCGCATAATAGAGGAAGAAGCACAGGCATACGGCGATGGCGATGATGCCGAGGAACGACGCCGTGCGGCGCAGCCAGTCGGTCTTGATGAGGTTGAAGGGGTAGCGCTCCCAAATGGTTTCAAACTGCCACACAATGACCGTGCAGCACATGATCCAGGCGATGTGGAAGTTGCCGGAAACCGTGTTGGCGAAGCCCTCCCAGTAGGGCGGGGTGATGGCCGTATACTGCTGCCAGGGATAGAACAGAATGGCCATGTGCGAGTGCATGGTCAGAAAGTACACAACCATGCTGAGGAAGAAGGTCACGATGACGATGGTGATGCCGCGGGCCGGCTGCTTGAGGTCGCCCCAGGGCGCGTTCTCGCAGGCCACCACCCAGCTGGGCGAAAGCCACGAGGCGATGGCCGCGAACATCATGATGGCCTCTGTGGCGTACTCCCAGGCGTAGAATCCCACGACGCCCATGGACTCCAGCCGCGCGGGGCTGAAGTAGGAGATGCCCAGATTGCCGAGGAGCTCCATGAAGAAGCCCTTGATGAGCAACGTCATGGCGGCCACGCTGAACAGCGTGAGCACCAGCCCCTTCACCACCGGATGGGTCCGGTTCAGCCAAGTGCGCTTGAATGGCCAGAAGTCGAAGATGTAGGCCACCCAGATGAGCAGAATGAGCATCCAGCGGCACACCATGTACCCGACATAGGGGGTGTAGAGCCGCAGAATGCCGCGCGGATCTTGAAAAATCCACCAGGTGCTGTAAAACAGCGCCGCAATGAACAGGCAGTTGGCCAGCAGCGGCAAAGGCCCGCTCCAGCGCTTGACCAGCTTGCGGCTCTCCAGATAGGAAACCGTATCACCGTCCGTTCCCATGGGATGTCCTCCCTTGCGACTGGCGGGCGCTTCGCGGGGGTGCGACTTGCTGGGTCACCCCGGTTGCGCAGCCTCTCCCCGTTGCTGGTTGCCGCCAGCACTCGGGGGGAGGCCCCATCCACCTGCCGCAACGTTAAAGTTGCACTCGGCGTTCGCCCCCCACCCCGTGCGGGAAAAAAACGCCACTGAGTCCCTGACCATATATTCTCAGGCGCGGCGACGCGGGTTGTCCTTGCGTCGTAGCGTCCGCCAGCCGGCGGGATGCCCCCGCGCGTTGGGCAAGGCCTGGAAGAAAAATTGAGTGCGTGCGCATGGCGTCTCCCGCTTAGTTGGTTGGCCGCACGCCGGGTCGTCGTCCCGGTTCGCCCAGCGAAGTGGCGAGAAAGCGCCGGAACGCCGCGAGACTGTTCGCCGCCTGCGCCGCGCTGCCCTCGGGGTCCTGGTTGCGCAGGGCGTGCAGCAGTTCGATATGGGCGGAGAAAAAGGGCTGGAGCGCCTGGCCCAGGGCTGGCGGAATGCGCGCGTCGAGGCCCGGGGGGAGGGCTGTGTTCTCCAGCGTGTCCAGGAAGCCGAGCGCCAGGGGGTTGCCGCCAAGGGCGGTCAGCTCGTGATAGAACGCCATGAGCCCGCGCCAGACGTTGATGAGGCTGTTGTCCACCAGCGCCTGGCCCATCCGCATGGTGCTGGCCTCAAGGCGCGTAAGCTCGCCGCCGCCGCATAGCGCGCAGGTGGATGCGGCCAGCGCCGGGGCGATGAGGCCGAGTGCCTCCGCGGCGTTGTGAAGCGGAGTCGGATCGTCGGGGGAGAGCTGTGGGCAGGCGCCCGCGCACACGTAAGCCCCGCTGCACGGCCGGATCTCCACGAGCCCTTGGGCGGCCAGGCCGGCCAGCGCTTCGCGAACGGTGTTGCGGCTCCACCCCAGGCGGGCGGCGAGGCGTCTTTCGCTCGGCAGGCGCGCCCCGACGCCAAGGCCAAGGGTGCGCACCATGTCCAGAATGTGTAGCGAGGCGGGATCAAGCGTGTTGCCAGACATTTGGCCCAACCAATTGTTGTTTGTTCTTTTCTTGTGACATTTGAAATAAGCATAATGTTTGTAGGGTGAAACACAACAAAAATTTGTTATCACGGCCCGGCTGATGGCCTGAGTATCCAGTGTAAAACCAAATGAATACGAAAATGCAAGATTTGGTCGGACCAGAATATGCGTCCCGCCGGCCAGCACGTGTTGTCCTGGCGGGGCGTGGCGGCCTGACTGGGCGTGGCGGAATGGCGGCGACGGCAGGGGCGGCGCGCGGCGCGTCTGGTGGAGCGGTGGGCGTGGTCGCCGTGAACCTGGGCGTTTGTGACACGGCAGGAGGTTGAGGCGCGGCAGGAGCGCGGCATCTCTCAACATGCGCAAGGGACGACCGCGGGGACGCTTCGTCTCCCTGGTCTCATATGGCGAACGGCACCTCCAGGCCCAGGCAACGCCGGGGCCTGCGGCTTGATTTGGCGCGCTGTGCGCTGAACGCGGGCATGGACGGAGGTCGTCCTGCTGGCAAAGCGGTTGCTCCTATTGGTCGACCAATTGCCGCGCGGCGGGCGAAATGGCCGCCCGGACGCTGAAGGTGTTCTCCACCACGAAAATGGCGGCGGGGTCGCTGTCGAAGACCATCCGCTCCAGGGCGCGCAGGTGGAGGTTGTCCGAAATGCAGAAGATCATGTCCACGTGCTGTTCGCCGCCGCTTGAGGTCGGAATGATGGTCGCGTGGAACTTCTTGGCGTCCGACAGGTGCTGGGCGATCGCCCCGGCCTTGCTGGTGATGATCCGCACGGCCTTGAGCTGGTTGAACAGCGCCAGGACGTACTCGGTCACCACGGAGCTGATGAAGAGCATGACCAGGGAGGCGATGATCTTGTCCGGCGTGAAGCGGCTGAGCGCAAGCGTCATGACGGCGGCGTTGACGACGAAGTAAAACACGCCAAAGCGGACGCCGTACTTTCTGTTCAGGATGATGGCCACGACGTCCAGGCCGCCTCCGCCGCCATAGGAGCGGAGAATGACGCCGCTGCCCGCGCCCATGAGGGCGCCGGCGGCGATGGCGGCGTAAGTCTCGTTCATTATGCCGAAATCCAGGCGCACGTATGATGTCATGAGCGCGATTGCGCTCATGGTGAGGAGGTTCAGGAAGAAGAACCGCCTGCTCACACCCTTCCAGGCCATTACGAACAGTGGGATGTTGAACAAAAAATACCAGTTGGATAACGATGCACCGGGCATGGCCGTCTCCGCGACCACGGCGAGGCCATAGAGCGCGCCAGGAACGAAATGGTGGTGCGCGGCAATGGCGTTATACCCAATGGTGAAGACAAGCGCCCCAAACATCAGCAAAAAGACATTCCAGGCGAGAGAATTCGTGAGGTGTCTGAATGTGTTGGCGATGGCTTCCAACCTCCTGCGGCAGCGGTTCGCACCATGCATAGCTGGTGGCGCGTGGGGCTGCAAGTTGGCCGGCATGCCGGTGGGGCTTGCAGGATCTTTGGGGGAGAGGTGCGCCGCCGTTTCTGCTTCGGGAAGGCCTATTCTTTTCCCGCGGCACACGCGGGGGGCATGGGAGGTCGAAGGGACATGGCGATGGCTTTCGACGGGTCCTTCCACGCAAGGGCGCACCCCTCCTCCTGGGACCGTTGCGCGAAGCAGGAGGCGCTTCCGTGTTCCGGCAACGTGGAGCACAATCGGATTTCCCTGAAGCATAGGTCGTGCCAGGATGGCATCTGCTGGATTTGCGGGAGAAAGCGCTGCGCGCCAGACCAGGGCAAGGCAATGGCGCGACAAATTTGTCGCATACCCGACTATACAAGTCAAGTATTTTGCTCGCAGAGTCCGTGCCTGTCGCAACGCGACACAGGTGTCGCATTGCGACGGCGCTGTCGCCTTGGCGCGTTGGCGCGGGCTCTTACAAATCGTGTTTTTTGAGTTTTCGCTGCATGGTGCGCATGTTCAGCCCCAGCATCTTCGCGGTGCGCCCTTTCCGCCAATGATTCCTTTCAAGAGCCTTGCGCATCATGTGGCGCTCCACCATGTCCATGGCCTCCGCCAGGGAGGGGCAATCCTCGGCCGCCCGCAGGACGGAGGCGTCCGGGTCGCTGCCCGTGTCCGAGGTCTGAATGCCCAAGTCGCTGAAGACCATTTCGCCGAAGGTCAGGTAGCGCTCCAGCAC
The DNA here is from genome assembly GCA_001871085.1 of Desulfovibrionaceae bacterium CG1_02_65_16. Taxonomy (GTDB): domain Bacteria; phylum Desulfobacterota; class Desulfovibrionia; order Desulfovibrionales; family Desulfovibrionaceae; genus Humidesulfovibrio. Next base: position 5,733 of record MNUQ01000007.1, read on the forward strand.
GTTTTGCAGCTCGCGCACGTTGCCGGGCCAGTCGTATTGGTCCAGGGCCGCAAGGATTCTTCCCGGTATCTTCTGCAAGGGTGCGTCCTTGCCCAGATTGCGGGACATGAATTCGCTGATGAGCAGGGGCAGGTCCCCGGGGCGTTCCCGCAGGGGGGGCACATGGATGGGCAGAACGTGCAGGCGGAAGAAAAAGTCTGAGCGCATGCGGCCCTTCTTGACCAGCTCGCTCAAATCGCGGTTTGTCGCGGCGATGAGCCGGAAATTGGAAGACCGGGGCTCATTGCCGCCAACGGGGGTGTACAGTTTGTTCTCCAGCACTCGCAGCAGCTTGACCTGGAGGGAGAGGTCGATTTCGCCCACCTCGTCAAGGAAGAGGGTGCCGCCGTTGGCCGCGGCAAGATAGCCCTGCCGGTCGGAGGTTGCGCCGGAGAACGCGCCCTTTCTATGGCCGAAGAACTCGCTCTCCATAAGGTTGGCGGGAATTGCGCCGCAATTCACCGGAACATAGGGGCCCGCGCCGCCGCTCTGCTCATGGATGGCCTTGGCCACAAGATCCTTGCCGGTGCCTGTTTCGCCAAGGACGATGACGTTGGCCTGGCTTTTGGCCGCTTTCATGATGAGCTTGAACACCTCACGCATGCCCGGGCTTTTGCCGATGATCCCGCCAAGCTTGAAGCTGTCCTCAAGAGCGCCCTGCAGCCGCTGGTTCTCCTGCAGCAGCTCGTTTTCACGCAGCTTCTGGGCGCTGATGTCGATCATGATGCCTTCAAGGTAGGCCGCGCTCCCGTCCTCGTGGTACACGCACTCGCCCTGATCCCAGATCCATTTGCGGCTGTCGTCGTCGAAGCAGACCCTGTAGAGCAGTTTGTAGGGGCGGTGATTGAGGATCGCCTCGTTCTGCTCCTTGCGCATGCCGGGGAGGTCTTCCGGATGCGCCATGGTCTCCAGCACGTTGGTTTTCTGATCGGTGAAGAATTCCGGCGTGACGCCGAACAGGTCGAGGCTTCCGCGGCTGACAAACTCAAGCGTGGGGTGAAAGGACGCGTCCAGGGAGCAGCGGTAGGCCATGCCCGGAAGATTGTTGAACAGCCGGCTCAACTGCCGCTGGCTTGCCAGCAACTGCCGTTTGGTGTCCTTGAACTGCTCCAGCTGGCTTTTGAGGTCCTGGCACTGCTGGAGCAGGTCCTGGTCGCTTGGCGTGCTCATGGCCCCACCCTCCCGGATTCGCGCAGCTTTTGGCCATTGCGACAGTTGTGTCGCATATCCGAATCCTCATGTCATCCGCAAAAGATCCGCGCGCACAAGCAGCCGCGCCGGGCTGCCGCGGGCTGAGGCGGAATGGCGGAAGCGGGGCGCCACGCCGCCGTCCGAGGTCATTGGGCCTTGCGCAGCTTCTCCACCCCGTATTCCGAAATGCGGTACACCGACACCAGCGCCCCCGTGTCGTCCAGGTAGGAGCCGTCCTCCTGGAGAACGCCCACCGCCTTCAGCGATTTCAGATGCTCGGCGATGGTTGCCCGGGAGCAGTAACGCTCCGAGGGGTAGCTCCCCGCGACGAGCTGGTGGACGGTTTCGGCGTTGCGGGCCGCCCCATCCAAAAACGTCGCGGCCACCATCATTTTGAGGGGTTTGCCGGCCATGTTCGTGTCCATGTCTACCTCACGTCGCGCAGGTTTGTCATGTCCTTGGGATTGCCCACAACCAGGATCATGCCCGAGGTGATGACCAGCGCGCCGAGGATGATGCTGATGGTGATGTGGACTTCTGTAAACACCGCGCTGAACAGGATGCCCCACAGCGAGTAGGTGATGTTGATGGTCATGGCGCGGCTGACGCCGGTCATGTTCATGGCGCGGTACCAGCACAGGTAGGAGAGGGCGCCGGTGAAGGCGGCCACGGGAAACACCCAGCCGATGGAGCTGGTCAGCGCCGGAGTGAGCAGCATGTACCCGCCGGCCAGCGGCAGCACCACCAGCATGTAGACCGCCGAGGAGGTCAGCTGGCGTACGTTGAGGGCCACGGCGGGATCAAGCAGGTCCATGCCGGAGGTGGCGAGCACCCCCTCGATGCCCCAGCCCAGGGTCGCCACCACGGCCATGGCGATGCCGAGATAGAAATCGGAGCCCAAAGCGCCTTCTGGAGGGGTGAAGCCGATGACCACGCCGCCGACGACGCACAGGACGAGCCCGCACCAGGCGCGCGGGCAAATGCGCTCCTTGAGGAAGATGGAGGCGAAGATGGACGCGACCGCCGGGTACAGCGCCGTGATGGGCATGACATAGGCGGGGCCGGCGAATTTTACGCCCAGCATGTAGGACGACATGGCGATGGGCCCGCCGAAGAGCGCCCCGAGCATGACGGTGCGGGCGGGCTTGCTGCGGAGCGTGCGCGCCAGCTCCTTGAGCCGGCCCGTGAAGCCGTTGAAGACAAGCAGCCAAAACGCGCTGCATGTGTCGTGCAACGCGCCTACGGTCAGGGGGGCCAGCAGCCAGTACGCGTTGTTGGAAAGAACGGCGGTGGTGAAGGCCAGACTCAGAATGACGCCGTTGCAGCCCCAGCACATGCCGGATATGAGGGCGAAGATGAGCCCCTTTTTTGCGAAGGAGACGTCCTGGCGCAGTTTTAATGCATCAATGGTCGCGGTGGGTGCTGTCGTCGTGTCCACTCATGTCTCCCGGAAATGCGTTCGGTTGGATCTGGAGTCTGGTCAGGAACGGG
>MNUQ01000007.1:8473-10886 GCA_001871085.1 Desulfovibrionaceae bacterium CG1_02_65_16
TTTCAGCCGGCCCCGCCGGGAAGGGGTCCCTGCGGCTGGCTTGGGGGGCTTTGAACCGCGGGAACCAATTTTCAAGGCATGCCGGCGGATTGCGGCCAGTACGCCTTATGCGCAGTCGTGCTTGTCCCAGGGCTCGCGGTTGTCGCGCTGCAGGGCCACCTCCATGCGGCCCAGGGCGTCCCTGAGCTTGCCGATCTCCTTGAGCTTCATGTCCGGGTCCTTGAGCACCTGATACAGGACGGCGCCGGTGAGGTCCGGGGGCACCGGCAGGTCGGCCACGTAGCAGATGGTGGCCACCACGTCGGCGGCCACGGCCGCGCGCGGGGCGGACCCGATCTTGGTGTTGATGCCCAGGCCGGAGAAGAACAAGCCGTCGGCCGCGGCGAGGACGACCATGGTGCGGCGGTCCACCGCCTCAGAGATTTGGGCCACGGCGGCCTCAAGAGCATCCGCGCCGGCATTGCCGAGATCGACCACGGCGTACGCGCCGCCATCCTCGAAAACCTTGGCGACGCCTTCGGGAGCGGTCTGCGCGGCGCCTTCGATCGTGACCGCCTCGGCGACCATGCCCGCGGGGGTGAAGCTGGCCGTGGTGGCGGCCTTCTTCAGCAGCTTTTTCATGGCGTCGCCGGCGGCGTTGGCGGCCGGGGCTCCACAGGTGATGAGGACGACTTTCTTGTCAGCCATTGTTGACTCCTTTTGCCGCGGGCAAAAGCCCGCGTGTTGTGTTTTTGGTGAATGCTCGCGTCGCTGCCGCCGCTACACGGCGTTCATCTTCAGGTCGTAGCTCACGGCCATGCCCTCCTCGAGGGAGTATGTGAGCAGGGAGCCGTTGAGCATGCTGTCCTTCACGGTCTCAAAGATCGTGCGGTTCTTTTCCTCCAGCCCCACCTCGACCGAGATGTCGAGGGTCGTGTAGCGGGTCCGGTTCACCTCGTCCTTCTCCTTGGAGAGGGTGGCGGAGGCGGTCATGGATTTGACCTGCGCGCCGTGGCGCTGCAAGGCGTTTACAAACGTGCCGGTGTAGCAGGACAGGGCGGCCACGCAGAGAAGGCGCGCCCCCATGTGTTCCTGGCCGCGCTCCTCCGGCGTGAGCTTTGAGAAGTCCATGATGATTTCGGGCACGGCCTTGGCGCCGACCCGGAACAGGTCGCGGTTCTCGTCCAGCCTTTCAAAGGTTACGGTGGGCATGGTTGTCTCCTTTCGATGGGGATCAGAAGTAGTTGACGGTGTCGCAGTCCTCGCAGAGTGCGGCGACTTCCTCGGCATCAATCACCGTGACGCCCTCAAACAGGTCGTCCTCGGTCAGCCCGCGTTTCTCCAGGTCCTCGCGGGTGACGAAGACCTCGCCATCCTCGCTGATAAGATCCTTGAGCATGGAGGTGTGGTAGCCTGGGGTGTTGGTTAGGCACCACACGCCTTCCTCGGCGTAAAGAAGCTTGGTCTCGAAGCCGCTCTCATGGCAGGCCCAGGCGGTGCGGATGCCAAGCGCGGACGCTTCCACGCCAAGGGGTTTGGACACGATAAGGCAAGCGGAATTAATCATCGTGCGCCTCCCTAGTGGCCTATGGACAGCAGAACGTCCGAGACCATGAGATATTTGGTGAAAGTCCCGCCGACATCCCCCCACTTGACGCCATCGACATACTCCCGGGACTCAATGCCGCGGGCGTGCTCGTTGGTGTGGCAGGTGGAGATGTCGGCGCCTTTTTCGCACAGCCGGGCGATGCGGGCGAAGTTCTTGGTCGGCTCGATGTGCTCCAGCAGGCGCGGCGCGATGTGCAGATCGCCTTCGATGGGGACTTCTTTTTTGGAAAGATTGACGGCGTTTCCGAACAGATACATCTGGACCTTGTGGCCCTTCGCCAGCGCCGCCTCGGCGAGGCGGGTAGCGAACTCCGCGTCCTCGTTCTCGGCGGAGCCGGAAAGGAGCAGGATGGTAATGGATTTGGGCATGATTATCCCTCCTTACAGCGAGACGACTTTCTCGTCGCCATCCAGCAGCAGGTCCACGATTTTGCCGTAGTCCACCACTTTGCAGTTGTCGCTGAGCTTGATGTTGCGGGCGTCCAGGGCGCTTTGGGCCACATAGACATCGGACACATCCAGCTTTTCCAATGTGTCCTCCCAGAAGGCGGTGCCAAAGCTGATGGCGTCGCCCACCAGGAGCAGGGCCTTGTCCTCGTCGCCGCCGACAAGAGCGATTCGGTCAAGAATCCTTTCATCCGGCTTGTTCACGAAAAAAAGCATGGCGGTTTCCTTTCGTTGTTCCCTGCGTCGCCCTGTCGCCTTGGGCCCGCTCGGGAGGGGGTGTGCAGCGGCGACATCACTCCTGGCGCAAAGCCGCCATGCGGGCCGAAGTTCCGGTGGCGGCCTTCCGTTTGGGCGGGGGCGGCGGGTAGGAGGATCCGCC
>MNUQ01000044.1 GCA_001871085.1 Desulfovibrionaceae bacterium CG1_02_65_16
ACACCCCCGCCGTAATGGGCGTCTGGTCGAAAAGGCCCGGGATGCGCACCCGCCACATATTCCCCGCAGGCAGGGGCCCTTTGCCCATTAACAGCCCGCCCGTGGCGGAGACATCGAGCACCGTGGCCGGCAACGCCTCGGCGAAGCCGGGGTCGTCCGGCCCGGTCAGGACCGCGTCGAACAGCACGGGGACGCGGGGCATAAGGCGCGCACGACGCGGGAAAAAGCGCCGCACCTTATCGGCGAAACGCTCCGGGTCGTCCAGCAGGGCCATGGCGCGCGCGCTGCGCGGCCTGCGCACACGCAGCAGGGGGAAGGCCTCCGCCAGCAGGTAGAGATGCTCGCGCTCCAGTCCGCGCGTGTGCAGCACCTGGTCCACCTCCAGCACAAAGCCGCTCACCGCGTGTTTGCGCAAAAGCCCCATCAGCTCCGGCATGCCGGCGGCGAACAGCGGGGTAAGCCCCGCCGCGAGCATGTCCTCGGCGTAGTCCTCCGGGTGGCGGGTAAGCACAAGCACCGGGCGGGCGTCGCCATCGGCCAGCTCCATGGCGGATTCGACAGCTGAGTCAACAGCGGATGCAAGGGGCGCGGGTTCCGCGCCGCGGTATACGGAATCTCCCTGGCTCATGGCCGGCCTCCATAGATGAACGGGATGCCACACAACAACGCGTATAGCACATTCTGCCCCGCATGCAAGGGGGGGAGCGACGTTTCCCGTGGGGAGGCGGTCTATTTGGGCTTGCCCTGCGCAAACACCAGGGCCTGCAACGTCCGGGTCAGCTCGGGATCGTAGCCGGGATCCTGGGCGAGAGCCGCGGCCGCCTTCATGGGCTCCATGGCCGGGGCGTAGGGACGCTGGCTCACCATGGCGCAGTACGAATCCACCAGGCCGCACAGCCGCGCCAGGGGGCCGATGTCGGCGGCGTTCTTTTTGAGGGGATAGCCGGAGCCGTTCAGGCGCTCGTGGTGGTCCTGCACACATTCCTCCACTTCCGCAAAGCGCAGGTCGAGCTTGGTCAGCATCTCGAACCCGGACTGCGTGTGGCGCTGCACCTTGGCGCGCTCGTCGGGGGTCAGCGGCTTGTCCTTGTCGAGGATGAACGCCGGCACCTTGCTCATGCCCATATCGTGCAGAAACAGCCCGCAGGTCAGATGGTCCAGGTGCTTGCGCTTCACCTCGCCCGCCTCGTAGCTGGCGGCGTGGGCCTTCACATGCACGGCCAGGCCCACCGCGCCGCAGTTGAAGGAGTGGTTCTCCAACGTGTGGACGGTGTGCAGACGCTTCACCAGCGCGCGCACGCGGTGCGGATCCTGGTGCAGATACTCGGTGAGCACCATGAGGTCTGTCCACAGTTTTACAAACACCGGCGCCACGGGCTGCTGATAGAACTCGCCCAGCCTGCGGGTAAGTGCCTGGGCGAAAATGTCGGCGATTTCCGTCTCGTGCAGATTCTTGTCCACCAGCACAAGGTCGAGCTGGAAGCTGATGTGCTTGACGTACACCGGGTGGTCGGCGCGGGAGACAAAAACAAGCCCATCCTCCACCAGTTGCGCCAGCTCCTCCACCTTCTCGTTGCTCAAACGCTCGCCGGCGCGGCAATACGGCAGCACACGCGCCACGTCTTCCTTGAAGCGAAACAGATCAAGCGGAGGCCTGTATTTGCTGAAGCTTTCAAGTATATCCAAATTAATCTGATAATACTGCTCGTCCAGCGCATCGGCGATGCTCGCCTTCTTCTCCACAGCTGCCACTGTCAACCCCCCGTCCGGCCGGTGCCGGTCCACAATGCCGTGGCCCTTGCGCTACGCATTTTCCCGCTCCGGTCCCCTATTTTCTTGGCCGCGATATTCCCCGCCAACAGTCCAACATCATTTGCGGTTCCAGCTTGGTGAAAGCCCGTGACCGGCAGTGATTCGATTACTAACCGTATTTCACTGGGAAGCAAATGCTTTTTGTATTGACTTTCCCTCGGATTTCATAAAAAAGTGGGGCGAAGTGGTAATTCGTGGAAAATAGTGGTTCACAAGGGGAAGAACGTGCGACTTCTTGGCCATGCCCACCGCAGTCTGGATCCCAAGGGCCGGCTTATGCTGACCCCGGAATTCCGCGACCAATTTCTGGCGGAATCGCCGGACGGAAGGCTGGTGCTCACCATCTACCAGGGGCAGATCATCGGCATCACCCCGGGGCAGTGGGAGCAGTTTGTGGCCGAGCTTGAGGGAAAACTCTCCGCCCCTTCCACCACGTTGCAGCACCTCCGCCGCGTGGCCTTCGCCGGCTACTCGGAGGTCGTTTTGGACAAGCAGGGCCGCATCCAGCTGCCCACGCATCTGCGCAAAAGCGGCAGGTTGGAGCGCGACGTGGTGCTGGTGGGCGTGGGACGCTGTTTTGAGATTTGGGACAAGGAGCGCTTTGAGGCTCTGCTTGAAGAGAGCAACGAGGACGTCTCCGCCGAGTTGGCCCGGGCCGACATCAAGCTGCCCTTCTAGGGTAGGAGGACTGACATGTCCGTTCAGGATGCCGCACCCCATATTCCGGTGATGCTGGAAGAGGTGGTGGGCTACCTTTCCCCCAAGGCGGGGGGCCGTTATCTGGACGGCACGCTGGGTCTGGCCGGACACAGCCTGGGCCTGCTGCGCGCCAGCGCGGGCGGGGCCGAGCTTGTATGCCTGGACCGCGACGAAGAGGCGCTGGCCCTTGCGCGGGCGCGGCTGGAGGAGTTCCCCGGGCGCGCGCACACGTTCTATTCGCCCTTCAGCCGGTTCGAGGACGCGCTGGCGGAACTGGGCTGGGAGGAGCTTGACGGCGCGGTGCTTGATCTTGGCGTCAGCTCGCTGCAACTCGACGAGGCCGAGCGCGGCTTCAGCTTCATGGCCGACGGCCCGCTGGACATGCGCATGGACGCGACGAGCGGCATGGATTCGGCCAAGACGCTGGTGAACCGCGGACATTTCGAGGAGCTCAAGCGCATCATCCGCGACCTGGGCGACGAGCCCTTGGGCGGCAAGATCGCCCGGGCCATTGTGCGCGCGCGTGAGCAGGAGGAGATAGCCACCACGTCAAGACTTGCGGAAATCGTGTCCAGGGCGTACCCCCCCGACCGCCGCAGAGAGGCTCGCAATCACCCGGCCACACGCACTTTCATGGCGCTGCGCATGGCCGTGAATCAGGAAATTGAGGAATTGAAAACATTTCTGGAACGCATTGTGCGGTACTTGAAGCCCGGGGCCCGCGTGGCCGTCATTTCGTTCCACTCCGCGGAGGACCGCGAGGTGAAGGAAAGCTTTCGCTACTGGGCCAAAGGCTGCCGCTGCCCGCTTGAGCAGGCCATCTGCACCTGCGACCGCATCCCGGTGCTGCGCGTGCTGACCAAAAAGCCGCAGCTGCCCACGCAGCTGGAGAGGGACCGCAACCCAAGAAGCCGCAGCGCCAAACTGCGCGTGGCCGAGCGCCTGACCCCGGCGGGAGGCTCGTTATGAGCCGGCTGCGCGGCTATTTGCTGGCGTTCTCCTGCTCCATCGTGGGGGCGCTGCTGCTCGGGCTCTCCAGCGTGTGGCTGAACATTGAACGCATGGATCTGGCCTACGACCTGAACAAGCTGGAAAAGGAGCTGGGCGCCCGCACGTCGCTGGCCTCCAAACTGGAGCTGGAGCGCAACAACCTTATTTCGCCCTACCGCCTCAAACGGCTGGCCTCCGTATACGGGCTGGTGCCCGTGGGACCCGGACAGATGCGGCTGATGACTGGCCAGGACGACAAGCCCAAGGGCAAATAATCGACAAGGGAATGGACGAAGATGGCGGTCACCAGAAGTCGCATAGAGCGCAAACGGCCTAAAGAGGCCCGCAGCAAGACCGACCTCGGCAAGCTCAAGCTTGTCGGGGTGGCCTTCGTTTTTGCGCTTATCTGGGTGACGCTTTGGGGACGCGCCGCTTACGTGCAGCTGTACCTGGGCCCCAAGCTGGCCGTTGCGGCGGGCAAGCAGAATCTGGCCACGGAGTTCGAACTGGGCGAGCGCGGGCGCATTTACGCCAGCAACAACGCCATCCTGGCCACCAGCGTGGAGAGCAAGAGCGTGTACGCCTCGCCTGTTGAGATCCAGAATCCCGCCCAGACGGCCCAGACGCTGGCGCAGATTCTCGGCGTGCAGCGCCGTTCGCTTGAGCGCGAGCTGGCCTCAAGCAAGGGCTTCGTGTGGGTCAAGCGGCAGGTTGAGGACCGCGAGGCCGAGGCGCTGCTCAAGGCCAACATCCCCGGCATCCATCTGACCAGCGAATACCGCCGCATGTACCCCAATCGCGGGCTGGCCGGGCAGGTGCTCGGCTTCGTCGATGTGGACGGCAAGGGGCTTGAAGGCATTGAGGGGCTCTTCGACGAACGCATGGCCGGCGGCCGCGCCAAGTTCGTGGTCCAGCGCGACGCCTCCGGGCGGCGGCTCTATCTGGACGCCCAGGGCAAAGAGATGAACATCCGCGGCCAGGACGTGCGCCTCACCATCGACACCGTGGTGCAGGACGCCGCCGAGCAGGCCCTTTCGGACGTGGTGAACAGGTACAACGGCCGCTCCGGCATGGCCATCGTGGTCCGCGTTTCCGACGGCGACATTCTCGCCCTGGCGCATTATCCCTTCTTCAACAGCAACATTCCGGGCGACTACAAGCCCGCCGTGCGCCGCGACCGCGCCGCCCTGGATATTTTTGAGCCCGGTTCGACCATGAAGCCCTTCACCTTCATCGCCGCGCTGGAGCAGAAGGTCATCGACCCGAACAAAATTTTCGACTGCGAGAACGGCAAGTGGAACCTGCGCGGCAAAACCATCCGCGACACCCACCCCTACCGCTGGCTTTCGGCCAACCGCGTGTTGCGCTACTCCAGCAACATCGGAACGGCCAAGATCGGTTTGTCGCTGGGCGCGCAGCCGTTGTACGGCTACTTGCGCAAACTCGGCTTCGGCGAGCGCACCGGTCTTTCGCTTCCCAGCGAGTCGCCCGGCATGCTGCGCCAGCCCAAGGACTGGACCGAATTCGACCTCGCCGCCATCTCCTTCGGCCAGGGCATCGGCGTCACCGGCCTGCAAATGGCCAAGGGTTATCTCACGCTGGCCAACAAGGGCGTGACCAAACCCCTGCGGCTGGTGCTCGACCCTCCGCAGGAGGACACCCCGGAGCCTGCGCGCGTGTTCAGCGAGCAGACCGCAAACACCGTGCTCTCCATGATGCGCGAGGTGGTGGAGGAGGACGGCACCGGCAAGGTGGCGCGCATTCCCGGCGTGCCCATGGCCGGCAAAACCGGCACCGCGCAAAAGTTCAGCGGCATGGCGGGCAAGGGTTACGGCACCGGCATTGTGGCCTCCTTTGTGGGATTGGTGCCGGCGGACAAGCCGGAGTACCTGTTCTTCGTCGCCGTGGACGAGCCCACGCCCGTCTCCTTCGGCGGCGTGGTGGCGGCTCCGGCCGTGCGCGACATCGCCATCAAGACCCTCTCGTACTTCGGCCAATTGCCGGAGGCCAAGGGCCCGCCCGATCCCGCAGCGCCCGAGCACACCATGATGGCCAAGGCGACAAGGCCCCCCATGGCCGAAGGCGGCAGCGGCGGCACCGTGCCCAACCTCGTGGGGCTCTCCGTCCGACGCGCCCTGGAGGTGCTCGGCAAACACGGCATCGTGCCCTCGCTGAAAGGCAACGGCATGGAGATAACCAATCAGAAGCCCATACCGGGCGAACCCTGGCCCGAAGGCGCCGATGCCGGCAAGGCCGACGCGTTCATCCTCTGGCTGGGCCACGCAGACAAGGAGAAGAAGCAGTGAGCGGCCCGCGCTTCAATGAACTGCTGTCCATGGTCGGCAGGGGACTGATGGTCCAGACTGATTCCCGCCTGGTCAAACCGGGCGAGGTGTTTGTGCTTATGCCGAGCGCGGCCGACAAGTCCGCCGCGTTCCTGGCCGACGCGCTGGCCCATGGGGCCGGCTGGGTGGTGGTGGGAGAGAGCCAGCCCGTGCCCGGCGACATGGCCGCCGGCCTTGTGCGCGTGGACGACCCCGCCGAGTCCCTGGGCATGCTGGCCGAGGCGCATTTCCGCACGCGCGAGCAGGCCATGCAGGTCATCGCCGTCACCGGCACCAACGGCAAAACCACCGTCGCCTATCTTTTGGAGGGGCTGCTCAGCGCCTGCGGCCGCACGGTCGGCGTGCTGGGCACCGTGGCCTACCGCTGGCCCGGCGCAAACTTCGAGGCCAGCCTGACCACCCCCGGCTGCTGGCGTCTGCACGAGCTTTTCGCCCAGATGAGCCAGGCCGGCGTGGACACCGTTGTTATGGAGACCAGCTCCCACGCCCTGCACCAGAAGCGCGTGGCCGGTCTGGAGTTCGACGCCGCCGTGCTGACGAACCTGACCCAGGACCACCTGGATTATCACGGCGACTTCGAGTCGTATTATCAGGCCAAGAAGCTGCTGTTCGGCACATATCCCCGGCTGGACAAGCACAAGGCCGCCAACGCCGATGATCCCTACGGAATGCGCCTGCTCTCCGAGTTCCCCGACGCCGTGGGCTTCAGCCTGCATGGCGCGCAGGCCCCGGGCAACAATCCCATGCTGCGCGGCGACCTGGTGGAGAGCACCCCGCGCGGGCTGACCCTGCGCATGGAGTGGGAAGGCAAGTGCTGGAGCCTCCAGTCCGGTCTGGTGGGCGCGCACAACGCCAGCAACCTGCTGGCCGCACAGGCCGTGGCGCTGGGCATAGGCCTTGGCCCGGCCGACATGCAGCCGCTGGCCCCCTTCACCGGCGTGCCGGGAAGGCTTGAGCGCGTGCTGAATGATCGCGGCCTGGATATTTTCGTCGACTACGCCCACACCCCGGACGCGCTGCTGAACGTGCAGCGGGCCCTGCGCGACGCGGGCTTCACGCGGCTCATCACCGTGTTCGGCTGCGGCGGCAACCGCGACCGCACCAAACGGCCCCTCATGGCCCAGGCCGTGGCGGAGCTGGCCGACGTGGCCGTGCTCACCTCGGACAATCCGCGCTTCGAGGATCCGCTGGAGATCATAAACGACGTGCGCCCGGGCCTGGCCACGGCCAAAGAGGTCGTGGAGGACGCGGACCGCTACGCCGCCATTTGCAAGGCGGTGGCCCTCATGCGCCCCGGCGACGCGCTTCTTGTGGCGGGCAAGGGGCACGAGCCCTATCAGCTCATCAACGGCGTCAAGCACCCCTTCTCAGATGTCGAGGCGGTCTCCCGCGCCATTCGCGAGGTTCTCGGATGAGGCTTACCCTGCGCGACATAGCCCTGCGCCTGAGCGGACAGGCCATGGACGCCCCGGCTGGGGACGTCGTGGTTACAACCGTGCGCACGGACAACCGCGAGGTCGCGCCCGGCGATCTGTTCTTCTGCCTCAAGGGCGAGCGCTTCGACGGCCATGACTTCGCCGCCGCCGCCGCCAAGGCCGGCGCCTGCGCCATTGTGGCCAGCCGCCCCCTGCCCGAGCTCGACGCCCTGACCTGCCCGGTCATCCAGGTTGCGAACACGCAGCTGGCGCTGGGCCTGCTGGCGCGCCACTGGCGCGACGCGGCCACCGCCAAGGTCATCGCCATCACCGGCACCGCCGGCAAGACCACGGCCAAGGAGCTGTTGGCCCAGACCCTGGGCTCCGTCATCCGCGTGGCCAAGAACCACAAGAATTTCAACAACCAGGTCGGGCTGCCCCTGTCCATGCTCGCCGCGGACGGCCGCGAGGACGCCTGGGTCATGGAAGCGGGCATCAGCAGGCCCGGCGACATGGCCGAACTTGGCGTCATCATCGCGCCGGATTTGGCCGTGGTGCTGAACATCGGCCCCGCGCACCTGCAGGGCCTGGGCGATCTTTCCGGCGTGGCGCGGGCCAAGGCCGCGCTGCTGTCCTTCGTCAAGCCCGGCGGCCTGGGCCTGTGCAGCATGGACTACCCCGAGCTGTGGGCCGAGGCCACGCGCGTGTTCCCCGAGGTGGCCGGCTTCTCCACGCAGAACAGCTTCGCCAAATACTACGCCCGCTTTGAAGAGCCGCTGCCCGGCGGACGCGGCTTGTACGAAATCATTGTGGACGGGCAGGCCTTTTGGGCCGAGCTGCCCGCCTGCGGAACGCACTTCGCCGAAAACGCCGCCGCCGTGGCCGGAGCCTGCCACATGCTGGGCCTTTCGCCCGAGCAAATCGCCCGGGGTCTGGGCTCGGCCGTGCTGCCGGGCCAGCGCTTCTGCTGCAAGGAATCCGGTCCCTGGCGCGTGGTGGACGACTCCTACAACGCCAATCCGCTTTCCATGGGGCGCAGCCTGGAGGCCGCGCGGCTGATGGCCGGCGAGGGCCGGTTGGTGCTGGTGCTGGGCGACATGGGCGAGCTGGGCGACGAGGCGGATCAGGCTCACGAGGGCATTGGCGCGGTTGTGGCCGCGGTCAGGCCCGACCTCGTCTTCTACCAGGGCGCGCACGCGGCCGACGTGGCGCGCGGCATTACCGCCGCCGGCGCGTCCGTCAAGGTCGAACCCGTGTCCGGTCCCAAGCGCGTGCTTTCCGCCCTGGCCGCCCTCGACGGCGGCACCGTGCTGGTGAAGGGCTCGCGCTTCTGCCGCATGGAGGTCTACGCCGAGGCCATCGCCGCCGCCCTGTGCGGCGAGTGCGGCGAGCCCAAGAACGCCAAGGAGGGGACGAAATGATCTATCATCTCCTCTACCCCCTTGCGGCCAAATTCTCGCTGTTCAACGTCTTCCGGTACATCACGTTCCGCAGCGTCTACGCGCTGCTGACCGCGCTGGTCATCTCCATATTGTTCGGACCCAAGCTCATTGAGTGGCTGAACTCCCTGCGCTGCCGCCAGCACATTCTGGCGGAGGTGACCTGCCACCAGGCCAAGGAAGGCACCCCCACCATGGGCGGCCTGCTCATCGGCGTTTCGCTTATGTCCAGCGTGCTGCTCTGGGCCGACCTCACCAACGTCTACGTGTGGCTTTCGCTGCTGGTTTTCGTGGGGTTCGGCGCGGTGGGCTTCTGGGACGACTACACCAAGGTCGTAAAAAAGCAGAACAAGGGCATTTCCCCACGGGCCAAGCTCACGGGGCAGCTCGCGGTGGCGGCCATGGCCATCACCCTGCTCATTTTCCAGCCGGCATACTCCACCCAGCTGGCGGTGCCGTTCTTTAAACATTTCCACCCGGATCTGGGGCTCTTTTACGTGCCTTTCGCCGTGTTCATCCTGGTGGCCGCGTCCAACGCCGTCAACCTCACCGACGGTCTGGACGGCCTCGCCATCGGGCCGCTGGTGGTCAGCGCGGCCTGCTTCGCCCTGTTCATCTACGTAGCGGGCAACGCCATGCTCGCCCAGTACCTCAACATCACGGCCGTGCCCGGCGTGGGCGAGGTGACAGTGGTCTGCGGCGCGCTGGTGGGCGCGGGTCTGGGATTTCTGTGGTTCAACGCCTACCCCGCGCAGGTGTTCATGGGCGACGTGGGTTCGCTTTCCCTTGGCGGTTTGCTTGGCTTCATCGCCGTGCTGGCCAAGCAGGAACTCCTTTTGGCGCTGGTGGGCGGCGTGTTCGTGTTCGAAACCCTCTCGGTCATCCTCCAGGTTGGCTACTTCAAGATGAGCGGCGGCAAACGCATCTTCCGCATGGCACCGCTGCACCATCACTTTGAATTAAAAGGCATTCCAGAATCCAAGATCATCATCCGGTTCTGGATCCTCTCCATCCTCATGGCCTTGATGGCCCTGAGCACCCTGAAGCTTCGCTAGGCGGCCCGGCATGGATAGGAAAGTACGCATCTTTCAAAGTCTAAAGATTTTCCAGAGCAAACAGGCGGTTGTAGTGGGCGCCGGCGTCTCGGGTCTGGCCGCCTGCCGTTTTCTGCTGACGCTTGGCGCACGCGTGCGCCTGGTGGACGCCAAGCCCGACCTGCCCGCCGAAACGCTGTTGAAGGTTCACGCCGACCCGGCCTCCGCCGGCCTGACGCTGGAGGCCGGTCCGCACACGCCCGCGCAGTTCGCCGACGCTGATCTCATCGTGCTTTCCCCGGGCGTGCCGGTCAAAAAGCTTGCGCACGTGCTGGCGGACGTGGCCCCCGAACGCGTTGTGGCCGAGATGGAGTTCGCCTCCTGGTTCCTCGACGAGCCGGTCATCGCCATCACCGGCACCAACGGCAAAACCACCACCACCACGCTGGTGGGACACATTTTGCGCCACGCGGGCCTCTCCACCTTCGTGGGCGGCAACATCGGCACGCCCCTGTGCGACTATCTGCTGGGCGACGCGCCCGTGGACGCGCTGGTCATCGAGATTTCGAGCTTCCAGTTGCAGAACTGCCGCACCTTCAAGCCGCGGGTAGCCGCGCTGCTCAACTTCTCGGCCAACCACCTGGACTACCACGCGGACATGGAGGAGTACCTCTCGGCCAAGCTGAACCTCTTTGCGCAGCAGGACCACGCCTGCCTGGCCATAGCCCCGGCGGCCATGCGCGAGGAGCTGGAGGCGCGCCATTTCAGCCGCGCCCGGCGCGAGTACTACCGCGCGGACACGGACTTCGCCTGCCCGGGGCTGCCCGGCGAGCACAACCGCGAGAACATCGCCGCCGCCTGGCGCATGGTGCAGCCATTCGGGATCACCGAGCGGCAGGCGCGCGAGGCCATCGCCGCGTTCAACGCCCTGCCGCACCGCATCGAGCCCGTGTGCGAGGCCGGCGGCGTGCTGTTCGTCGACGACTCCAAGGCCACCACGCTGGAGAGCGTGGCCGCCGCCGTGGCCAGCATGGACCGCCCGGTGCGCCTGCTGCTGGGCGGCGTGTTCAAGGGCGGCGACATGGCAGAACTGGCGGGCAAAATCGCCGGAAAGGTGCTGTCCATCGGGCTGTTCGGCGCGGCGCGGGAGGTTTTCGAGCCGGTCCTCGCCCCGTTGTTCCCAGTGAGCTGGGATGCGACGCTGGAGGCCGCCGTGCGCCGTCAGTTCGGGCTTGCGCGCAAGGGCGACGTGATTCTGCTTTCCCCCGGCACGGCCAGCTTTGACGCGTACAAGGGCTACGCCGAGCGCGGACGCGATTTCGCGCGCGTGGCGCGGGCGCTTTTGGACACCGGCGCGGAGGCGGGCAGATGAACCAGCGCCGCAACGTGCAATATTTCCCCATGGACTACTGGCTGCTCTGCGCCACGCTCCTGCTGGCGGGGGTCGGCCTCATCATGGTCTTCTCCAGCTCCGGCATCATGGCCGAGCGCTTCTATGGCGACAAGTACCTGTTTTTCAAGAAGCAGGCCATCTTCGCCGTGGTGGGCACGGGGCTGATGATCTTCTGCGCGCGGGTGAACAAGCGGTTTTTTTACGACCTCACCTACTTCTGGGTCATCGCGGCCATCATCCTGCTGGTGCTCACCAAAATCATCGGCGCCACGGTGGGCGGCGGCAAACGCTGGATCCACATGGGACCGTTCTCCATGCAGCCGCTGGAGTTCGCCAAGATCGCGCTGGTGTTCTACCTGGCCTTCTTTTTCGCCAAAAAGCAGGAGCTGGTGCAAACCCGCACCTTCACGGTCGGCGTCATTCCGCCGTTCCTGGTCACGGGCATTATGAGCGCGCTGCTCATGCTCCAGCCGGACTTCGGCGGCACGGCGTTCCTGTGCTTCATTCTGTTCTGCATGTGTTTGGTGGGCGGCACGCGCATCATCTATCTTATAGGCTCGGTGGGCGTGGGCGCGTGGGCGGGCTGGATGCTCATCTCCTCCGCTCCGTATCGCCTCAAACGCTGGACCGCCTTCATCGATCCCTTCGCCAAGGCCAAGGACGAGGGCTATCAGCTCGTGCAGTCGCTGTACGCCTTCGGGTCCGGCAAGTTCTTCGGGGCCGGGCTGGGCGCGGGCAAGCAGAAGCTCTTCTTCCTGCCCGAGGCGCACAACGACTTCATCATGGCCGTGGTGGGCGAGGAGCTGGGATTCCTCGGCATCTCGCTGGTGTTCCTGCTGGTGGGCTTTCTGCTGCTGCGCGCCTTCCGCGTGGCCTTTCTGCAGGAGGACCTCATGGACCGCTTCACCGCGTTCGGCATGTGCGTGATCCTGGCCCTGGGCTTCTGCCTCAACCTCGCCGTGGTGCTGGGCACCGTGCCGCCCAAGGGCGTGCCCATGCCCTTCATCAGCTACGGCGGCAGCTCGCTCATCGCCTCGTTCATCTGCGTGGGCGTGCTGCTCAACCTGTCGAGGAACCGCTCGTGAGCGCGCGCACGTCCATATCGCGCCTGGTGGTCACCACCGGCGGCACCGGGGGGCACATTTTCCCGGCGCTGGCCGTGGCCGCGGAGGTGAAACGCCGCAACCCGGAGGCGCGGATACTTTTTTTGGGCGGCAACGGGCCCGAGGGCGCGCTGGCGCAAAAGGCCGGCCTGGAGTTCAAGGCCCTGCCCGCCAGCGGCGTGCTGGGCAAGGGCGCCAAGAGCCTTCTGTCCATCGTCTGGGTCAGCCGGGGCGTTATTTTGGCCACCCGCGCCCTGCGGCGCTTTGCGCCAGAGGTTGTCATCGGCTTTGGCGGATACGCGGGCTTCTGCCCGGTGCTGGCGGCGGCGCTCATGCGCATCCCCACCGCCGTGCACGAGCAGAACTCCGTGCCGGGCATGACGAACCGGGTGCTGGGCAAGCTGGTCAAGCGGGTGTTCGTATCCTTCGACGACAGGCTGGGAGCCTTCCCCGCCGTGAAGGTGACGCGCACGGGCAACCCGGTGCGCACGGAGATTTGCGAGGCCAAACGCCACGCCCTGGGCGAGCGCCGCAACCTGCTGGTGCTGGGCGGCAGCCAGGGGGCACGGGCCCTCAACGACGCCGTTGTCGCCGCCCTGCCGGCGCTTGCGGCCGCGCGGGTGAACATTCTGCACCAGACCGGCGTGGCCGACGAAACGCGCATCCGCGACGCCTACGAGAAGGCCGGAGCCGACCCGACAAGCGTTTTCGGCTTCATCGAGGGCATGGGCGGAGCTTACGCCTGGGCGGATTTGGCCCTGTGCCGCGCCGGAGCCAGCACGATCTTCGAACTGGCGGCCACGGGCACCCCGAGCGTGCTGGTGCCCTTTCCCTTCGCCGCGCACGACCATCAGCGCGTGAACGCGCAGCATCTGGCGGACCTGGGCGCGGCGGTGATGCTGGACCAGAAGGATCTTTCCGCCCAGTCCCTGACCGAGCTTGCGGCCGGGCTGCTGGGCGACACGGCCAAACTTGCGGCCATGAGCCGCGAGGCCAAAACATTCGCCAGGCCCGAGGCGGCGGCGCTCATCGCCGATGGTCTTGAGGAACTCCGCCGCGAGGCGGCGTGAGCCCCGGCGGAAGAACAAGGAAACAGACATGGAAGAAGCGCAGCATACCAAACGAGTGGCGGTTCCCGGCGCAAGCGCCAGCCCCGCCATGTACAGCCGCGTGTCCACCGTGCACATGGTGGGCATTGGCGGCGCGGGCATGAGCGGCATCGCCGAGGTGCTGCTCAACATGGGCTTCACGGTCACCGGATCGGACATGGCCGCGGGCAGCGCTGTGCACCGGCTCAAAAAGCTTGGCGCAACGGTGTTCATCGGCCACGGGGCGGAAAACATCGGCAACGCCGATGTGGTGGTCAAGTCCACGGCCATTCAGGACGGCAACCCGGAGCTTGTGCGCGCGCGCGAACTCGCCATCCCCATCATCCCCCGGGCGGAGATGCTGGCCGAGCTCATGCGCATGCGCACGGGCATCGCCGTGGCCGGCACCCACGGCAAAACGACCACGACATCGCTGCTCGCCACCATCTTCACCGAGGCCGGGCTCGACCCCACCGTCATCATCGGCGGCCGGCTGAACACCTTTGGCAGCAACGCGCGCCTGGGCGAGGGCGAGTTCTTGATTGCCGAGGCCGACGAGAGCGACGGCTCGTTTTTGTGCCTGTCGCCCATTATGACGGTTGTGACCAACGTGGACCGCGACCACTTGGATTTTTACCACGACCTCGACGCCATCGACAAATCCTTCACCGCGTTCATGAACGCCATCCCCTTCTACGGCGTCAACGTGGTCTGCGGCGACGACCCCGGCGTGCAGCGCCTGCTGCCGGGCATCAAACGGCCCTGCCTCACCTACGGCCTGGGCCCCAAGAACCGCCTGCGCGGCCACATCATCGCCTCCAGCCTGCGCAGCATTTTCGACGTGACCCTGGGCGGCGAGCCCTGGGCGCAGGTGACGCTCGCGCACCCCGGCATGCACAACGTGCTCAACTCCCTGGGAGCCATCGGCGTGGCGCTGGAGGCCGGCCTGCCCAAGGAGGCCATTCTGCAGGGTCTGGCGAACTTTGGCGGCGTGGGCCGGCGCTTTGAGAAAAAGGGTGAGCGCCGCGGCGTGCTTGTGGTGGACGACTACGGCCACCATCCGGCGGAGATACGCGCCACCCTGGAGACCGCGCGGGCCTGCTTCCCCGGCCGCAGGCTGGTTGTGGCCTTCCAGCCGCACCGCTTCAGCCGCACGCAGGCGCTGTTCGGCGACTTCTGCACCGTGTTCGCAGGCGTGGACCTGCTGCTGCTCACGGAAATCTATCCCGCCAGCGAGTCGCCCATCCCCGGCGTCAATGGCATGAGCCTGGCGCAGGGCATCAAGCAGGTGAGCAAAACCAAGGTGCGCTTTTTTCCGGACTTCGCGGGCATCCAGCGCCAGCTGGACGACATTCTGCAACCCGGCGACCTTCTTTTGACCCTGGGCGCGGGCAGCATTTGGAAAATCGGCGAAGAATGGCTGAACGCCGCCACTGACGAGAAATAGCGGGAACACCGATGGCATTGCAGCTGATCCATGAACCGCGCTTCGCACAGCGCACCACTCTTCGCCTGGGCGGCCCCGCCCTGGTCGAGGCCGTGGCGCGCGTCGAGGCCGACCTGGATGAGCTGGGCGCGCTGCTGCCCACCCTGGCCGGACCGACCGGGCGGGTGCTGGCCATTGGCGCGGGCAGCAATCTGCTCGCCGCCGACGGCCAGCACGAGCTGGTGCTGGTGCGCGCCGATAACGCCGCCGCCCCGCAGGTGGAATGCAAAACGCGCGACGTGCTGGTGCGCGCGGGCGCTGGCCTTGGCCTGCCGCGCCTGCTGGGCCTTTGCCAGCGGCTGGGACTCAGCGGTCTGGAGGGGCTAACCGGCGTGCCCGGAAGCGTGGGCGGTGCCGTGGCCATGAACGCCGGGTCCTACGGCGTGGAGACGGCCGACGCGCTCACCCGCGTGCGCCTGTGGACGCCCGGCGGCGGGTTGGTGTGGCGGGCGGCCTCGGCGTGCTCCTTCGGCTACCGGCATTTCGACGCGAATTTTGGCGCGAACGAAGGCGACGCCACGGGCCTTTATCTGGTCTGGGAGGCGGAGTTCCGTCTCACGCAGGACGCGCCGGACGCCGTGCGCGGCCGCATGCTTGCCGTCTACGCGAAAAAGAAGGCCAGCCAGCCCGTAACGGCCAAGAGCGCGGGCTGCGTGTTCAAAAATCCGGCAGGTTCGAGCGCCGGCCGTTTGCTGGACGAGGCGGGCATGCGCGGCAAGCGGCTGGGCGGCATGGCCTTCTCGGACCTGCACGCGAATTTTTTGGTGAATCTGGGCGGCGGCACCGCGGCCCAGGCCCTGGAGCTGATGGACTTTGGCCGGCACGCCGTGCGCGCGCGTTTTGGCGTTGACCTGCAAACCGAAGTGGTGGTGCTTAAATGATCCGGCCCAGCGGCGGCATGCAGCGCAGGACCCAGCCGGCCCGCAAGGCCCCGGTACGCATCAACCGGCCCCGCAAGGAGTTCGGTCCCTCGCTGCCGCTCAATCCCGGCGGCGCGGTGAAGGGGCTGACGCTTTTTCTGGCCTCGGTGGTGGTGCTGGGCATTTTGGGCACAGGGCTCATCTATGCTTACCGGCTCATCACCACCACGCCGGCGCTGGGCCTCACGGAAATCAGCGTTACCGGCAACCAGCGGCTGGCTTACGGGCAGGTGCTGGAAATCGCCGGGCTGCGCCTGGGGCAGAACAGCCTCGGCGTCAACGTGACGCGGGTTGAGGCGGCCCTCTCGCAGAACCCCTGGGTGGAGTTCGTCACCGTGCGGCGCGAGCTGCCGGACAAGCTCTTCATCAACATGGTGGAGCGCCAGCCCTCCTTCTGGGTGCGCCAGGACGGACAGCTCTACTTCGCCGACGCCAAGGGCAACATCATCACGCAGCTCACCCCCGGCGATTCGGCCTCGCTGCCGCTTTTGCAGGTGGCCCCGGAGCTGGGCGACCAGCAGGCCCAGGTGCAGGCCATGGTGGAGCGCATGAACAAGCAGGAGCTGCCCTTCGCCCTGGGGCAGATGGCCTGGGTCAAAATTTCCGAGTCCGGGCAGGTGGAGCTGTACCTCGACGCGCTGCGCCTGCGGGTGCGCGCGGAATTGGCGGACTGGCCGACACAGTTCGACCGCATCGAGAAGGTCTGGCGCGACTTGAAGCTGCGCGGCGAGACCGGGCAGGTGGCGGCCATTGTGGCCAGCGACGGGAAAATTTGGGTTGAACTGAGGCAGAAGCCCGGAGCCTCCTGACGGGGAAGAATAGGGAAGCTACGGGAATTGGCGAGTTAAACAAGGGAGGAATACATGGCCAAGAGCGACATCATCGTCGGCCTGGACATCGGCACCACCAAGATTTGCGCGGTGGTTGGCGAGGCCAAGGAAGACGGCCTGGTGGACATCATCGGCATCGGCACAAGCCCCAGCACGGGCCTGCGCCGGGGCGTGGTGGTCAACATCGAGCAGACCGTGCAGTCCATCAAGAAAGCCTTGGAGGAGGCGGAATTGATGGCCGGCTGCGAGATCCACTCGGTCTACGCGGGCATAGCCGGCAGCCACATCAAGGGATTCAACAGCCATGGCGTCATCGCCGTCAAAGGCGGCGAGGTGACCCAGAGGGACGTGGACCGCGTCATCGAGGCGGCCAAGGCCGTGGCCATTCCGCTGGACCGCGAGGTCATCCACACCCTGCCGCAGGAATTCATCGTGGACGACCAGCGCGGCATCGCCGATCCGCTGGGCATGGCCGGCGTGCGTCTTGAGGTCAAGGTGCACATCGTCACCGGCGCGGTCACCAGCGCCCAGAACATCGTGCGCTCGTGCCACCGCTCGGGGCTCGACGTGGCCGACATCGTGCTTGAGTCGCTGGCGTCCAGCAAGTCTGTCCTTTCCGACGAGGAGCGCGAAATCGGCGTGTGCCTTGTCGACCTGGGCGGCGGCACCACGGACATCGCCATTTTCTCCAAGGACAGCATCAAGCACACCGCTGTGCTGGCCCTTGGCGGCAACAACCTCACCAACGACATCGCCTTCGGCCTGCGCACGCCCATGACCGCGGCCGAGAAAATCAAGATCGACCACGGCTGCGCGCTGGCCGACATGGTCAAAGTCGACGAAAGCATCGAGGTGCCCAGCGTCGGCGGCCGCGAGAGCCGCGCCATGAGCAAGCGCGTGCTGGCCGAAATCTGCGAGCCCCGGTGTGAGGAGATTCTCGCGCTTGTGGACCAGGAGCTCATCAAGAGCGGGTTCAAGAGCCAGATCGCCGCGGGCGTGGTGCTCACAGGCGGAACCTCGCTTGTGCACGGCATGCAGGATCTGGCCGAGCAGGTCTTCGACCTGCCGGTGCGCATTGGCTACCCCGAGTATGTGGGCGGCCTGTACGACATGGTCAACAATCCCAAATACGCAACGGCCGTGGGCCTGCTGCTCTACGGAGCGGAAAAGCGCATGACGCAGCCCGGAAGCGGCGCCGGCGGGGATTTCAGAATCCGCGAGGACAACGTCTTCAACCGGATTCTGGGACGCATGAAGAAATGGTTCGTCGACATCGCCTAAAAGGCGTTTCGATCTTGGGGAAGGTCCACGCACACTAGCCACTGTTTTGGGAGGAGGAACCCATGGCACATTTCGAAATTGAAAACGACATGAGCGCGAAAATCAAAGTCATCGGCTGCGGCGGCGGCGGCGGCAACGCCATCAACAACATGATCCAGTCGCGACTGTCCGGGGTGAGCTTCATCGCCGCCAACACCGACGCGCAGGACATTGAGAAGTCGCTGGCCGACCACACCATCCAGCTGGGCGGCAAGCTCACCAAAGGCCTTGGCGCGGGCGCCAATCCGGAAGTGGGCCGCAATGCGGCGCTGGAGAGCATCGACCAGATCCGCGACCTGTTGCAGGGCACGGACATGGTCTTCATCACCGCCGGCATGGGCGGCGGCACCGGCACCGGCGCCGCGCCGGTCATCGCCCAGGCCGCCAAGGAGGCCGGAGCCCTCACCGTGGCCGTGGTGACCAAGCCGTTCTACTTTGAAGGCCGCCGCCGCATGCAGCAGGCCGACAAGGGCATCAGCGAGCTCAAGCAGGTGGTGGACTCCATCATCACCATTCCCAACGACCGCCTGCTGCAAATGGCGGCCAAGAAGGCCGGGTTCGGCGTGATGTTGAAAAAGGCCGATGAAGTGCTCTTCTACGCGGTCAAGGGCATCGCCGACCTCATCACCGTGCATGGCCTCATCAACCTGGACTTCGCGGACGTGAAGGCCATCATGACCAATTCCGGCCTGGCCCTCATGGGCACGGGCATCGCCTCCGGCGAGAACCGCGCCCGCGAGGCGGCGCTCAAGGCCATCACCAGCCCGCTGCTGGAGGACGTCTCCATCGCCGGCGCGCGCGGCGTGCTGTTCAACATCACCGCCAGCGAGGACATGAGCACCGACGAGATCCAGGAAGTGTCGGACCTCATCAGCAAGGAAGCCCACGAGGACGCCAACATCGTCTTCGGCGTGGTGGCCGATCCTGACTTCGGCGAGGAGATGTGCGTCACCGTCATCGCCACCAGCATCGACCAGCGCGACGCCCAGCCCAAACCGGAGAAGGACGCCAAGCCTATTCTGAATCCGGTGCCCGTGGCTCCGCGCGCCAACACGCGCCGCAGCACCATCTCCAGCGTCATCGCCAGCTCCAACCGCGACCTGCCCGCCTATGTGCGTTTTGGCGCGGATAAGGCCAGCGAGGAACGGCAAGGCCACGCCGCCCTGCGCGCCATGGGCGCACCCGGCGAGGAGGAGTTTCTGTTCGAGGACGAGGCGCTCGACACGCCCGCGTTCATCCGCCGCAACGCGGATTAGGATGCGCGCATGAAACGCCCTTCCGGGGCGGAGCGCAAACGCCCGCGTGGGCGAGAGCGCGTCCCCCGACCCGGAGCGGTCCATGCCTCGCCACCGGATCACGGCGGCCGTCTTCCCGCGGCGCTGCTGATTCCCGGCGATACCGGCATGGGCCTCTCGGCCCTGGGCTGGCAGGTGGTGCACCGCCTGCTGGCGCGGGAGCCGGAGATAGCCGTGGAACGTTTTTTCCTCGGCAAGGGCTTCGACGCGCTTGTTTCCGAAGATTCCGGCTGTAGCCTCACCATCTTCCCCTTGATGGCGGCGAGCGTATCTTTCGAGGAGGACTTCCTCCCCCTCCTCCGGGCGCTCGACGCAACGGGCGTTCCGTCTGAAAAGGCGGAACGCCCGGATTATCCTTTGGTGCTTGTGGGCGGTCCCATCGCCTTCCTCAACCCCGCCCCGCTCATCCCCCTGGCCGACGCCTTCTGGGTGGGCGAGGCCGAGGTGGGGCTGGTGGAATTTTGTTTGGCCATGAAGCGCGCCGTGTTCGAGGGCGTGCCCAAGGCCGAATTTCTCGCATCCGTGAAGGACATGCCCGGGCTGTTCGTGCCCGGGCTCAGCAAAACGCCGGTACGTCGCGTGCTGGCCCTGGGCGAAGACGCCCCCCGGTTATTCTGCCCGGCCGCCTCGACCTACACAGGGGCCTCCTCCGCCATTCCCGACGCCATGCTGCTGGAGGTGAACCGGGGCTGTCCCCACGCCTGCCGCTTCTGCGCCGCGGGCTACATCTACCGTCCGCCGCGCCACGCGCACATGGCCGATCTCGTCAAACTGGTGGAGGAGGGCGCGCCGCAAAAAGTGGGGCTCATCGGCACGGCGCTGACCGACTGGCCTGATTTGCTGCCCTTTTTGCGCTGGCTGGCCGAGCGCAAAACAAAATTCTCTCTGGCCTCCATGCGGGCCGACGGCTTGACCGAGGAGCTGCTCGCCTTTCTGCGCCAGTGCGGCATCCGCACCATCACCCTGGCGCTGGAGGGCGCGAGCGAGCGCCTGCGCCGCGCCGCCAACAAGCGCCTCGACCCGGAGGTTTTTATTTCCGCCGTGGAGCGCTGCGCGAGGCACGGCGTCAACCACCTGCGCGTGTACCTCATCCTCGGCTGGCCCTGGGAAGGGCCGGAGGACTACGAAGAGCTGGAGGGCTTCCTCGGACGCATCGTGGCCGCGCGCGACCGGGGCCACGGCGCCAAGACGCGCGAGTTCATGCGCATCACCCTTGGGGCCAGCTCGCTGGTGCCCAAGCCCTTCACCCCCATGCAGTGGGCGCCCATGATGAGCGAGGAGCGGCTCATCGCCGCGCAAAAGCGTCTGGCGGAGATGGTGCGGCCACTGCGCGGCGTGGCGTTAAGCGTCGACGCCCCCTTCCAGGCGCGGCTGCAGGGCGTGCTCTCACGCGGGGGGGAGGAGGTCTTTGAACTGGTGCGGCTGGCGGCCGAGCACGGCGGCTGGAAAAAAGCCATGCGCCGTTTCGAGGTCGAGACGGCCGAGCTGCTGGACCGCGAGCGCGCCGCCGACGAGATTTTCCCCTGGGAGGTTGTGGACGTGGGCGTGCGCCGCAACGTGCTGCGACGCGAATACGAGCGCGCCGCGCGGTTCGTACACAGCCCGGTCTGCCCGCCGGAGGGCTGCGGCAAATGCGGCCTGTGCGGCATGGATGCATGGCTGGCCGCCGCGCCCGGCAGGTGAGCACGCCTCCCCAAGCGCCGCGCCATGCATGTGCAGCGGCCACACTAGGCTTCTTGTGCAAAGTATGTGCATCAACATGCACAAGCAGCACGTTCAATAGCAAATAAATTCTGCAAATACAGCCTGATAATTTTTGGCACAATGCATGCTTAAGGTGTTTCAATCAAAGCGGAGCGTCCCCCGCCTCCGCACTGGCAAACACCACCTTGTTTCTGGAGGAACCGATCATGAAGAAGACCCTCATCACCCTCATAGCGGCGGCGGCCCTCATCTCCCTGGCCGCCTTCGCCTTTGCCGCCAGCCCCCGCGGCGGACGCGGCGCCAACGCCAACGCCTACAACTACAACAACCTGACCCCGGAAAAGCGCGCGGCTGTGCAGAAGATCATTGAGGCGCACCAGGACAAGCTCTACGAGCTGCGCGAAAAGATCTGGGCCAAGCACGCCGAGCTGCAAGCCCTCACCGCCTCCGGCAAGGCTGAAAAGAGCGACATTCAGGCCCTCATCGCGGACATCTCCAAGCTGCGCGACGGCATGCACCAGGAGCGCCTGGCCATCCGCAACGATATTGAGAAGCAGACCGGCATCAAGGCCTTTGGCCCCGGCGGCTACCACCATGGCATGATGGGCCTGGGCTACGGCGACGGAGCCGGCTGCCCCGGCGGCGGCATGGGCCGCGGCTTCGGCGGCGGCATGGGCGGCGGCATGGGCGGCGGCATGGGCGGCGGCATGGGCATGTAGCCCGGCAACGCCAGCAGCAAGCAACCCAACCGGATGCGGCCCATCCGCATCCTTGGCGATAAGAGCGACGCGGGGCGGCCCGGCGCGGTGCACAAACCGCCGGACCGCCCCGCCGCTTGCATAGAACACGCCTTCCAGGGCGGCGCCTGGTTGACACCGCCCCGCGAACCGGCCTAGCACAGGCGAGAATCGGCTTCTCCCAGGCAAAACACGAGGTCTCATCAATGGAACTGCGCACCTTCAAACAGGACAAGGGCCCGGTCCTGGCGGCGGTGGCCGCCCTGCTCGCCCTCGGCCTGGGGAGCATGTTCCTCACGTGGCAGAACATCCGTCGCCAGCGCGACCTTGTGGACCAGCACATGGAGCTCGCCGGGACCGTTGTGGTCCATGGGGTGGAGGCCAACCTCATGCGGGTGATGCACTCGCTGCGGCGCTCGCCCGACGCGGCCAGCCATTTTTTCCCCAGCGTGCGCGAGTTGTTCAAGGAAATGACCGCCTCCGGCGAGGTGGTCTTCGTTGGCGTCTTCGATGAGGACGGACGGCTCGTGGTCTCCTCCTCTGAGGGGGACGAAAAGCAGCAGCTCGTGTTGCCCGAGGTCATCATCGCCGCGCTGGAGGTGCAGGGCCACTGGTCTGGACCGCTGGTGTACGGCGGCAAACGGGCCATCTTCTCCGCCGTGCGCGCCCGGCCCAGCCTCTCCATATTGAGCGAGGGCGTGCGCATGGGCTTTCCCTTTCCGCCGGAGCGGCGCTTCGGCCCCGATCCTGACAAGAACGCGCACAACGAGGACCCGAGGGCGGAAATGAACGCCGAGGGCCGGCGCAGAGCCCCTCCCCCGCAGGAGGAAGATCCCGACGACCAGGACGGCCCCCCAGATCCCGACGCCCGCTCCCTGCAGCGCTCGCCGGACCTGCCTTCCATGTTCCTTATGGCGGGGCTTAACCCCCAGCGCCATTTGGACCAGTTTTTGGCCTACCGCCGCGCGGCCATGCTGCAGGCCGGCTATGTTTTTGGCGCGGCCAGCCTGCTTTGGGTGCTGGCCTTCGCCTACCTGCGCCGCCGCGACCAGGCCCTCAAGGCCGCCCGGCTGGAGCGTTTCCAGTCCAAGCTGCTGGACAACATGCCCGACGGTCTTGTGACCTTGGCCGAGGACGGCTCCATCCTCTCGGCCAACGGCTCGGCCGCGCGGCTGCTGCTCGGCGACGATGCCGACCGCGCCGGCGAGGCCAGCGCAGCGGAGCTGCTGGGCCGCAGCTGGACGGAGTTCCCCTTCGCCGGCCTTTCCACCGGGGAAACCTCACCCTACCAATGGCGGCAATGCGAACACGCGGGCAAGGCGCTGGAAATCCTCTCCCTGTCCCTGCAGCCCGACGCCTCCAGCGAAGGAGAGCGCGGCGAACGGCTTGTGCTCCTGCGCGACCGGACCCGGCTGCGCAACCTGGAGGAGGACCTGACCGAGGCCAAGCGGCTGGCGACCATCGGCTCGCTGGCGGCGGGCGTTGCGCACGAGATCCGCAACCCGCTCTCCTCCCTGCGGGGCTTCGCCCAGCTGTTCGCCACCAAGCTCAAGGGACAGGAGCCGCTGGCCTCTTACGCCAGCACCATGGTGCAGGAGGCCGACCGCCTCAACCGCGTGGTGACGGACCTGCTCTTTTTGGCGCGCCCCCGCGACCTGGCCCCGACCGAGGTGGACCTGCCGCGCCTGGTGGAAAGCCTGCGCGGGCTGTTGCGCTTCGACCTGGAGCATAAGGGCGTCACGCCGCAGGTCGCCCTCGCGGTGGAAACCGTCTTTGCCGACGAGGACGCGTTGCGGCAGGCCCTGCTCAATCTGCTCGTCAACGCGCTGGACGCCCTGCCCGATACCGGCGGCGCGCTCACAATAGCTTCCGAGCGGCAGGAGTTGGAAAACGGCGGTCCCGCCGGAGTGTGGATCAGCGTTTCCGACAACGGCTGCGGCATGGCCGAGGACGTGCGCGCCAAGGCCTTCGAACCGTTCTTTACCGACAAACGCCAGGGCACGGGCCTTGGGCTCGCCATTGTGCAGGGCATCATGCGCGGACACCGGGGCCGCGCGGCCATTGAGTCCTGCCCTGGAAAAGGCGCCTCCGTGCGCTTGTTCTTCCCCGATTCCGATGGCCGCGAAGGCGGCGGAGGCATGGAACATGGCCCTACAAACTGACCAGCGCTCCGCCCTGGTTGTGGATGACGAACCCGGCCACCGCATGCTTGTGCGGGCCGTGCTGGAGGACGCCGGCTGGCGCGTCACCGACGCGGCCTCCGGCGAGGCGGCCTTGGCCGTGCTGGATGCGGCACAGCCCCATGTGGCGCTTGTGGACATGAAGATGCCCGGCATGGACGGGCTGACGCTGATGCGCGAGCTGCACGCCCGCATTCCGCTTCTGCCCGTGGTGCTCTTAACCGCCTTCGGCTCCGTGGGCTCCGCGGTGGAGGCCATGAAGCAGGGAGCCTTCGACTACCTCACCAAACCGGCGGACAACGACGAGCTGACCGCCGTGCTGGAAAAGAGCTACGAGTACCGCCGCCTGCTGGAGGAGAACGCCCGCCTGCGCCAGCTGGTGCCCGGCGGCGCATCCGAGGCCATGGTGGGCGCAAGCCCGGGCATCGTGCACGTGCGCGAGCTCATAGAACAGGCGGGCCCCAGCGAGGCCACTGTGCTGATTCTGGGCGAAAGCGGCACCGGCAAGGAGCTGGTGGCCGATGGCCTGCACCGGGCCAGCCCCCGCGCCCGCAAGCCGCTCATCAAGGTGAACTGCGCGGCCCTGCCGGCCGACCTGCTGGAGAGCGAACTCTTCGGCTACGTCAAGGGCGCCTTCACCGGCGCGGTGAAGGACAAGCCCGGCCGCTTCCAGCTCGCCAGCGGCGGCACGCTGTTCCTCGACGAGATCGGCGACATGCCGGCCTCGTTGCAGGCCAAACTCTTGCGCGCCCTGCAGGAGAAAATAGTGGAGCCGCTGGGCTCGGTGAAGGCCGTGGAGACCGATGTGCGCATTCTGGCGGCCACCAACCGCGACCTGCGCGCCGACGTGGCCGCCGGACGCTTCCGCGAGGATCTGTTCTACCGTCTGGCCGTGCTGGAGATACAGATTCCGCCCCTGCGCGACCGCACCGGCGACCTGCCGCTTTTGGCCGGCCACCTGCTGCGCAAGCTGGGCGCAAAGAACCACAAGGAAATACGCTCCATCGCGCCCGCCTTTGTCGAGGCGCTCTCGCGCTATTCCTGGCCGGGCAACGTGCGCGAGCTGGAGAATGTGCTGGAGCGCGCGCTCATTCTGGCCCGCAGCGATGTTCTGGGGCCGGACCTGCTACCCCCGCAGATGGCCGGGCTGGTGGCCGGACTTACGCCGGAGCAGACTTCCGGGGCGCACCACGGCGAGACTGGCGGCGTCAACCTCACCGCCGGGCTGCCGGGAGCCATGGAGGACGCCGAACGCGAGGCCCTGCGTCTGGCGCTGGAAGCCTCCGGCGGACACCGCGAAAAAACCGCCGACGCGCTTGGCATCAGCCGCCGCACGCTGCAATACAAGCTCAAAAAGTATGGGCTGACACGAAGATAGAATCAGCGACCAGCCGACGTGGCGCGCCGCCTAACCACGCATGAGGCCGACGCGGTTCGGACCGTTCAGCCGGGACGCCGCCGGGCAGGACGTTCTGCTAGCGTCCGCTCCCAACCCGGGGCGAACCCTCCAGAATAAACGCGGCCATGCCCGCCACAACCTCCCCCTCGATGCCCAGGTAGCCGTGCGGGGCGAAGGCGTCGCAGGCCTTTGACCGCGCCGGCTCGCCGCCGGCGAACGTCAGCAGGGCCTTGTGCGG
Source organism: Desulfovibrionaceae bacterium CG1_02_65_16 (assembly GCA_001871085.1). Classification (GTDB taxonomy): domain Bacteria; phylum Desulfobacterota; class Desulfovibrionia; order Desulfovibrionales; family Desulfovibrionaceae; genus Humidesulfovibrio. The sequence continues at coordinate 25,428 of MNUQ01000044.1, forward strand.
CGCGGCGGCAAGCGCCTCCAGAATCCTTGGCCCGGCCTCGGGGGCGCTGAACTCGCAGAGGTCGTTCTGGTGGCGCACCACCAGCGCCGGCACGCGGATGGCCTTGAGATCAACGCCCAGCACCCCGTTGCCATAACCCGAGGGCAGCGCCCAGCGCAGGGCCCCGCGCGCGATGGTCGAGGTGAGCGCCACGCCGCCGAGCTCCTCCGGCGGCAGGTTAGCCGCGGCGTACGCAGCGGAGAAAGTGCCCATGCTCGTGCCCACCAGCCAGGGCTTGAGGCCGAAACGCTCCCGGGCGTAGGCGACGACCCGGCGCAGATCCTCCACATGGCTTGCCGAGAGGCGAAAGGCCGCGCTCATGCCATCGGGCTCGTCCGAAGGCGTGTCGACCACGATGACGGCCAGCCCTTGCGCGACGAATAGCCCGCGCGAACGCACCAGGAAATTGCCGCCATTGCGCATCACGACCTTCCCGCCATCACCCGTGATGCCGACCAGCCCCTTGCTGCCGGCCAACAGAATGACCACCCCGCGCGGATGCTCCGGGGCCGTGACGGCGAGCGGCAGGGTCACGCCCGACCGCGTCGGCAGGGCCACAAAGGAGTCGGCCGGCCCTTGCGCCAGGGCCGGAGCCGAGGCGAACAGGCTCATGACCAGGCTTGCGCACAACACAGACGCGGCCACCATGCGCCGGATCATGTTTTTCTCCCGCTCAGCGCGCGGCTCACATGGCCCGCAGCATGCCCGCCACCACCGGCCCGTAGAAGGTGGTGAGGAGCACCAGCAGCCACACGCGGCCATTGAAGAAGTTGTAGTCCGCGAACAGCGCCGCCCAGCTCTTGCGCAGCACCAGCCGGCCGAAGACGAACTCGAAGGCCACGGTGAGCACGGTCCAGAACGCCCCGATGCGCATGAGCGGCCACGTGCCCGAGAGGCCCGACGCCGCCACAAAAAGCTGAATGGCCGCCATGATGCCCGCGCACACCAAAATGGTGCCCACCACATGCGCGACGCGTTCGCCCAGATTCGGCTCCAGCAGCTTCACCCGCAGGGTCCCGACCAACAGCGCAATCCCCGCAAAGCCGATCCAGGCGCAAAAGGCCAGCGCCCACACCAAACCGCCCTGAGTCATGCCGGCGTCTCGCTTCCGGCCGGGCAGATAATTCCAGCCGAGTTCGTCTCATACACGCGCGGGCCCTGCGCCGTGTCCTCCACGCGGTAGCCGGCCGTGGCCAGCTCCGCGCGCAACGCGTCGGAAGCGGCGAAGTCCTTGGCCTGGCGCGCGGCCTCGCGCCGGTTCACAAGCTCCAGAACCTCCGCGGGCAGGCTGGCGCGGGCAATGGGCATGCGCCCCTTGTCCAGCAAGCCCAGGGCCGCGTCCGCGGCCTCCAGCTGGCGCAGGCAGGCAATCACCCCAGCCTGGCCCAACGTGCCGTGCTTGTCGCCGGCAAGCCAGGCGTTCACCTTTTTGACAAAGCCAAAAAGTTTGGGCCAATAGCGGTGCAGGGCCACATCGTCCTCAAGGGCGGCGGTCAGTCCGGCCTTGAGCGCGAACACGGCCTGCTCCACGTCCTCCGGCACCGGGGCTCCGGATTGTCCGGGTTTGCCGCCATCCGCCCGGGCCAGACGCAGAGAGCAGGCGGCCTCCTGCACCTTGCTCCAGTTGCGCGCCCACATGGCCAGGCTTTGCGGCGTGGCCGCCAGCGACTTGCGGTACGACACGGACAACAGCCACAGGCGCAATGGCGCCGCGCCGCCGGCCATGTCCAGCAGGGCGGGCAGGTCCAGAGGACTGGCCGGGTCGGCCGAAGCCGGGGCATCCGTTTCCGTCCCGCGCGAGATTTTGCGGTCGGAAAGCCAGGCCTTGGGCTCCACGCCCGCCGCGCTCCAAATGGCGCGCAGGTTCTCCAGGTGCGGGAATTGATGGTCCTCGCCCGCCACCAGCACGTCCACGCGGCCCAGCGCGGAAAGCCCGGCCACGGCCACCTGCACAAACCAGCTGGGGCGCACGTTGCCCCACTCGGTCTCCACCACGTCGCCCAGCTTCAAATCCTGCAAACTCGCGCGCTTGAGCAGCGTGAAGTCCAGCGGGTTGTCCTTCACGTAGTCGCCCAGGTCCACCGTTTTGCCCACGGAGAGGCCGTCCATGTCCATGAGCTTCATGTCACCGTAGCGTTTGTCGCGGCGCACGTCGAAGTACACGCTGCGCAGCTTCTCGTAGGCCAGCCCCTTGCCAAGCAGCTTTTTGCAGATGTCCAGCGCGCGTGGAATCGAGGCCGAGGCGGGCTCGAAGATCGTCTCGGGCCGCATGTTCAGCTCCGCCGCCCGCGCCCTGATGCGCGCCAGGGCCCCGGCTGCGTAGTCCTCGCGGGAGAGGCCCGCCGCCCGCGCCGCCGCCAGGATGCGGTCGTCCATGTCGGCCAGGGCCACGGCCAAGCGCGCCTTGGCCCCGCGCGCGATGAGATGCCGCGCCAGCACGTCGGAAAGCGCCAGCCGCCGCCAGGCGTCGGGATCGTCGGGCTCGTCCAGACTGGGGCCGATGGTGCAGATGTTCACCTCGCCCTCGGCGTCCAGATGCACCTTGCAGCCTGTGGCGAGGTTGAAAAGCTTGAGCCCATCCTGATTCTTGGACGCGAACAGCGGCGTGGAGAGATAGCGTTCGCCGCCATCGGGGAAAATGACCACGATGCGGGCGTTCTTTTGCCCCTCCGCCTCCAGGGATTCCGCAAGCTTGAGCGCGCCGGCCAGGGCCGCGCCGGAGCTCATGCCCACGAACAGGCCCTCCATGCGGGCCAGTTGGCGGCAGCACTCGAAGGCCGCCTCGTCCTCCACGTGGAGAATGCCGTCCAGATTCTTTTTATTATAAATTCCCGGCGGATAAGACTCGTGCATATTTTTGAGGCCTTGAATCTTGTGCCCGGCGAAGGGCTCCACGGCCAACACCTTGACGCCGGGGTGCTCGTGCAGGCGCTTGGCCAGCCCCATGGCCGTGCCGCTGGTGCCCAGGGTGGCCACCACATGCGTCACCGCGCCGCCGGTCTGCTCCCATATCTCGCGGCCGGTGCCGTTGTAGTGCGCGGCTATGCTGGCTGGATTGTTGTACTGATCCATGAGCACATAAGTTTCCGGCTCGGTGCGGGCCAGCCGGTAGGCCAGCTCAATGGCGCCGTCGGTGGCGAGCCGGCCGGGGGTAAGCCGGATGTCCGCGCCATAGGCGCGCATGATGCGCTTGCGCTCCTCGCTCGCGGAGTCGGGCATGATGAGGCATATTTTATAGCCCTTGATGGCCGCCACCATGGCCAGGCCGATGCCCGTGTTGCCGCTGGTGGCCTCGATGATGGTCTTGCCCGGCGTGAGTTCCCCGGCGGCCTCGGCGGCCTCGATCATGGCCAGGGCCACCCGGTCCTTGATGGACCCGCCGGGGTTCATGCTTTCCACCTTCGCCATGATTTTGACGTTCGGGTAGGGATTCAGGCGGCGAATCTCCACCAGCGGAGTATTGCCCACCAGCCGTAAAATGTCCGTGCGCTCCATCTGCTGCCCCTGTTGGCCGGCCCGCCCGAGGAAGGCGGAACCCTGGCCCGTGATTTGCAACGCCGCCCGCAAACATGCGAGGTCGGCGATATGACCATGTATCCTTTCCTGAAAGACAACATCACCGCGCTGGAAAAGGCCAATCCGGCAGTTTACCGCTGGCTCTCCGGCAGCACTTTCGATGAACAGTCCCTGAAAACGAGCGTGTTTGTCAACAAGTGGGGCATCATCGACTGGCGCATGGAGTCCGGCCAGGGCCTTTTCGAGTCCATGCCGCCGGGCGCGCTGTACCGCGACTGGGTCAAGTTGGACAAGCCCGAGCTTTCCGCCAGCATCGTGGTGGGCACGAACCTGGGCTACGGCCTCAACCACCTGCTCATCAACACTCCGGATTCCCACAAGGTTCTGGTTGTGGAGCCCAACGCGCCCATGCTGCTGGCCTGCCTGGGGCAAACCGACTACCGGCCCTTCATGGCCAACAAGAAGCTGCACTTCATCACGCCGGACGAGGACCACTTGATGGAGTACATCAAGAACCTTGATCTGCAATACGTATACGGCAAAATTTACCTGCGCGGCGACCTTCCCTGCCGCCAGATAGGGCCGGAATATGCCCGCTGGATGCGCACCGTGAAGAACCGGCTGGAGAACTTCAGCGTGGAGATGGTGACCCTGCGCTGCCGGCAGGATGTCATGGTGGGCAACGAGCTCAAGAACTACCGCCGCGCGCAGACCGACGGCAGCCTCAAGTGCATGCAGGACGCCGGGCGCGGCGTGGGCGCGGTGATTCTGGGCGCGGGCCCCTCGCTGGGCCAATTCGCCCCCGAGCTGGCCAAAAATCCCGGATACGCGCTGTACGCAACGGCCCTGCAAACCCTGCCCGCGCTGCAACGGCACAATCTCAAGCCGCACTTCTGTCTTGCGCTGGACTACGACGGCAGCATGCTCTCCGTGTACGACCGGCTGGACCCAGAGTGGGCGAAGGACATTCCGCTCATTTACTCCACCAAGGTCAACCCGGAGCTGGTGAACCGCTACCCCGGCCCCACACTGCCCATGTGGACCATGGGCGGCATGGCGACCTTCGTCATGCAGGACCACGAATTCGTGCTGGACGCCGGCGGCAACGTCAGCCTGACGCTTGTGCGCCTGCTGCGCTGGATGGGCGTTTCGAGCCTGTTGCTGGTCGGGCAGGACTTCGCCTGGAAGGGCGGCAGCACCCACGCCGAGGGGCACCACGCCGCCGGGCACGAGGTCGCCTTCGACCCCGGCATGCACCAGCGCCTCAAGAACCTTTGGGGCGAGGACATCATTTCGAGCATCCAGTATCTCACCAGCAAGCGCGATCTGGAGAGCGACCTCAAGAAATCGCCCTTCCGCATAGGCAACCTGTACGGCGGCGGCGTGGTCATCGACGGCGCGCCGGCCATGACCATTGAGGAGGCGCGCGGCGGCGGCCTGCTCTCCTCCGCGCCCGGCAGCCGCGAGCGTTTCCAACACTTCCTGGCCCAGGCGCGCACCCACGGCCACCGCGTGCGCTTCGAGCCGCGCAGCCACATCTGGACCAGCTCCATCCGCGGCATGGAGCGGCGCATGCAGAAGCTCTTCCGCGACTACGGCAAAAGCCAGAACGAGATCCACACCCTGTTGGAGCAGGCGCTGTTCTTCGTCCGGCAGGACCCGCTCTATCTGCCGTACCTGTTCAACGAAACCATCGACCTGGCCGGCCTGGCCAAAACCCGCAGCTCATACCATCCGGCGGACTTCTCGGAGTTCAAGCGCATCGGCAAAAGCATCCTCACCAAGGTGCGCGAGGTGGACCGCTGCGTGGCCCTGCCCGACAAGACCGCGGCCTGACCCCGCAAACGCCCCGCGAACAACGACGCCTCGACGCCCGCCGGAAACGCTTCCGGCGGGCGTTTTTATTGGCGCGCCCGCGCCCTGCGTTTCAATCGCGCCCGGCGTGTTGCGCGCCACGGTGTTTCGACCTATAAGGCCGCATGCCGAGCAAAGCCCCCTCCTCTTTCGCCGTGTGGGCGGCGCTGGCCCTGCCGCTGGTTTGCGTGGCGCTGGGCGCGCTGGGCCTGTATGGCGGCGAGGCCGGCGTGGCCGCGCATTTCGCCCTCTGGCGCGCCGCGCATCCCGAGGCCAGAACGCTGCTGGAGCTGTACACCAATTGGGGCAATCCGGCCCTGTACCTGGTGTTCGCGGGAATGCTCATCGCGGGCGTGAAGCGCCGGCGGCCGGAGCTCGCCGGGCGCGCCCTGGCGTACCTCGCCGCGCAGCTTGTCGTCTCGCTGGCCATCGAGCGCGTGCTCAAAATAGGCATCGGCCGGCCCAGACCCGGAGTGGGAGGTCCATTTGAACCCTTCTCCCTGGACGCCGCGCACAACGCCATGCCCTCCGGCCACACGGTGGAAATGACCGTGCAGACCGCCTCGCTGGCGCTTTTCGCCAAATCCCTGGCGCTGCCGCTGCTGCTCGGCCTCTCGCTGGGGCTCATGGGCTTCAGCCGCATGGCGCTGGGCGCGCACCACCCCACGGACCTGCTGACAGGCCTGCTTGTGGGCGCGCTGGGCGGGCTGCTGTGCCGCCGCTGGGCCCCGACGCTCGCCGCGCGCGTCGCCCCGTTCCTCAACCGCCCTGACGCCGACAAAGGAGCCCGCTGATGCCCCTGTGGAACCTCATCCGCCGCAGCCCATGGCTGGCGCTGGCCGCGCTCACGGCGCTGCAGACGGCTTTGACCCTGAACACGCGCGCCCTGTGGTTCTCCGACGAGGTGCGCTACGCCGACGCCTACGCCGGGCTTTTGCGCGGGCACTGGCTGGTGCTGAACCTGAACGGCGTGCTCTACCCGGACAAGCCGCCCCTGTATTTCTGGCTGCTGCGCGCACTGGACGCCATCACCGGCTTCCACGACCCCGCCGTGTTCTTTTTGGGCGCGGCCGTCAGCGGTCTGCTGGTGCTCTACGCCGTGCTGCTGCTGGCCAAGTCGCTCCGGCTTGATGGCGACATCGGCCTCATGGCCGGGCTGATCCTGCTCTCCACGCTGTTTTTCGCCGCGCTGCTGCACTACTCGCGCATGGACCTGCTGTTCACCGCGCTGATCATCGCCTCGCAGGCGGCGTTCTGCGCGGCCTTTCGCCCCGGGGCCGAGGCCGCGCGCCCGCGCATGGCCGCGCTGGCCATGCTGCTGGCGGCGCTGGCCACCCTCACCAAGGGCCCGCTGGGGCTTCTCTTCCCGGTGCTGACCACCGTGCTGTTTCTCGCCTGGCGGGGCCGCGCGCGGGAATTCTGGCGTGCCTCCATGCTGCCGGGGCTGCTCGTCCTGCTGGCGGTGGTGTTCTCCTGGCTCGCGGCCGCGTACTTCGCCGTTGGACCTGATTTCCTCTACAACATTTTTTATACGCAGATATTCCTGCGCGCCACCAAGACCTTCCACCATGCCGAGCCGTGGTACTTCTACTGCGTGGCGCTGCCGCCATGCCTGTTGCCCTGGACGCTGGCCGTGGTCAGCCTGCCGCTCAAGCGGCTGTTTTCCGGTGCGCACTGGCGCGGGCTCATCAAAGCGCGCAAACAGGCCTCCCCCGGGGCCGACGCCCGGGCCTGGCTGTGGATGAGCGCGGTGAGCGGCTTTGTGCTGCTCTCGCTTTTGAGCGGCAAGGTGGTGGTGTACGTGCTGCCGCTGCTGGCCCCGCTGGCGCTGCTGCTGGCGTTGGGCCTGCGCGAGGCCGCCCTGCCCTGGCGCAGAATGTGGATCGCTGCGGGCGCGCTGTTTGTGGCGCTGGGCGCGGCGATCTATTCGGCGACGCGCTTCTTGCCCCAGCAACTGGCCGGGAGCGTCTGCGTGGACGGCCAGCTGCCAGGCGCCCAGGAAGTGGCGGCTGGATTTGCCTGCTGCGGCCTGGCCTTGCTGCTGCTGCGCCGGCGCGACGCGCGCCAGATCCTCGTTGCGCTGGCCATGCTCACCGCAATGTGGGCCCTGCCCGCGGGGGTCACTCTTTCGCCTGCGCTGGACATCATCATGAGCCCCCGTCCCCAGGCGCTCATCCTCAAGGAATACGCGCAGAAAGGCTTTAAGCCAATCAGTGTGGACATCTACTCCGGCATCTACTCCTACTACTTCGGCGGCCCCATCGAGGAGCTGTCGTCCCTGGACGCGCTGACAGGGGAGCTCACCAAGGGCGACGTGGTCTTCGCCATCAAAAAGCGCAAGTGGGATTCCTGGCGGAACAGACCGGAGGCCGGTCTGGAGCGGGTGGCCCTGCAATGGCTGGCCGGCCAGGACTACTACATTGTGACCAGCCGCAGGGACGAGATCGCCCCGGCGTTGCAGAATCTTCCCCCGGCGCAATAGGCGCGACTCTTGCAAAGCGGTTTCAAACAGGCCGCCCCCAACTGCCGGCGGCCGCGAACCCGCTTGCGCCACATCTCCCGCGACCCACGTCCCGGGCCGGCGCCAGCGCCTTCGGAGGATATCCGGTGCGCGCCATTCGTCTGCTCACGCTTCTGCTGCCGCTCGTTTTTTTGACGGGCGGCTGCGCGTCGATGCCGCTGCTTGCGGCCATGGACGTGCTGAACGTGGCGGAAACGGGCAAGACCGGATACGACATGGCCACCGGCCTGAACACCCGCAAAAGCCTGAAGCAGGACACCAGCCCCGACGCCCAGGCCGAGGCCCGGCTGCGCGCCGCGCTGGACGCCCAGGGCGGCAATCTGCGCTGGGCCGTGCCGCAGGTTTCGCAAGGGCGCGCCTTTGTGGTGGGCACGTACGCCTCACCCCAGGAGCTGGACCGCGCCCGCCGCGCCGTGGCCAACATCCAGGGCGTGCGCGAGACCACGCTGTGCCTGTTCCCCGCCGGCTCCCGACAAAATTTCGACGCCACCGACGGCGAAATCCGCGACAACATCGTGCGGCTTGCCGGCCTGCGCACCCCTGGCGTGCGCGTGCATGTGGTGGAGGGCAACGCGGTCATCATCGGCCGCGTGCGCAGCAGGGAGGAGGAGGAGCGGCTGAAGGAGAGCGCGCGGATCGCCGGAGCCTCCAGCGTGCGCAGCTACGTCCGGCTGGCCGCAAAATAGAAACGGCCCGCCGGGAATCCCGACGAGCCGTCCCGACGCCTGCGACGGCGCCAGCGATGCTCTTCCCGCACCTTCCGCCGCGCCTACGCGCCGGCGAAAATCCGCTCAATGACCTCCAGCACGGCCAAGCCGTCCTCGCCGGTGATGGGCGGCGGCGTCTTTTCGCGCACGGCGCGCAGAAACTGCGTCAGCTCCTCGCGCATCTGCTCGCGGTGCTGTGCCGGCCACTCGCGCACCGAGTAGGTCTTGTCCGCCTCGGAGAAGGGGCCGTACTCCCGCACCTGCTGGGTCATCAGGTCCGCCACGATGAAGCGGCTTTTGCAGGCCGCGCGGATGGTGCGCGAGCGGAAGGGCGTGACCCAGTTGGTGGTGATGTGGGCCAGCACGCCGTTCTCCATCTTGGCGGTGATGAGCGCGCTGTCCTCATGCTTGCCCTGGCTGGTGGAGAACACGCCGGACACGGTCTTGAAGTTGGAGCCGGTCAAAAAGCGCAACAGGTCGATGTCATGGGAGCCCAGATCGCGGATGACGCCCACGTCCTGAATGCGCACGGGGAAAGGCCCCACGCGTTCGATGGACAGGGAGATGAGGTCGTCGCCGGCCAGCTCCTTCACCCGCTGAACCGCCGGGTTGAAGCGTTCGATGTGGCCGACCATGAGCGCCACGCCCTTGGCCCGGGCCGCCTCCACCAGCCGCCAGCCCTGCTCCGCCGTGGCGGCCAGCGGTTTTTCCACCAGCAGGGCCACGCCGTGCTCAATGACCTCCAGCGCCACCTCGTAGTGCAGCACCGTGGGCACGCTGATGCTCACCGCGTCGGGCTTCCGCTTGAGCAGCTCCGCCAGATTGGTGAACCCAGCCACCCCGAAGCGGTTCTTCGCCTCGTCCAGGTTGGCCTGGGCCACGTCCATGACGCCGACGACTTCCACGTCCGGCATTTCGCAATAATTGCGCAGATGAATCTTGCCCATGGAGCCAAGACCAATGACGCCGACTTTCTGCATGAGGCTTTCCTTTGCTTGATGTTCCGGTTCACCGCCGGCGCACCGGGCGCGCCCAACGCGCCAGAAGCGGCGTCCGCCACGCCCCGGGGCGCTTTGCCGCGGGCAGAATTTCCCTACATGCCCGGGCCGGGCATTGCAACCCGGTCACGGAGCGCCCTTTCGGCGTTCGGAGAACAGCCCTTGCGACGCTTTGGAGGCGGCGCTGACGCGGCGGCAAAACGCCCGGGCCGCCGCCGCCTGCGCAAGCGACTGCTTCCGGGACAAATCGGGCCGGGCCGAAAGGACACCGGCTAATGCCCCGGGCCAATTCTCACAGGGCGAATGGCCCCTGGCCGAATGGCCCGAATGCCGGCCGAATGCCCCGCCTTGCACAAGGGCTGGATTCACGCTATTTCGCGCCCATGAGCACAAACTCCCTCATTTGGATCAACGCCGGCGAACCCTCGGGCGACATCCACGCCGCATCGCTGCTGCGCGCCCTGCGCGAACGCGAGCCCGGCTTGCGCGCCATCGGCATGGGCGGCGGGGCGCTGGCGGCGGCCGGCTGCGACATCCGCTTCCCCATGCGGCTCATTTCGCTGGTAGGCTTGACCGAGGTGCTCTCCGGCCTGCCGCGCATTCTCCACTTGCTGGGACAGGTGAAGCGCGCGCTCATGGCCGCACGGCCCCGCGCGGTGGTGCTCATCGACTGCCCGGACTTCAACTTCCGCGTGGCGCGCATCGCGGGCAGGCTCGGCATTCCGGTGTACTATTTCATCAGCCCGCAGGTGTGGGCCTGGCGCTCCGGCCGGGTGGAGTTCTTGCGCCGCCATGCCCGCCGCGTGCTGTGCGTCCTGCCGTTTGAAAAAGATTTTTACGCCGCGCGGGGCATGGATGTGGACTACGTGGGCCACCCGCTTATGGACCAGCTGCCGCTGGCCGAGCTGGACGCCACGCCGGTGGACCAAAATCTGCTGGGACTGCTGCCCGGCAGCAGGCGCAAGGAGATCAGCGCGCTCTTGCCGCAATTCGCCCGGGCCGCCATGCTGCTGCGCGGACGGCTCCCCAATCTGCGTCTGGCGCTGGCGCGCGCGCCGGGCATGGACGAGACCTTTTTGCGCCAGTTTCTGCCGCCGGAACTGCCGGTGACCATTCTGCCCCCGGAAGAACGCCACCGGCTGATGCGCACAAGCCGCGCGCTCTTGGCCGCCAGCGGCACGGCGACGCTGGAGGCCGCGCTCATCGGCACGCCCACGGTTGTGGCCTACAAGCTCTCGGCCCTCAGCTTCGCCATCGGCAAGGCCGTGGTGCAGATTAAATACGCCAGTCTGGCCAATCTCATCATGGGCCGCGAGGTGCTGCCCGAGCTGCTGCAAAAGGACGCCACGGCGGAGCGCATGGCTGAAACGCTCGCGCCGCTGCTCGCGGACGAATCGGCCCTGGCGGCGGCCCGCGCGGAGCTGGCCGACCTGCGCCGGCGCGTGGGCGGACCGGGCGCGACGCGACGCGCTGCGGACATCATTCTGAATGATCTGAATGGACAGGCCGGACAAGCCGGGCAGGCCGGACAGGCCGGAAACGTGAGGGCATGATGGAAGCTGTGCGCGTGTATGCGGACGTCCACGGGCTGTCGCCCGAGGCCTGGGAGGAAATTCGCGCCACCATGCCCTTTGACCAGGCGGTATACAAAGACCGCGTGCTGGCCGTGGACTTCGAGGGGCACTACATCGACGTGGAGCCGTTTCTGAACGACGTGGCCCGGCTGCTGGACGAGGGCGGCTGGGGCAAGCTCGACTACATCGACCAGATCGACTACGCGCTGACGCGGTACGTCATCACAAAGGACGGTTGGAAGGCCAAGGAAGTGCTGGTGGACAACGTGGTGGAAGGGGTGCATCAGGAATCTGGAGTGTAACCAACCCTAACGCGCAACCGACAAGGAGGTCGCCCATGATCCCCGCATGCACGCTTGAGCTGGTGAAGGAATCCCTTCGGACCAAAGATGACGACCGCCTGGGCTTCATGCGCCCGGACCCAGCGCTAGAAAACTCCGGCGAAGTCGACACGCACGTTCCTCCGGTGCAAATCCACTACCAGGTGAGACCAACAGAAGGGGCTTCCTTTATCAACACGGTGGCGGAGCCGAGCGAAAAGGTCATCGGAATCCTGTTTGTCCGCCCGGCCCATCAAACCGCACACCCTGCTATTTTTCAGGATTTGCCAAACT
>MNUQ01000162.1 GCA_001871085.1 Desulfovibrionaceae bacterium CG1_02_65_16
GCAAAATTCCGAGTGGATTACCAGTGCATCAGCCTTGGGGGCATGTCCCTGTGCTATGCATCCATGCCGCCTGGAATGCGCATCCACTGCGGGCCGGGGAACACCGCGTTTTTGTTCTGCCTGCCGCTGTTCGGCCACATCCACGTGCACAACCGCATGGAGGAGTATGTGTGCCACGCCAACCAACAGTGCGCGCTCCTCGATGGATCGCCCCCGTCCATAGTGACTCAGGAGGACGGCGTGCGGATGCTGCTGCTGACCGGCGGCAGGATGAAGGTGGAGGAGGCGCTGAGCCAACGCACCGGCTGCGCGCATCTCCCCGCGCTGGCCTTTCAGAATCCCATGCGCCGCACCGACCCAGGACCGGACTTCTTCTGCGCGCTCGTCGGGCACATTGTGGAGATATTCAACCGGGATCCGGCCATGATCGCCTCGCCGGTGCTTGCGGCCCAATATGAGGAGATGCTGCTGACGGCCATGTTGGCCAGCTTGCCGCACACCTGCAATCACCTGTTGGAGACGCTGCCCCTGCCGCAGAGCGTTCCCCGGGTGGTGCGCCTGGCCGAGGCCCACCTGGAGGCCAACGCTGACAGGCCCATGCTGATGGACGAGCTCGTTCAGGTGACGGGCATGGGGCTGCGCTCCATTCAAAGCGCCTTCAAACGATTCCGGGGCTACACGCCTTCCGACTTTCTGCGCCAATGCCGCCTGAACAAGGCGCGGCAAATGCTGCGGACGACGCAGCCGGGCACGACCATCCTCTCCATCGCCTTCGCCTGCGGCTTCGCCTCGCAGAGCCATTTTTGCAAATGCTACAGAAAACAGTTTGGCGAGCGGGCCATGGACACCATGCGGCGGGCCACCTGAAGGCGGGTCCTCCCGTGGCGGCGTCGCGCGGGCGCAAACCGCCACCTGTTCGGAACGATAAGGGCAAGAACAACATAAAGTTGACAGGAGCGTTTTTATTTGAACAGAGTTGAAACGTATAACCTTCGTTCGAGTATGGGCACATAGTAAACTTGTAACGGTGGATAACAGCACGCCACAGGAGCGATCCCCCCATGTCGCTAGTCCAAGCAATGAAGCTCAAGACAAAACTTTTGGCTGGGTTCACACTTACAGCACTTGTTACCCTTATTGTTGGCGTATTCGCCGTTACCAAGATGAATCAGATAAATGCCGCAGACACCATGCTTTACACGCATGCCGCCGCGCCAATGGCCGAAATTTCTGGAATCGCCGTGGAATTTCAACGAGTCCGCGTCAATATGGCCATAATTTCCGGAACAAATGATAAGAATAGGCAGAATCAGGCTATCGATAAAATTAAAGAACTGCGTGACTCAATTGGGAAGAAGATGTCGACATTTGAAAAAATGCTGACAGGTGATGCGGAGAAAAAAGATTATTCAGCATTGGTGCAATGCAGGGATGCGTTTGCCAAAGAGTATGACAAAGTGCTGGCGCTGGTCCTGGCGGAAAAGCAGGAAGAAGCGCAACGACTGCTTCAGGGGGAAGTGCGTGAGGCCGCGCACGCCTACCAAACCGCCATTGAAACCTTGATGGCCGCCAAGGTGGCCGAGGCCAAAGCCCTTTCCGGCTCCAATGACGACCTGGCCAGCAGCTCCAGCAAACTTGTTTATGCCGCCCTGGCGCTGGGGTTCGCCCTCTCTCTTGGGTTGGGCTTCATGCTCACCGGCGGCGTCATGGCCCAGCTTGGGGAGGACCCCGGGTATTTGGCTGAGGTGGCGGGCAAGATCGCCGCCGGCGACCTGGACGTTGCCTTTCGCCCACAGAAGAGGGAAGGCGGCGTGTACCACGTGATGCACGGCATGGTGACCGCCATGAAGGGCAAAATCAGCGAGGCGGAGCAAAAGACCGCCGAGGCGGCCGAGCAGGCGCGGCTGGCGCAAATCGCCATGGGCGAGGCCCACGAGGCCAAGGCCGAGGCCGAGCGCGCCAAGGCCGAGGGCATGTTGCAGGCCGCCGACAAGCTTGAGGGCGTGGTGGAGCGGCTCACCTCCGCCTCGGAGCAGCTTTCCGCCCAGGTGGAGCAGTCCAGCCGCGGGGCGGAGCAGCAGGCGCGGCGGGTGACGGAGACCGCCACGGCCATGGAGGAGATGACCTCCACCGTGGTGGAGGTTGCCCGCAACGCCAGCAAGGCGGCGGAGACCTCGGACGAGGCGCGCGGCAAGGCCACCACTGGCGCCGGCGTCGTCGACGAGGCGGTGCAGAGCATCGACGAGGTGCACCGGCAGACCCTGGCGCTCAAGGAGGACATGACCGCCCTGGGCAAGCAGGCCGACGGCATCGGCCAGATCATGAACGTCATTTCCGACATCGCCGACCAGACCAACCTCCTCGCCCTCAACGCCGCCATTGAGGCCGCGCGCGCGGGCGACGCCGGGCGCGGCTTCGCCGTCGTGGCCGACGAGGTGCGCAAGCTGGCCGAAAAGACCATGACCGCCACCCGCGAGGTGGGCGAGTCCATCGCCGGCATTCAGACCGGCACGGCCAAGAACATCGCCAATTTCGACCATGCCGCCCAGGTGGTGAACCGGGCCACGGACCTTTCCAAGAAGTCCGGCGAGGCCCTGCGCGAGATTGTCGGCCTGGTGGAGAATTCCTCGGACCAGGTGCGCTCCATCGCCACGGCCAGCGAGGAGCAGTCCGCCGCCAGCGAGGAGATCAGCCGCTCCATCGAGGAGGTCAACACCATTTCCTCCGAGACCTCCCAGGCCATGACCCAGGCCGCCCAGGCCGTGGCCGAACTGGCCAACCAGTCGCAGGTGCTCAAGGGGCTGATTGAGGCGATGCAGAACGAGGGCCGGGGCGTAAAGGCGGCCTGAGTCCGCACCACGCAAGGAGCAAGGCATGGACAACGCGGCGGTGAATACGGACGGATCCCTGCTCCAGCTTGTCACCTTCAAGGTGGCTGAGGAGGAGTTCGGGCTGGAGATACTGAAGGTGCAGGAGATCATCCGCACCATGGAGATAACCAAAGTGCCCCGCTCGCCGGAATTCGTCGAGGGGGTCATCAACCTGCGCGGCAAGGTCATCCCCATCATCGACCTGCGCCGGCGCTTCGGCCTCGAAACCCGGGCGCACGACCAGCAGACGCGCATCGTGGTCATTGAACTGGGGATCATGGTCGTGGGCTTCGTGGTGGACTCGGTGTCCGAGGTGCTGCGCA
The DNA here is from genome assembly GCA_001871085.1 of Desulfovibrionaceae bacterium CG1_02_65_16. Lineage (GTDB taxonomy): Bacteria > Desulfobacterota > Desulfovibrionia > Desulfovibrionales > Desulfovibrionaceae > Humidesulfovibrio. Next base: position 3,194 of record MNUQ01000162.1, read on the forward strand.
TTCCCGCGGCCACGGTGGAGCCGCCCCCGGCCATCGTCTCCGGCATCGATTCCGAATACATAAGCGGAGTGGGCAAGCTGCCGGACAGGCTGCTCATTCTGCTGGACCTGGACAAGCTGCTCTCCACGGATGAGCGGCAAGTCATCGGCGGTATCTGACATGTGCGCCCAGGACCGCCCCCACGGTTCGCAGCGCGCCCAGACCCCTTGCCCCCCCGACCCACTCGGGCCACCCGACGGTCGCCAGGACGAGGAGGCGGGGCTGCTGGACTTCCTCACGGCTGAGGAATTGCAGCGGATGCAGGATGCCTTCACCGAGGCGGTGGGGCTCGCCTCGGTGATCACGGACCTGCAGGGGCGGCCGCTGGTGAAGCCCAGCGGCTTCTGCCGGCTGTGCAGCGAGCTCATCCGGGGCACCCAGCCCGGCCTGCGCAACTGCATGCGCTCCGACGCGGCCCTGGGCGCCGCCGCCAAAAACGCCCCGCTGGTGCGGCGCTGCGCCTCCGGCGGGCTGCTGGACGCCGGCGCGGCCATTCATGTGCGCGGCAGGCACATGGCCAACTGGCTCATGGGCCAGGTATGCGACGAATCCATACCCGCCGACGAGCTGCTGGGCTACGCGCGGACCATCGGCGCGGATCCCGAGGCCTTCGCGCAGGCCGTGAAGGAGGTTCCGCGGATTTCGCGCGCGGAATTCGAGCGCCTGAGCCGCGTGTTGCAGCTATTCGCCAATCAGGTTTCTGAGCTGGCCCACCGCAACCATTTGCTGCGCCAGCGCCTGTCGCAGCAGCGCAGCCTGGAAAACCTCGTGCTGCACACCTCCATGCACGATGCTTTGACCGGGCTGCCCAACAGAAGCCTGTTCATTGAAACCATCCGCCAGACCCAGCTGCGCGGAGAGGGCCGCGCCTTCGCCGTCATCGCCATAGATCTGGACGGGTTCAGCGCGGTCAACGACCGATACGGGCACAGCACCGGCGATCTTGTGCTCAAGGAGATGGCGCGCCGGCTGAGCGCCACAGTGCGCAACGCCGATACCGTGGCCAGAATCGGCGGCGACAAGTTCGCCGCGCTGGTCGAGGGGGAGGTCAAGCCCACGGAGGTGGCGCGGCGCGTCCAAAGCGCCCTGCGTGCGCGGCTGTGCGTGCTGGGGCACACGCTGTGGTGCAATGTGGCCATCGGCATAGAAACCTCCGCAGTTGAAAACGCCGCGCCGGCGGATTTGCTGCGCAACGCCGACATGGCCATGCGCCAGGCCAAGAATTCGCGGCGGCGCATACGGTACTTCTCCCCCCGCCTGCGCGATAAGGAAATAGCGGCCCTGGACCTTGCGGCCGACATGGCCCGGGCCATCCGCGCCAAGCAGTTCTTCATGCTGTTCCAGCCCATTGTCACGGCCGGGCCGCAAACCGCGCTGGTCGGCTTTGAGGCGCTCATGCGCTGGCGGCGGCCGGAGCAAACCCAGCTGACGCCCGACGTGTTCATCCCCCTTGCGGAGCGCTGCGGCGCCATAGTGGAGCTGGGCAGGCTGGCGCTGGACCTTTCGTGCGCCTTCGCGTCGCGGTTGCGCGCGGCCAACCCTTCCGGCAAGGGCGTCAAGGTCTGCGTCAATGTCTCGCCGACGCAGTTCCAGAAATCCGACATCGCCGCTGACGTGTTCGCCGCGCTGCGCAAGCACGGTCTGCCGGGCGACTGTCTGGTGCTGGAGATAACCGAAACCCTGGTGATGAAGGCCGGGGCCATGGTGTTCGAAAAGATCGAGCGGCTCAAGGCCCAGGGAGTGCATTTCTCCATGGACGACTTCGGCGTCGGCTACTCCAACATGTCCATGCTGACCCAGCTGCCGCTGGACGCCCTCAAAATGGACATCTCCCTGGTGCGTCGGCTGGAGACGAACCGGCAGCAGCGGGGGGTGGTGCGCGCCATTCTCAACATGGCCGAGATTCTCGGCCTGCATGTTGTGGCCGAGGGCGTGGAGCGGCCCGGACAGCTGCGCATTCTGCGCGAGATGGGCTGTACGTGCTGCCAGGGCTTTTTGTTTGCCGCGCCGCTCACGACGGAGCAGGCGCTGGCCCTCCCGCTGCCCTGGGGCGAGTGCTGAGGCCGCGCGGCCCCATCTCCCCGGCCCATGTGCGGCGTTCGGAGGCGTCCGCCATGAGAGGAACGGGCTTCCATGAATGTTGCGGCTGCCGAAAGCAGCGCGGGGCCCTCTGGCGGGGGCGGGTGTTGCAATGTCCAGGGGCGGCGCCCCCGGCCTACCGCTTGCCCCCGCTGGCCGCCCTTGCCGCCTCCCCTGGTCTTGCCAGCCGCGCCGCCTGGGCGTAAGCCCCTTGCCCATGCGCGCACATCTGTTCATTCCCTGTTTGGTGGAGGACTGCCAGCCCGAGGCCGCCGAGGCCGTGGCCGAGGTCCTTGAACGCCTGGACGTGGAGGTCCGCCATCCCGCGGGCCAGACCTGTTGCGGCCAGTTGGCCTACAAGACCGGCGACATCAAGAACGCCCGCCGCTTGGCCGCCCGCTATCTGGATGTCTTCGCCGAGCCTGGGCCCGTGGTTTGCCCGTCGGGCTCCTGCGTGAAGATGGTCCACACCTACCCGGAGCTTTTCGCCCCCGGCGAGCCGGAGCACGCCCGCGCCGTGGACTTGGCCGCGCGGACGTTTGAGTTCTGCGCGTTCGTCGTCGGGCTGCCTGGCTGGGCGGATATCGGCGCGCGGCTGGACATCCGCGTGTGCTACCACGGCTCATGCCAGTTGCAGGGCCTGCCCGGCGTGGACGCGCCGAGAGAGCTGCTGCGCGGCGTGCGCGGGCTCACCTTGCTGGAGGCCGAGCGGCCGGACCGCTGCTGCGGCTTCGGCGGCGTGTTCAGTTTGCAGTTCTCCGCCGTGTCCGAGGCGCTGGCCGAGGACAAATGCCGCGAGATTCTGGCGCTTGATCCGGACGTGCTCGTCAGCGCGGAGCCCAGCTGCCTTATGAACATCAGCGGGCGGCTGGCGCGGCTTGGCCGGCCTCTGCCCGCCTTGCACGTGGCCCAGGTGCTGGCTGCGGGCATGCGCAAGGAGACGCCGTCGTGGAAGTGAACACAAAGAATTTTCGCGGGTTGAGCGAGAGCGCTTGCGCCGACGTGAAGCTGCGCGCCGTGCTGGACCACGCCACGCGGCATTTTCAGCATAACCGGCAGGCCTCCATGGACGCCCTGCCCCACCGCGAGGAGCACTTCGCCCGGGCGCGGGCCGCGCGGTTCTCCGCCCTTGCGCACCTGCCGGACCTGCTGGAGGAGCTGGAGCGCAACGCCACCGCCGCCGGCACCACCGTCCACTGGGCGGCGGACGCCGAGCAGGCGCGAAGCATCGTGGTCGATATCGCCAAGGCCGCCAACGCCAAGGTCATCGTCAAGGGCAAAAGCATGATCACCGAGGAGATCGGCCTCAACCCCGCCCTGGAGGCCATGGGCGCGGAGGTGTGGGAGACCGACCTCGGCGAGTTCATCGTGCAGCTGGCCGGCGAGCCGCCTTCACATATCATTGCGCCCGCGCTACACAAATCGCGCGAGGATGTGGTGAAGCTTTTCGCCGAGAAGCTGGGCCTGCACGGCGAGGCCATCCCCGAGCTGACCATGCTGGCGCGCCGCGCCCTGCGCGAGAAGTTTTTGAGCGCCGACATGGGCATAACCGGCGTGAACATGGCCGTGGCCAAGACCGGCAGCGTCGTGCTTGTGGAAAACGAGGGCAACATCCGCATGAGCACCACCTGCCCGCCGGTGCATGTGGCCGTCATGAGCATTGAGAAGGTCGTGGCCGATTTTGACGCCGTGGCCGACGTGTTGCGCGTGCTGCCCCGCAGCACCACGGGCCAGCGCATGTCCTCCTATGTCTCGGTGCTCACCGGGCCGCGCCTTGAAGGCGAGACCGACGGCGCGCGGGAAACGCACCTCGTCATTCTGGACAACGGCCGCTCCCGCGTGCTGGCCGACCCCGAATTGCGCGAGACGCTGGCCTGCGTGCGCTGCGGAGCCTGCCTCAACGTGTGCCCCGTGTACCAGACCATTGGCGGCCACGCCTACGGCTGGATCTACCCCGGGCCCATCGGCGCGCTGTTGTCCACCCTGCTGCTGCCCGCCGGGCAAACGCGCGACCTGCCCTACGGCTGCACCCTGTGCGGGGCCTGTCACCGCACCTGTCCGCTCTCCATCAATCATCCCAAGGCGTTGCTGGCCCTGCGCGCCCGCGCGGCCGGCGGACGCGGCACGCTTGCGGGCCGGACGCATTCGCTGCTGGCCCGGCATCCCCTCGCCTATCGTCTGGCCGTGGGCGCGGCCCGCGCCGTGGACCCACAGCTGGAGAAGCTGCCCCGCCTGATCAGTTTGGCGGGCGGATCCGGCGTGGCGCAGTTCGTCGCCTCGCGCCGTCCGCCGGAATTGAAGAAATCCTTCAGCGCGCGCCGCCGCGCCGCGCAAGCCAACAAGGAGCGTTCGTGATGTCCGCCGCAGCCGAGAAGAACGCCCGCGCGATCATTTTGGCCAATCTGCGGCAGGGCCTGGCCGAGTCGCCCTTTGCCGTGGCCGAGCCGCCCGCCCGGCCCGAGCCGGACTCCCATGACGCGAGCGCGCAGGGCTGGCCGGGCATGTGGGCGCGCCTGGGCGAAGTCTTGGAACCTCTTTCCGTTCGCCTGCGCTTGGCGGGCAATCCGGCCGAGGCCGCAAGCCACGCGGCGGACATCGCCCGCGAGCGCGGAGCCAAAAGCTACACCCGCTGGGACGCGGCGCTGGACGGCCTGGGGCTGGAAACAGCGCTGGCCGCCCTGGAACGCGTGGACGCCGCGCCCTGCCGCGAGCTGGGCGGGGTGGATCTGGGTCTGGCTTTGGCGCACGGCGTGCTGGTGGAGTCCGGCACCATGGTTTTGGCGGCCGGTCCGGGTCGGCATCGCGCGGCCTCGCTTCTGCCGCCGGCCAGCGTCATCTTTGCGCCGCGCTCCGCCCTGCTGGCCGATGTGGGCCTGCTGCCGGAGCTGTTGCACCGCCTGGAGGCCGGGGGACGCCCGCCCGCCTGCGTGAATCTCATTTCCGGCCCTTCAAGCACGGCGGACATTGAGCTGGTGCTGGTGCGCGGCGTGCATGGCCCGGCCAATCTCGACAT
>MNUQ01000041.1 GCA_001871085.1 Desulfovibrionaceae bacterium CG1_02_65_16
GCGACGGCCTGGGCGACGCCTTTGGCGAAATGCTGGCGGACGTGGGCGGCTGGCTGTTGGCGGGGGTGCTGGTGGCCGGAGGCATTTCCGTGTTGCTGCCGCAGGGCATTCTGGCGGAGATTCCCGGCGGCGAGCTGGGCTCCATGCTGGCCATGCTTGTGGTGGGCATTCCGTTGTACGTGTGCGCGTCCAGCTCCACACCCATCGCGGCCTCGCTGCTGGTGAAGGGGCTTTCGCCCGGGGCGGCGCTGGTGTTCCTGCTTTCCGGCCCGGCCACCAACGCCACCACCCTCACGGTGATGGCGCGCACCTTCGGCGCGGCGCTCACCGGCGTGTACGTTGCGGCTATCGCCGCCTGCTCGCTGGTCTTCGGCCTGCTGGCCAACCGCGTGTACACGGCGCTCGGCATCAACATCCACGCCGCCATCGGCCAGGTGGGCGAGGCGTTGCCGGCCCCGGTGGAGACGGCGAGCGCGGTTTTGCTGCTCCTTTTGGTGGCACGTGCGCTGATCGACGCCCGCCGGCGCTCCCACCACCATGGCTGAGCGGGCAGGCGCGTCTGCCGGGCAGCTTGTCCGTCTGCCCGTTTGATTGTCCGGCTTGGGGGAACAGGCGGCCTTGCGGCCCCCGCGCGATTGCGGTAGCCAGGGGGACGAGCACGACCAAGGAGGCAGACGCACGGCATGAGCACACTGGACGCGGCGGTCCGCAAGCTGGAGTTTCAGGACGCGAATCTGGCCAACAAGCTTTTTGGGCCGCAGGGGGCCAATCTGGCCCTGTTGACGGAGAAGAGCGGGGTGGGCATTGAGACGCGCGGCGGCAGCGCCACGCTGCACGGTCCCGAAGACCTCGTGGAGGTGTGCGCCAGCACGCTGACGCAGCTCTACGGGCTCTTGCGCGAGGGCCGGCAGGTGCATCCGCAGGACGTGGACTGCGCCTGGCGGATTCTGCTGCGCGAGCCCGGGTCCGACATCCGGCGCATCTTTCAGGACACGGTGTACGTGGCCTCGCCCAAGAAAACCATCGCGCCCAAGACCATCAGCCAGCGCGATTATCTGGCCGCCATCCGCGAGAACGACCTCGTGTTCGGCATCGGTCCCGCGGGCACGGGCAAGACGTACCTCGCGGTGGCGCTGGCCGTCTCCGCTCTCATGCGCAGGGAGGTCAAGCGCATTGTGCTGGCGCGCCCGGCCGTGGAGGCGGGCGAGAAGCTGGGTTTCCTCCCCGGCGACATGGCCGAGAAGGTCAACCCGTACCTGCGCCCGTTGTACGACGCCCTGCACGACATGCTCGACTTCGCCCGCGTGCAGGACATGCTGGAGACCGGCGTCATCGAGGTGGCCCCGCTGGCCTTTATGCGCGGCCGCACGCTCAACGACGCCTTCGTCATTCTGGACGAGGCCCAGAACACCACGCCCGAGCAAATGAAGATGTTCCTCACGCGGCTTGGCTTCGGCTCGCGCTGCGTGGTCACGGGCGACGTGACCCAGATTGACCTGCCCACGCAGACGCGCAGCGGGCTGGTGGAGGCGCACCGCATCCTGCAAGGCGTGGCCGGCATCCGCTTTGTGCAATTCAACGAAGAGGACGTCATCCGCCATCCGCTGGTGGGGCGCATTGTGCAGGCCTACGAGCGCAGCCAGCGCGAAGCCGCGGGCAAAGGCAAGTGAGCCGCTCCGCCATCGCCCTGGACATCGCGGTCCCCGCCGCCGCGCTGGACCCACGCTTTCCGCTCGCCCGGCGCGAGCTGGCCCCGCTGGTGGAGACGCTGCTGGCGGCTTTGAATCTCTTAAACGCCCACCTCTCCCTTACGCTTACCGACGACGCGGGCATAGCCGAACTCAACGCCCGGCACCTGGGCTGCCAGGGCCCCACCAACATCCTGAGCTTTCCCGAGGCCGATCCGCAGAGCCCCGGCGAATCGCGCCAGCTGGGCGCGCTGTATCTCTCCGTGGAGACGCTGGCGCGCGAGGCCTTCCTCTACGGGCAGGAGCCCTGCGTCCACTTGGCGCGGCTGCTGGCACACGGCATTCTGCATCTGGCCGGGCACGACCATGGCCCGGAAATGGACGCCCTCACGGACATGGCCGTGGCCGTGGCCGAGAGCGTGCACGGCAGCGGCGGCTGCGGCGGGGCCTGCGGCTGCGATGCCGACTGGTAACGCTCCACCTGGAGCGCGTTCCATTACATCTTTACATCCTGGCCCGCGTTGGGCAAAATAACCTTTTTCGCATCAACGCCCCGGTAGTCATTTGTGAGGAGAATCCGACATGCCCAGACATTTCCTGAACATCCTCGACCTTTCGCCGCTGGACGCGCAAACGGTCCTCAAGCGCGCCAAGGCTCTCAAGGAAGGCAAGGTCCGCACCAAACTTCTTGATGGCAAAACCGTCATCCTGATCTTTGAGAAGGCCTCCACGCGCACCCGCGTCTCCTTCGAGGTGGCCGTGCGCCAGCTGGGCGGGCAGACCGTGTTCCTGACCCCGAACGAGTCGCAGCTAGGCCGCAACGAGCCTCTTAAGGACACCGCGCGCGTGCTCTCGCGCTATGCCGACGCCATGGTGGTGCGCACCTTTGGCCAGGAGAAGCTGGAGACCCTTGTGGAGTGGGGCAGCATTCCGGTGGTCAACGCCCTCACCGACCAGCACCACCCCTGCCAGGTCATGAGCGATGTGCTCACCATGTTCGAGCGCACTCCAGGCCTGCCCGGCCTCAAGGTCGGCTGGATCGGCGACGGCAACAACATGGCCCAGTCGTGGATCGAGGCCGCCCAGCGCTTCGGCTTTGAGCTGACCCTGGCCTGCCCCGCCGGCTACACCCCCGATGCGGACATCGTGGCCGCGGCCAAGGCAGCCGGCGCGCGCGTCACCCTCACCGAGGACCCGGCCGTGGCCGCCAAGGACGCGGATTACCTGAACACCGACGTCTGGGCCAGCATGGGCCAGGAGGCCGAGCAGCTGCGGCGCGAGGCCGCCTTTGAAGGCTATCAGCTGGACGACCGGCTCATGGGCCTGGCCAAGCCCGGCTGCAAGGTCATGCATTGCCTGCCCGCCCACCGTGGCGAGGAGATCACCGACGAGGTCTTCGAGCACAACGCGGACATGATTTTCGACGAGGCCGAGAACCGCCTGCATATGCAGAAAGCCATTCTCGAATGGGTCTTCGAGGCCCTGTAACCACAAGGGAGAGCGCTCATGAGCGACATCAAAAAAGTCGTCCTCGCCTATTCCGGCGGCCTGGACACCTCCATCATCCTCAAATGGATCAAGAACACCTACAAGTGCGAGGTGGTCACCTTCACCGCCGACCTCGGCCAGGGCGAGGAGCTCGACGGCGTAGAAGCCAAGGCGCTGGCCACCGGCGCAACCAAGGCCTACGTCGAGGACATCCGCGAGGAGTACGCCCGCGACTTCGTGTTCCCCATGCTGCGTGCCGCCGCGCTTTACGAGGGCCGCTACCTGCTCGGCACCTCCATCGCCCGCCCGCTTATCGCCAAGCGCATGTGCGAAATAGCCCAGGCCGAGGGCGCCCAGGCCGTGGCCCACGGCGCCACCGGCAAGGGCAACGACCAGGTGCGCTTTGAGCTCGCCGCCATGGCGCTCAACCCCAAACTCAAAACCATCGCCCCCTGGCGCGACTGGGACATGAAGTCCCGCTCCGATCTCGTGGCCTATGCCGAGAAGAACGGCATCCCCGTGCCCGTCACCCAGGCCAAGCCCTGGAGCCAGGACGCCAACCTGCTGCACGTCTCCTTTGAGGGCGGCGAGCTGGAGGACCCCTGGAACGAACCGGCCAAGGGCTGCCATCGCTACTGTACGCCCATTGAGGACGCCCCGGACAAGGCCGAGGAGATCACCCTCGACTTTGAGGCCGGCAACGCCGTGGCCCTCAACGGCAAGCCCCTTTCCCCCGCGCAGATGGTCCTCACCCTCAACGAACTGGGCGGCAAGCACGGCATCGGCCGGGTGGACATGGTGGAGAACCGCTTTGTGGGCATGAAGTCGCGCGGCGTTTACGAGACCCCCGGCGGCACCATCATCCACATCGCCAAGCGCGACCTGGAGGGCCTGTGCCTCGACCGCGAGGTGATGCACCTGCGCGACTCGCTCATTCCGCGCTACGCCGAAATGGTCTACTACGGCTACTGGTTCGCGCCCGAGCGCGAGGCCCTGCAAGCCCTGGTCGACAAGACCCAGGAAACGGTCACCGGCACCGTGCGCTGTAAGCTCTACAAGGGCAACTGCATCCCCGTGGGCCGCAAGTCGCCGTATTCGCTGTACCGCATGGACCTCGCCACCTTTGAGGAGGACGAGGTGTACAATCAGGCCGACGCCGCGGGCTTCATCAAGCTCGTGGGCCTGCGCCTGAAGGGAAGATTAGCCGGTAAGTAGAGGACCAGGGGGCGCCGCACCCCCGGTCAAGAGAAAAATTGCAGCACCCGGCTGGGCGTGCCGATTAACGCCGACGGGGCGAGGAGCAAGCAAACTCCTCGCCCCGTTTTTATTTGGCGGATTCCCCGACCTCAGCGGCTCGCCTGTTTTTTCGTCGGCAGCTCAGCGAAGCGCTTGGGCAGCTTCTGCGCCAGAGCTTGGCGATACTGTATGCTAGACAAAGCCGCCGATGGTCCAGGCGATATACGCGCTCGCCAGCGCGAGGGCTTTCGGAAAAGCAAGGGGCGCAGAAAGTATAACCCATCAGGGTCTCGCCGCCCCGCCTCTCGGCATGCACAGCGAAACGAGCACGCACGCTGCCCAGGGTATCCTCGCTACAATCGCGCCTGCCATGCCTGTCATGTCCTGGCCAAACACTTGGTAGGGCATGTGCATTGGGATGAGAGCAGCCAAAAACGCAGCCCCTCCCAGAATCAGGCGAACCGTATTCCGAGGGCTTTCGCCGGCACCTACTGCTTGAACCACCATATTGCACCGTCCCGCATGGCCTCTGCCTGCTCTTCCTTGCCTGGAGGCGGCTGCCGCTCCCACTGAGATGAGTCCTCGGGCAGAGATTCAGGGTTTCGTACCAGCGTCTCGCCGCGCCTTTTTTTGCAAGAGTCCGGGGTTTTCTGGCTGACGCAATCACCGTAACAGAAGTCGTGGATGCGGCATTTCTCGTTAGTGCTGTCCACGGAGGCGAGTGGCCCCGGCTTTCCTTCATGCTGAACAGGATTCCACCCACCGGTCCAATTCTTGCCGCAAAAATTTCCATACTTCGGGCCGTCAAGTGGGGTGCGCCCTTCACCTCCAAAATCGTACAGCGAATCCTCCAGCCCCCACGCGTCCACCCGATTGACCGGGTCATCCACGCGAGTCGCCGTACCAATCCTTGTCGCCGCCCTTTGCGCGCATGGAACTGGCGCTGAGGGTCGGGAACGAACCCCGAAGGGGTCGCGCCAGACAAAGCGCGTCAGGCCGGTATCGGCGTCAAAGAGCCCGCCCGCGAAGCCGATGGGCAACCGCACCGCATCGCCCCGAACCTGCAACAGGTTGCCGAAGCTGCCGTATCATATTGTCTGTACAATATGACCATCTGTCGTGGCAAGAACCAGCGGCGTGCCCAGGTGGTCGAAATACATGAGGTACGAGTCGTCGCCGTTCGTTACGCCAACGGGCGTCCGGCCCTTGAGGTACGCCAGTCGCCACCACTCGCGCCCGTCGTGAGATTCCGAGAGCCGCAGCGGGTCCAGCCCAACGATGGATTCCCCGAGGGGGGCCCGGCGCAAATTGCGCCAGTATAGCAGGGGAGTGCGGGTAAAATTGGCATGATGTTGGCCGGGGAAAAAAACAAAAGAGCGGGTTGACAGGTGCTGCGAAGATCAAGGGTCGCCGCCCCTTGGAACCCGGCCAAGAGGTGAAACGCAACACCCAAGGCTCTCCGCTTTAGCCCTTTGCCGCAAACCAGCAATGCTCCAGTCGCGGCCTCGTAAATGCCGCACAAACAGAGCGCCATGAACGTCATCCGGCTGTTGCACTCTTGTCGTCGCTGCACAGGGCCGCTTTGGGAAGCCTTCTGCATTGCGGATTCGCAGTGCCGCACCTCCATGCAGCGTTCCTGGCTGACGGCTCCCAGAAAGTCTGGCCAGAAAAGATAGTTTCCCACACTTTCCTCGCCAAGCGTCTCCATTCGTGTTATGGCTTGGCATCTCCCGGACACTCTCGTCTTCCGGAGCGCGTTCGCGAGCCACGCCGCCCGGCCGACACGGATTTTCTCCTGTCCGGATCCACCTCTCTCCTCACCGTTGCCCGGCTGACGTTGGCACGACTGCGCAGCCATCCGCTTTCGGGCCAGGCATCATCAGCCAATCGCCGCCGCAGCCGTGACGTTCTCAAATGGGCGTCGTGAGCCTCCAGAGCATGGCGGCAGGGAAGATATCCTATGAAAAATAGCGGCTTTTGCGGAATCTATTTAGGTCTCCGCGCATTCTTTTGCGACGGCAATGCTCTGAAGCCCGTCCACGACGAGCCGCCACTGCGCTCGGACCTTTTCAGCGCCGATCAGATGGAGCAGCACGGCAAGGTGCTGGCGGCGGCGCATCAACTGCGCTCTGGACGCGCACGTGACCGCCTGCTTGCGCGTTTGGCCGAAAATGAGACGCTTTTGCTTGAGGTCCACAAGCTGCTGACCCTGGACGTGAAGGCGGACCGCAGAATCACTCCGGCCGGAGAATGGCTGCTGGATAATTTCTACGTTATTGAAGAGCAGGTCCGCACAGCCAGCCGGCATTTGCCCAAGGGCTACAGCAGGGAGTTGCCGCGCCTGGCGCGGGGGGCCTCAGCCGGCCTGCCGCGCGTGTACGACCTCGCCCTGGAGGTTATTGCCCACGGAGACGGCCGGGTGGACCCGGAAAACCTGCGCCGCTTCGTGGCCGCCTACCAGTCGGTGACCCCGCTTAAGCTCGGCGAGCTTTGGGCCATCCCCATCATGCTGCGCCTCACGCTCATTGAGAACCTGCGGCGCATGGCCGCCCGCATCGCGGGACACCGCCTCGACCGCAACCGGGCGGAAGCCTGGGCTGACAAGATGACGACCACGGCGGCGAAGGAACCCCAAAGCCTGATTCTGGCCATCGCCGACATGGCCCGTTCCGACCCGCCCATGGTGAGCTCCTTTGTGGCCGAGCTGACGCGCCGCCTGCAAGGCCAGGGCCCGGCGCTCGCCCTGCCGCTCACCTGGATCGAACAGCGGCTTTCCGAGTCCGGCCTGACCAGCGAGGAGCTGGTGCGCTCTGAGAATCAGCAGCAGGCGGCCGACCAGGTCTCCATAAGCAACAGCATCGGCAGCTTGCGAACGCTTGGCGCTGCGGACTGGCGCGGTTTTGTGGAGGCAATGAGCCTTGTGGAGCACACCCTGGCCGAGGACCCGGCGGGCATTTACAACGCCATGGATTTCACCACCCGCGACCGCTACCGCCACGTGGTGGAGCGCACCGCCAAAGCCAGCCCGCTTTCCGAGGGCGAGGTAGCGCGCAGGGCCATCGGCTTTGCGCAGGAAGCGCTCGCGCGCACGGGGCCAGGCGACCGCGCCGCTCACGTGGGCTTTTTTCTCATCGACGAAGGCTTGGCGCAGTTGGAGCGCGCGGCCCAGATGCGCAGCGGCGGCGCCGAGTCCTTGCGCGCGTTCGGCCGCAGGCATCCACTTGCGCTCTATTGCGGCGGCATTCTGCTCATGACGGTTGTTTTCGCCGGAAGCCTCACGGGCAAGGCCGCCAGCGACGGCATGTCCGGCTGGCGGCTGGCGTTGCTCGGGGGCCTTTCACTGCTTTGCGCCAGCCAGCTGGCCGTGGCGCTGGCGAACTGGCTTGCGACCCTGCTGGCCACGCCGCAAGCCCTGCCACGCATGGATTTTTCCAAAGGCATCCCCAAGGAGTGCCGCACCCTGGTGGTGGTTCCCTCCATGCTTACAAGCGCCCAGGGCATTGAGGATCTGGTCAAGGCGCTGGAGGTGCGTTTTCTGGCCAACCGCGACAAGCACCTGCACTTTGGCCTGCTCACGGATTTTTGCGATGCGGCGACAGAAACCCTGCCCGGGGACGAACCGCTGTTGCGCTTGGCCAGGGAGCATATTGAGGGGTTGAACGCGAAATATCGCGGAACGGCGGGCGACAGCTTTTTCCTTTTCCACCGCCCGCGCCGCCTCAACATCCAGGATGCGGTGTGGATGGGGCACGAGCGCAAGCGCGGCAAGCTCGCGGACTTGAACGCGCTGCTGCGCGGCGGGGGCGCTCAGGCCTTTTCCCTT
>MNUQ01000074.1:0-5967 GCA_001871085.1 Desulfovibrionaceae bacterium CG1_02_65_16
GATTCTGGAGATGACGATGCCGTGGAATCCATCGCCGCGAGCCAGCCGGCCGGCGATGGAGAGACGGAGCCCCCGGCGCAAAGCGCCGGCGTGGCGCCGGTGTCGCGCATGCGCCGCGCCATTGCGGCCTATCTCGCCTGCGCGCGTGATGGCGGCGCGGGAACCATGCTCAGCGCCGTGGCCTAAAGCCCGCAGCCAGATTCGCCCTAAAACGAAGTCTGCCGCAGGCGCACGCGCGTCTCCCGCGCCTCGCTTCCCTCAAATGGAGCTCCCCCGAATGGGGCCGAAGGGGGGCAGCAAAAGCGGCGGCCTTCGGCGTGGCGTGTGGTAGGCCGCCCAATGAAGCCCCGAATGGGGCCGAAGGGGGTCAGCAGGAGTGGAAATCCTTGCTGATGTAAAGCATCAAGGCGAACAGATTATGGGCCATTTCGTCGGCCAGCGCCGGGGGGCCGGCCTCCACATGCCCCGCCGTGCGGTTGATGATCTTGGAGAACAGCAGGCCGACGAGCTGGTCGTCGCCCGGAGTCCAGGGCGCACTGCTGGACGGGAATTTTTTTTGAAATCCATGATAGTACATGCGCTCTCCGGTGGTCGGTCGGTTCTTGCGCGGGCCTGCGCGGCATGCGCGGCATGCGCCGGGGGGGGCATTCGTCCCGCCCGTCCTGTCCATTCGGACTAGCCCATTTGGACTAGCCCATTCGGGTCTGCCCTTCGGGCGCTCCGCCTGCGGGGCTTGCGCGCCCGCACCCGCGGGGATATGTTCCTGCAACACTCGTGATATCGGCCCATTGGGCCGGCAACTTTACACTCCGCAGACCGAGGAGGCGCCCGTGCCGCAAAAGAACATCCTTGTGGTGGAGGACCACCCCGAGACACGCGATTTGCTTGCCTATCATCTCAAGGCTGCGGGCTTTTTCGTGCGCACCGCCGTTGACGGCGAGTCCGGGTTGCAGCTGGCCGCGCGCGGCAAGCCGGATTTGGTGCTGCTGGACGTGATGCTGCCTGGCGGTTTGGACGGGCTGGAGGTGTGCCGCCGGCTCAAGCAGGACCAGCGCACCCGGCACGTGCCGGTCATCATGCTTACCGCCCTTGGCGATGAGGTCGACCGCATTGTGGGCCTGGAGCTTGGCGCGGAGGACTACGTGTCCAAGCCCTTTAGTCCGCGCGAGCTGCTGCTGCGCGTCAAGGCCGTGCTGCGCCGGGCGGGCCCGCACGAGAGCGAGGCCGAGGGCTTCCGCGAGGGCGGTCTGGTCATTGATTTTGAGGCGCACACCGTGCTGGTGGACGGCGAGGATGCCGGGCTGACGGCCACGGAGCACAAGATTCTGAAGGAGCTGGTGGCCTCCAAGGGCCGCGTGCTCCCGCGGGAGCGCCTGCTCGACACTGTGTGGGACACGGATTTCGAGGGCACCTCGCGCACGGTGGATACGCACATGCGCCGTCTGCGCGGCAAGCTTGGCCCCTACGCCGACTGGATCGAGACCGTGCGCGGGGTGGGGTATCGCTTCAAACCCACGCAAACGCCGGGCAGTTCAGCCAGTTAAGATAAGCTATCGATGCTTTAAAGTTCAAATAATTCAATATGTCTTATATCTATCGGTAAGCATCTAGATTCTGGGAACCAGCGATTCGAAGTGCGCGGCCCAGCGCGCCGTCGCCGCGTCGAGGCCGTACAGCCCCATCACATGCGTTCGCCCTTTGGCCCCCATCTCCACCCGCGCCGCGCGCGGCAAGTCCAGCACCGCCTGCAGCCGGTCCGCCAGCGCCCCGGCCCGCGTCACCTCGTCCGAAAGCGTGGCCTCCGGCGCGGCAAAAACTCCGCCAGCCCCGGCCAGCGCGCGCGCGTCGCCGGCGTCCAGCCCGGCCACCGGCGTGCCGCAGGCCAGCGCCTCCGCCACCACGTTCGGGAACCCCTCGCCCCGCGAGGCCAGCGCCAGCACGTCCAGCGCCGTCAGCACCGCCTCGGGATCGTCGCGCCGGCCCAAACGTATGACCGCCGCCTCCAGGCCGAGATCCGCGATGAGCCGGTCCAACGCCGTCGCGTCGTCCTCCGGGCCCGCTTCCGTGCCCGCGCCGCATAAGACCAGCCGCGCGTCCGGGCAGCGCCGCCGCAGCAGCGCGCCAGCCCGGCAGAATGTCTCGTGCCCCTTCATGGGGTCCACCCGCGCCAGCAGCCCGATGACCGGTGTTTGCTCCGCCACGCCCCACTGCGCGCGCAGTCGCGCCCGGGCCTCGGCATCGGGCTGGAAACGCGTGAGATCCACGCCGTTTTCCAGCACCACCAGGCGCCGTGGCCGGTACCCCAGCGCCACATGGCGCGCCGCGCCCGCGCGCGAGTTCGCCGTCACGGCCTCTGGCCAGGCGGAAAGCCGTGCGCATGCCCGCACCGTCAGCCGCGTGCCGATTCCGTAGCGCGAAAAATCCATGTAGGCGCAGCGCAGGCCCCAGCTCACCGCCGCTCCGCAGCCGCTGGCCCGCGCCGCAAGCAGCCCCAGCAAATCCGCATGGTACAGCCATGTTTGCACAACCTGCGGCCGCCACTGGCGTATTTGGCCCGCCAGCGCGAACAACGCCCCAGGGCCCGCCCAGCCGCGCCGCAGCCCCAGGCTCGATACTGGCGCGCCAAGCGAGCGCACCGTTTCGGCCAGCGTCCCCGCCTCGCCCGACAGATCCAGCAGACTCGTCACGCGGCACTCGAAGCGCTCGTCCGGCAGCCGCGACAACAGCCGCGCCAGCCACGATTCCGCTCCGCCAAGCCCCAGGCCCGTAATCACATGCAGCACGCGCAGTTTCGCCATGCCCTTGCCCCTAGCGCATCCAACAAGGGATGTCATCGGCGCGGCGAGGAGGCGGAGGGAAACGCGGGGGAGGAGATCAAGGGGCTCCGCCCCTTGCCCCCGGTCAAGAGGAGAAAGGTACCACCCAAAATCGGTTGTCCCAGCATTCCCTGCCCAGGGCGCGCCAGCTGAATGTTGCCAGCGGGGCGCAGGACAAAAAGCCGCCCCCTATTGGCGTACACAAGAAGAGAACTGCGGCGAATATTCCTCAGTCGTTCTCCGCCGCCAGACAGACTCGATTACGGCCTGTTTCCTTCGCTCGGTACAAGGCCATGTCGGCCCTTTTCATCAGGTCGTCCACAGAATGCTCATTCTTCCAGGCCGAGGCCAAGCCGAGGCTGATGGTGAAGCGAATCGTACTGTCTTCAACGGTCACAATGGTGGCCATCACAGCCTGGCGAAGGCGCTCTGCAATGCTCTGTGCTTCGGTCTCGCCAGTCTGGGGCAGTAAGACTCCGAACTCTTCGCCTCCCAGGCGACCGGCAACATCAGTCTCCCTCAAGGCCGTCTTCATCACTTTCGCCAAGCGCCGCAGCACTTCGTCTCCGGCTGCGTGTCCAAAACCGTCGTTGATGGTCTTGAATTTGTCGATGTCGAGCATGACGAGGCAAAGCTCGAAGCCGTATCTTCTGGACCTGAGCAACTCCAGCTTGGCTTGTTCCCAGAAGCGGCGCCTGTTTGCCAACCCCGTCAAACCGTCGCTGGCGGCTAGCGTGTGCAGTTCTTCTACCAGCGATTCCAGCCTCGCTTGTGTCTGCTTCAATTCCGATATGTCAGTGACAAGCACGTAAAATCCCAGAACCTTGTCGCCCTGCTTGTCCGGGACATAGCGGCAAAGTGTATGGCCGGTGCTTCCGTCAGCCCTTGTCAACGTTCTCTCAAAGAGCTGGGGCTCTCCCCAGAGTGCAGCGTGGATATAGGGCGCGTTCAGTTGAAAAAGCTCTTCTCCGAGAACATCCTGCATGGCAGCCCCAACAAGCTGTTCCGGGTTCTTTCCGAACCACTCCTGATAGGCCTGATTCGCAAACTGGCACCGCAGTTTCTCATCCCAATACCCGACCATGCCGGGAATGCCATCTGTGACAGACCGGACGAAGCGGGCTTTTTCCTCAAGTGCTCGTGCGGACTTCTGGAGCTGTTGCTCGAAATCTCTCTTTCGCCGCATATAGAAATACATCAGAAAGCAGGAGGCGGCTGTCACGACAAGATAGCCCAGCCCCAGGGCGAGCGAATCCCGCCTCCAGGACATGTGAATGGCGTCAAGGTTTCGCCCTGCAATCACCACAAAGGAGCCTATCGACACCATATCTGGGGGGGTGACGGAGGAGATGGCCCAGGATCCCTTCTCGCTGGAGGAGTCTAGCCGCCCATTGAGCAAGCTTATCTCTTTGCCGTTTTCCAAATGTGCCCGGAATATTGACCCCGGTTCGTTTATATTCAACAGGACCGAGCCAACGCGTCCGGGTTCGGCAAGAAAGAGCGTGCCGTCACCGTGGACAATGGCGGTCAGCATGTCCGGGGTTGACCGTGCGGCCTTGAGCAGGGGGGCGAAGAAGTCCGGATCCATCGTTGCGGCAACAACGCCGCGAAATACACCAGTGCTGTCATAAATCGGTCGAGCGAGGACAATGACGATGGTGCCCAGGACACTCCGGAACGGTGGACTGATGAAAAGCTTGTCCCGCACGAGGTTCTCTTTGAAATACCGATAGTATTCCCGCTCTGAGAGATCCCGGCCAATGAGCTCGCTGCGGCTTGCTGCTCGTGAAATGCCGTTCTTGTCTAGAATAAGCAGCGACCGCATGCCCGCCAAGGCACTGTCCAGCGCCTGGAGTCTTTGGTTGGTGGCGCGGCTCTCCTCATTATCCGTCCACTCGCGCGCCTGGGCGGTGAGAATTGAGTTTGCAGTATTGATGTTTTGGGCGACAATGAAATTGAGAACCTTCGTCTGGGCCAGAAGCCTGTCTCTTTCGTGGGTCTCCATCACCTGCTTCGCATTATTCCGGTTCCATGCGAGGATAGCGCCGAGGAGCACCAAGATGCTGATGAGCGCCCACCATTGAGTGGAGAGGCGGAACTGGGATGAAGGCGTGTTGGGCGGCATGGCAGGTGCTCCAGCTTTGGGAGGAGGGGGGCTTGGTTCATTACTCGTGTACCTGATGCTGGTGCCGAGTTCAACGGATTACGTCCCCTACTTGCAATTGGATGCTCACGTGCAGAATATCTGTTGCAGGGTGCGTCAATTCTGGTAGCAATAATTCATGTAATCTGGAGCTTCACCCATGACGCCAGTGCAAGATGACCCATCTGACGATGCCAAGCAATCGTCACCCTCTTTTGCAGGCAAAGTGCGCCATCCGATGCGCAGTACAGTGCTTGCCGGGGCGATGACCCTGGCCTGCCTGGGCATGGCGCTTGCGGGCTGGCTGGTCACAACCCGGTTGACCGAGAACATCGCCAAGGGACAATTTGACGTCAAGGTCACGGAGTGCCGTATCGCCGTTGCCGACCGCCTCGCAACGTATGAAGTCGCCTTGCGCGGCGGGCTTGCCTTCATCAAGGCCAGCGGCGGGGTCGACCGCCATCAGTGGCGCGACTTCTGCACGACCATGGATCTGCGGCAGAACTTCCCAGGAATCCAAGGGCTTGGCTATGCGCCACTCGTGACTGATGACGCAAAGCAGGCGCATATTCGATCCGTCCAGCGCGAAGGATTTGCTGGATACGACATCCGGCCGGTCGGCACCCGGCGGATATATACTCCTATAAGTTTTCTGGAACCTTTTGACGAGAGGAACCAGAGCGCCTTTGGCTACGACATGTACAGCGAGGCAACCCGCAGGGTGGCCATGGACGGTGCGCGGGATACCGGATTGCCAACCATCTCAGGAAAGGTAACCCTGGTCCAAGAAGCGAGCATCGACACCCAGGTTGGCTTCTTGATGTTTTCCCCAGTGTATCGGGCCGAAGGCCACCTTGATACTCTCGCCGACCGCAGGCAGGCGTTGCGTGGTTTCGTCTACGGCGCGTTTCGAGCGAACGATCTCTTGAAGGATGTGCTGGCGGGAGGCTTCGCGAATCTTGGGATCGACATTTATGACGGCAGTGAACCGACAGCATCGGCACTCAT
>MNUQ01000074.1:5994-14192 GCA_001871085.1 Desulfovibrionaceae bacterium CG1_02_65_16
TATTCGCCCACTTCGAGTGACCGCCAGCCAATATTTACAAGCCTCGTGCGGAAAGAACTCTTCGGCCGCGAGTGGACCATGCGGTTCTATTCGCTGCCGGGGTTCGAGGCGACAATCGACCGCACCCTGCCCCTGGTGACCCTGGCCGGCGGGGTGTGCGTCAGCATCCTGCTGGCTGTCATCCTGCTTTCCCTTTCAGATACCCAGCGCAAGGCCACGGCCATCGCCGACAGGATGACCGCAGATCTGCGCGCCAGCGAAGAGCGCATAAAACTGATTCTTTCGTCAACGGGCGAGCCCATCTATGGCATCGGGATGAAAGGCGAATGCACCTTCTGCAACCCTGCCTGTCTCAGGGCGCTGGGCTATTCCACCCCTGATGAACTGCTTGGCAAGAACATGCACGCGCTCATCCACCATACCATGGCCGACGGGAGCCCATACGCTGTCAAGGACTGCCCGATCTTCACAGCCTTCCTCCGTGGCGAGGAGGTGCATGTTGTGGACGAATTTCTTTGGCGCTCGGATGGCTCCGGCTTCCCCGTAGAGTACTGGTCTTACCCGCAGATTTCGAATGGCAAAGTCGTGGGCGCCGTGGTCATCTTCCAGGACATCACCGAACGCAAGCGCATGGAGGAGGGCGCTGCGAATCTCGCCGGCCTCGTTCAAGCCGCAAACCGGGTAGCCATCATCGCCACCGACACCAACGGGCAAGTGACTGTGTTCAATAAGGGCGCGGAGAACCTTCTGGGCTACGAGGCGGCAGAGATGGCGGGCACTCCGGTTCGTCGAATCCATCTTGATGAGGAAATTGAAGAGCAGGGCAAGCTAATGACCCAGCAGATGCAGAGGCCCATCTCTGGTTTTGAGGTGCTCGTCGCCCGGGTCAGGGGGGGCGACTTCGAGGCCCGGCAATGGACCTACCTGCGCAAGGACGGAATTCGCGTCCCGGTTGAGCTGGTGGTCACAGCCGTGCGCGACAAACGCGACAAATTGATTGGATTCTTGAGCGTGGCCACCGACATGACCGACAGGGTGAAAGCCGAGAGAACCCTGCGCCGCAGCAAAGAGCGGTTCCACAAACTCGCCGAGTTGAGCCCTGTGGGCATCTTCGAGACCGACGCCGAGGGGAACTGTCTCTTTGTGAACAAGCGCTGGCAAGAGTTCGCCGGCATGAACCTGAAACAGGCCCTGGGCAGAGGTTGGGTGGCCTCCATCCATCCCGAGGACACTGCGGCCGTGTTCTCGGAATGGCTGGAGGCCACGGAGCGCAAGCGCGAGTTCGCCCTTGAATATCGCTTCATGACTCCTGAGGGCAAGGTGACCTGGGTCATGGGGAACGCCAAGGCCTTTCGGGACGAATCCGGAGAGTTGCAAGGCTTCTTCGGCACAGTCATGGACATCGGCAAACGGATCAAGGCCGAAGCAGCCCTGCGGGAAAGCAAGGCCCGGCTCAGCGCCGTGCTGGAAACCGCTGTGGACCCCATTCTCACGGTTGGTGAGTTCGGACACATTCGCAGCGCCAACAAGGCGGCTCAGGAAACCTTCGGCTACAGTTTCCAAGAGCTTGAGGGGCAGAACGTCAAGATTCTCATGCCTGAACCCTACCACAGCAGCCATGATGGATACCTTGAGCGCTACCGCAGCACCGGGGAACCTCATATCCTTGGCCTGGGAGGAAGGGAGGTGCGGGGCAAGCGCAAGGATGGCTTGGTCATTCCGATGGAGTTGTCTGTCAGTGAGTTCAGAAGTGGGGAGGAGCGCATCTTCACCGGAATCCTGCGCGATGTTTCGGAACGCGTGCGCGCACGTGAATCCTTGGAGTCCGCAAATGCCGAGTTGGCGGCAAGGCAAAAGATCGTGGACGCCGACATGGAGGCCGCCGCCGAGATTCAGCGCAGCCTGCTGCCCAAGCAGGGCACTTGCTCCCTGGGCATCGAGGCGGATTTCCGCTTCATGCCCAGCACCATCATCGGCGGTGACATCTTCAACCTGGTCTGCCTTGGGCCGGAGCACACCGGCCTGTACATGGTGGATGTGAGCGGGCACGGCGTGCCCGCCGCGCTGGTGTCGGTCTCTGTGGCCCAAGAACTTTCGCCCTCCGGCGATGTGCTGATGGACAAGCTGACAGATATGCCCAGGCGGCCGGATGATGTGCTGCGACTTCTCGACTCGGCGTTTCCATTGGAGAGATTCGACAAATTTTTCAGCATGTTCTACCTTGTCTATGAGCCGCGCTCCGGGAAGCTGACATACTGCAACGCCGGGCATCCGCCGCCCATGCTGCTGCGCGCCGGGGGCGCAGTGGAATTCCTTGAGGAAGGCGGCACCCTCGTGGGCATGGGCCTTGGCGACACATACGCTCAAGGCGTGGTGGACGTAGGCGATGGTGACACCCTGCTGGTGTACACCGACGGCGTGACCGAGCTGGAAAACCCTGAGGGCGCACAGTTCAGCATGGAAGCGCTTGAAACGCTGTTCCAGGATTCACACAACGCTTCACCGGAGCAGGTTCTTCAACTCGTCACCGGCAAGCTCCAGGCTTATGCCGATGGCCGTCCACCAGACGACGACATCTCACTCGTCTGTGTGCGTTTCAACAAGACATAATACAAGGGGGAGGCATGGAGTTTGTAAACAGAACCGAGCAAGACATTACGGTGGTAAGCATAAGGGGCCAGCGCATGGACGCCGCCGCCGCCCCACAATTCAAGGGGCACATGGTGGACCTCATCCAGCAGGGCGGCACGTTGTTTGTGCTCAACCTGGAAAAAGTGGACTTCATGGACTCCAGCGGTCTGGCCTCGCTCATGTCGAGCATGAAGACTCTGGGCGGGCATGGCGAGATGGTCGTGTGCTGCCTGGGCGACAAGGTTCGCAAGCTCTTCGCAATCACCCGGCTGGATCGGGGCGTATTCCGCATTTTCGACACCGAAGTCGAGGCCGTGACCGCGCTCTCCTCCAGCGCGAAGCCGGGATAAGCCGATGGGCGGCATCCAACTGAGCATTGCCAGCCGCCTTGAGCTGGTGCGCCTGCTGGGACAGGCCGTGCGCGGCATCTGCCAGGGACTGCCGTTTTCTGGCGAGGAGGTGGACGCCCTGGAGCTGGCCGTGTGCGAGGCGGCCAACAACGCCATCAAGCACGCCTACAAGGGCAAGCCGGATGGCTTGGTGCGCGTAAACGTGGTGGTGAACGACACGGGGCTCGTCATCTGCGTGCAGGACCGCGGCGCGTCGCTGGAAGATACCACGAAGCTCGCCAACGACCTGTCCGTGCCCCGCTCCGTGAACGAACTGCCCGAAGGCGGCATGGGTCTCTTCCTCATCCGCAAGGCGGTGGACAGCGTGGGCTACAAAGCCGGAGACCCGGACAACGTTCTGGTCATGCGCAAGGCTTTTTCGAAGCAATCAAAGTGAGTTGATGTAGAGCAGCACGCAGGTGTTGTAGTTGGACAAGAGCTTGCGCTCCAATTCCTTGACCGCCTTGAGGAACAGCCGCACGGTCTCGTCGCCCAGGGCCGCGCTGAACATGTCAATGTAGAGCTCCGGGTCCATGGCCCGGCGCAGTTCATCCAGGTCCAGCCGCTCCAGGGCAGCCTCGCCATTCTCCTCGGCCTGGCGCAGCAGGCCCGACAAGGCGTCCAAGTGCGTCTGAACGTTTTGGCGCACCTCGTCCATGATGCTCTCGCGAAACATGATATATTCCAAGCGGTTCAGGTCGCACACGCGGGAAAAATATGCCGAGAGATGCTTCAGGTACACCAGAATGCCGCGCTTGAGCAGCACCGAGTCCTTGAGCACTCGGGCAAGAATGTGCTCCAGGCCGTTGAAGCCGGCCAGGTCGATGGCAATCTGCTGACTGGCCATGGACAGAAACACCGGGTAGAGCGTCGGCGCCATGGCGTCGAGCAGCACTCCGACCATCTGCGACTCGTCGTCCTCGTCCCAGCGGACCCAACTGACCACACCGCTTTGCAGCATCCGCCCGCCCAGTTCAAAGGGCAGATGCAGATGCACCCGCTCGCCCTGGCGCAGCAGTTCTCGGGCTGTGAGCCAGCGCGGCAGGCACAATCCCACCCCGCCGGGACTCACGTCCTGGAGCAGAAACTCGAAGGTCTGGTAATCCGCCGCGCGCGAGCCCAGAAAGGGCAGCACCACGGAATCCACATCCAGTCGTTTCTCGCGCCGCTGCGTCTCGGTCATGGCCGCACCCTCAAATGCCTGGCAAGCCAGCCCGGATCGTCCGTAATATGCGGTCGCACGCTCGGGACCGGATTCGCCGGGGCGTTCTTCTGCAGCGGCCAGTCCAACTCCTTGTCCACCTCGAACCAGACCACGGCCCACAGCCCCCAGGCCGCAGCCGTGTCAAAGGCCTCCGCCGCCCAGCGGGCCTTGTCGCCCCCGTTTGAGGCTGATGCAGTTTCGAAGACCATCACCGGCTTGCCCGGCGCCAGGGTGCGCAGCTCGTCAAAAAGCGGACGGAAGATCTCCGCGAACTGGCGGAAAGAGCTGTCATAGCCGTGGGTTGCCTTGGTGTGGGCCGTGCCCCAGTTGTAGCCGTCCATGCCCAGCACATCCACACTGTCGTGGCCGGGGTAATAGGCGCTGGCGCTGTTCCAGGCAGCGGCAGGGATGGAATCAACGTTGGGGCAAAATACGAACAGCGCGTTTTGCGCCCCCTGGGCGCGGAATACGGCCCGCACATGGCGGAACAGCGCCTGGTACAGCCTGGGGCTCTCCGGCCCGTAGCCGCCGGCATCGGATCCCCAGTGGTAGCGCGCCAGGTTCATCTCGTGCGCCAGGCGCAGCAGCACCGGCGATCCGAAGCCGCGCACCTGCCGGGCAAAGTCCGCAATGTAGGCGTCGTATTTCCCTGCCAGGATGTGTGCGGCGGGGATGACCGCCTCGCTTCCGCCCTGGCCGATGCACATGGGTTCCCAGGTGACGCAGGGCACGGCCCCGGAGTCCTGCACGGCCTTGAGGCTGGCGTCCAGGCTGGCCATGTCCGCGTCCCACGGCCCGGCGGCGTTCTCCGGCCACTGAACGTAGAACAGCGCCAGCCGCACGGGCAGGCCCGTGGAGGCCTTGGCCGCGTCGAGCATGGCCGGGGTCACGGGGAAGCCGTCCAGGGCCACGCCAAAGGCCGGGGTGCTACGGGGGATTGGCGCGCTGGAGCCGCAGGCGCACAGCGAGAGCAGCAGCAGGCCCGCGAGCACGGTGCGTCTCATTCGCCCACCTCCGGAAAATTGAAGTGCAGCGTGCTCGCCAGGATGCCGAAGTGATACAGGCACCAGGCCGAGTTGGTGAGCAGGGCCATAAGCGGTCCGTCGCCGTGAAAGGCGCGCAGCATGCCCCAGGTGAAGGCGGCCAGGCAGACCAGGGCCAGGCCCAGTTGGGGCCAAAGCCGGTACATGGGCAGGGAAGTGCTGCCACCCTTGGGCGTGATGCCGAAGCTGCCGCGCACGCCAAGCAGGGCCAAGAGCGAGGCCTTCATGTACACCGGGAAGCTGACCGCCTGGAGCAGGATGCCTTGTGCAAGCTCGCGGAAGCCGTATTTGCGCTGGCTCATGGAGTACAAGAAAATGGTCCCGGTGAGGATGATGTAGGGCAGGAAGAACAGAAAATACAGCTCCGGCTGGGCGAAGTAGCTGGGCATGTCCGTGAACAGGTACAGCACAGGGCAGATGGCCATGATGAAAAACACCCAGCCCACAAAGTAGTGCGTGCCGGAGAGAAAATACTCCCACCACTTGGCCGCAGGCAGGCGCGAAGGCCCGCGCAGGAATTCGCGGCCAATGGAGCGCAAGAGGCCCACAGTACCCAGCGCCCAGCGGAACTGCTGCTTGAAGTAGCCGCCCAGGTCCTCCGGCCCCATGCCGAAGGCGCAGACCTTGTTCAGGTAGGCGCTGCTCCAGCCGCCGATGTGGAAGCGCAGGGAGGTGGCGAAGTCCTCGGTGACCGAGGTCTCGTCAAAACCGCCCACATCGAGCAGGGCTTGCCGCCGCAGGATGACATTGGTGCCGCAGCAGAACATGGCGTCCTGGGCGCTCTTGCCCTCGCATATATACTCGTAGAAAACCGCCTGCTGGAGTCCTGCGGCCTTGGCCACAAGATTGGCTTCGAAGTTGGAGTAGTACTGCGGCGTTTGGATGAAGGCCAGCTTGGGATACTTCTCCATGAAGGCCACCAGCGGCTCCACAAAGTCCGGCAGGGGATTCATGTCCGCGTCAAAGACGATGACGTAGCGCTCTGCCTCCTCCTCCGGGTTCCCGGCCCGCTCCTCGAAGGAAGTGAGCACGGCCTCGGCCACTGGTTTGCCTTCCAGATGGTCCAGAAAATCGTTAATCATGCCCGCCTTGGCCCCGCGCCAGGGGCGGCGGAAGAGGTTCACGCCAATGCGCTGGCACAGTTCGTCGATGCTGGCCCGGTACTCGGCCATCTGCCTGGGATCCTCGCCGGGCTTGTCGTAGCGGGTGTCATCCAGAAAGTAGATGTGCTTGTTCGGATAGGTGAGGTTGTAGAAGCAGGTGAGGGTGTCCTCCAGGACGTCCAGCGGCTCCTTGTACGAGGCCACAACAATGGCCACGGGCGGGTAGGTCTCCAGCTCGGGCACTGTGTCGCGGGTGATGCGCGGAGCATCCGCAGCGGCAAGGCCATGGTAGATGTTCAGGAAGTAGCCGAAGGCGTGAAGCATGGTGAAGCCCTCTGCCAGGAGCAACAGGCCGCCCACGGCGATTTCCTGCCAGAGCTGGGCGGAGATGACGAAAAGCGTTGTGCGCGCCATGAGGTAGAGAAAAATCGACAGCATGGCCGCCGCCAGGGCCAGGGTGAAGATTTTCGTGCGCTTTATGTTCGCCATGACGCCCCCTAAAATCCCAGGCCCAGCCCCAGCCACAGGCCATCCGCGTCCCACTGGGGTGAACGGTGCACCAGGCCCTTGGCCTCCAGCAGCCAGCGCTGGGCGAACTCGTACTTCCACTCGGCTTCGAAGCGCACCGATGGGTTGTTCTCCGAGTCCGTGCCCGTAGCGGCGCGCAGCGCATACCAGTGCTGGGGCGCGCCGCAAAATTCAAGCTTCGCGAGGTCGTGCCGCCATTCCAGCATAAAAGCCCCAGCCGTGTAGTCCTGCGGCGTCCAGTACGGGCGGCGGATGTCCACCAGCGTGGCCCCGGCGTAAAGCTCCTCGCTCTTCTTCTGGGTGTTGCGCCTCTCTCCGGACAGGGTGGCCTTGAGCTGACGCGGGTGGTCCGTAAGGCTGTAGCTTACCGAGAGCTTCTGCATGTCGGCCAGGTTGCCGTCGCTGTAGTTTTTGCCGCGCAACTCGGCCGCAATCTCCCAGTCCCGCACCGGAGTGAGCAGCAGGTCCGCGAAGAGGTTGTCGGACAGGGAAGCCTGGCTCAAGGCGAAGTGGTTGGCCAACTCCTCCACGCGCTCATAGCCCAGTCCCAGGCGTGCCGCATCGTCCATGTTGAACTCCAGGCGGACCCGGCCTGTGTCCACGTTGTCCAGGTCGCCCATGGTGTAGCGCTTGTTGGTCCAGGCGGCCGCAGCGCGCAAGGAGGAGCTGAACACGCCCTCCCAGGCCAGGGTCTGGCCCAGGGCCTCGTAGGATCGCGTGCCGCGTGGGCTCTCGTACCAGCGGTGCTGGGTCAGGCTCAGGCGGTGGTCGTCGGCCAGGGAGGCGGAGGCCCCCAGGTCGGTGCGCTGGCGCAGAATGCGCGCAAGGCTGCCCCGGCCCTCCTCGTGCCAGATGTTGTGGCGCAGGGAGAGCGCAGGCGCGGTGCGGCGCTCCAGGCGCTCCTGGGCCGCGCCCGCCAGCGAGTTCATGGGGTCGATTTCAAGCAACCGCGCGTAGGCCTGCCGCTCCTGGCTGCACAGACCAAGCGCGCAGGCGGCCTGCCCCTGGTCGAAGCGGGCTTCCTGATTGCCGGGCTCAAAGGCCAGCAATTCTCCGTACACGGGCAGGGACCGGCTGAAACGCCGGTCAAAGGACAGATTCTTGGCCTCGGCCTCAAGCGCCGCGCCCTTCTGGATGCGGTAGGCGGGCAGCAGGTCGTCCAGGGCGCGGCTGACCGCAGGCGCTGATTCCGGGGAAATGCTGTGCTCCTGGCCCAGACTCAGCCGTTCGTAGCGGCGATACTGGGAGTTTTGGGTCGCAGCCTGGGACAGGCTCGCGGCGATGTCGCCCAGTGGGGCGT
>MNUQ01000074.1:14203-19088 GCA_001871085.1 Desulfovibrionaceae bacterium CG1_02_65_16
CCCAGTTCCCCGGCCAGGCTGGCGTCCACCGGTGGCGCAAGAAGGCTTGCGTAGGTGGCAAGCGCCTGGCCGCGCTCCTTGGCCCAGAAGTGCACGCGTGCGGCCTCGCGCACAGGCACGGGGTCAGTCGGGTCGGCTGTGGCGAGCTGTGCATAGGCGGTCTGGGCCTCGGCGTAGCGCTTGTCCCAAGACAGCACGCGGGCGCGGGTCAAGAGCACCTTGGAGGAGTCCGGGAACGCTGCGGCCAGCCTGTCCAGCTCAGCGAGGGCGGAGGTGTACTGCCGGTCGGCGGCCAGGGTTTCGGCGAGCGCCATGCGTGCGGGGAAATACATGGCATCGGCGGCAAGAGCCGCACGCAGGCAACGCAGGCTGGCCGCGCGCTGGCCGGACTTGGCCAACAGCGCAGCCCAGGCGGTGAGCTCCGCCGGGGTGCGTGCGCCAGGCGCGGCCAGAGCGGCCAGCTGATCCGGAGCTGCGGCCTGCTCGCCCAAGGCCAGGAAAGAAATATCTATGTCCTTTGGGGTCGTGCTGCGCGCTGTGGTGAGCAGCGCCCGGGCCTCTTCTTTCCTGCCCGCCGCCATGAGCAGCCGCGCGCGCAGCGCGGGCTCGACGCCTGACGGCAGGCGCGACAAGAGGGCCAGCCCGTCCTGCGGCGCGCCGCGTTTCTTGTGCGCCAATGCAGCCAGGACCACAGCCTCGCGGGCTTGCTCAACAGTGAGTTCCGTGGGAGCGCTCATCACCAGGAGCGGCTTAAGCGCCTCAAGGGCCGCGCCCGGCTCCTCCTGCTCCAACTTGAGCCGCGCCAGGGCAAGCCTCGCTTGCGGGGCGATGCCTTCGCGCAGGAGCCCGCGCAACAGGCCTTCGGCCTCGGCCCCGCGCTGGGCGGCGATGTACGCCAGGGCCAGGGGCAAGCGCGCCTCGGCTCTGCCCTGGGCGATCTGCTGGCGCTGGATGGCGATGGCACGTCCGAAGGCCCCCCAAAGTTGCATAGTCTGGGCATAGCGCGGCAGCAGTTCGGTCCCTTCCGGCAGGGCGAGCGCCTTCTCGTACAGTTCGCGCGCCCGGGCCGCATGGCCCAGGGCTGCCTCCACATCGGCCAGTTCGGCCAAAGCCTCTGGGTTGTTCGGCGCAGCTTGGGCCAACTGGCGCGCCAGGGCCGCAGCCCCGCTGGCATCGCCAGCGGCAAGGCGAAGGCGCACCACAAGCAAGGCCACCTCGCGGTCGGCAGGATTCTCGGCCAGAAGCTTCTCCAGCATGGGGCGGGCCTGATTGGTGTCGCCGCTCCAGGCCAGGGCTTGGGCCAGCTTGCGCAGCACCGGACGGCCGCCCGCAAGGGCGCTTTGGAAGTGGCGCGCGGCCTCGGGCATGCGCCCGGCGGAGAAATAGGCATCGCCAATGCGTTCCTGGGTTTCCGGCAGGGCCAGGGCTTTGGCCGTCAGGGCGCGCAGGGCCTCTTCGACCTCGGCCAGGCGGCCGGACCGAGCGAACAGCTCGGCCAGGGTCAAGCGCGCCGCCACGTCCTCCGGCGACTGGCGCAGTTGCGCCTGCAGAAGTTCCAAAGCCTCGGCACGGCCAGACTCGGAAATGGACAGCAGGCGCGCAAGCTCAAGGCGGGCTTCGGCGTCGGAGATGCGCTCGGCGAACGGCACAAGGCTCCCTGGCGCGCTCAAGGCCGCCACAGGGAACAGGACCAGCGCGCAGAGCGCGGCCCGGGCCAGAAAAGATATGGCGCGCCTAGTTTCCAAGGCTCTTTCTCAGCTCCCGGATTGCGTCGTCGTTGCGGCCGGCCCAGGAGAGCACACGCGCGTAGCGGCGGCGCACCTGCTGGTCGTCGGGCGCGGCCTCCAGAACTTTCTCGTACTCGGCCAGAGACTCGTCCAGACGCTTGCGCCAGGACAGGGCGTCGGCCAGCTTAAGGCGCGCCTTCACGTCGGCCGGGCGCAGGGCGAGGTACGCGCGTAGCGCGGCAATGGCCTCGTCGTGGCGTCCCGCAGCCAAGTGCAATTCCGCCTGGAGCAGCCGGTCCTCGGCGGTGAGGGACGCGGCCGGGGCTTTGGCCAGTTCGGCAGCGGCCTCGTTCGGCTTGCCGCTCCAGAACAGGGCGCGGGCCAGCCCGGTGCGCGCCTGGGCCTCGCCCGGCTTGTCGCGCAGGACCTTGCGATACTGCTCCACAGACTCGGCGTGGCGGCCGGACTGCGTGAGCAATCGGGCCAACTCGAGGCGGGTCTGCCAGTCAGGCGTGTCATCGCGGGCTGGCGGCAGGCCGGGCTCGGCGGCCTGAATCTGCGTCTGCGCGAAAAGCGCCGCAGGCGTCGAGCAAAGCAGCAGAGCCAGCAAGACGCTGGCGAGGCAGGCACGATGGGCGATGCTCACGGATTCTCCCCCAGGATTCTCTGGTACTCGGCAATGGCGCCTTCCACGTTTCCGCCAGCGGCCATGGCCCGGGCCAGCACAAGCCGCGCCGCGCGTGAACCAGGGCTGCGGGCAAGAAGCTCCTGCACGGCCTTCTCGGCCTCGGCGTGGCGGCCCATCCAAATGAACGTCTCGGCGCGATCCGCTGCCGCTGCCGTGTTGCCCGGCTCTTTTTGGAGCACCTCGCCGTATAGGGCCAGGGCAGCGTCGTATTTCCCCTGACGGCGCAGCAGGTCACCCAGATGCAGGTTTTCCGGCGTGTCCAGCGGCCCCATGGCCCGGCGCTGCTCCAAAAGCTCCAAAGCCCCGGACGCGTCGCCTGAGGCATCCAGCAGTCCAGCGGCCCTGCCCACTTGTCCAGAGGCCAGGGACCGACCCTTGCCCATGAGCAATTGGGCCAAGTCGCGGGAAATGCTGGCCTCTCCAGCCTTGAGCGCGGTTTCGAGCATTGTCCCTGCGCCGCCGATGGGCACACCGCCCAGGCGCAGGGCCTCGCGCAGGGCGGCCAGGGCCTCGGACTCCTTTCCCTGTGCCAGCAAGCGCTCCGAGGCAGCCACCAAGAGCGGTCCTCGGCGAACATGCGGGTAGGCCGCTAGGCAAGCCGCCACCACGACGAGGGACAAAAGGGAAAACGTGGCGACCTGGCAGAACTTTCCCCTCTGCACTCCCGTTGAGCATAGCATCATGGCATGAAAGACCTTAAATCTTCGCATTACGTACTTGAACCGGAATAACCAAGTATTGTCAACAAATCATATGTACTCAAGGAGGCATTGAGGTCATGGTACCTTGAATCAGATACGAGCAGTGTGGTGTGCATGCTCTGAAGTAATTCAAATGGTGCCTGGCTAGGATAGAGAGTTCTCTTTGAGCACTTCACAGAGCATCTAGCACAGCACCCCCGAGCCAGAGCGAAAGTCGACGCACCCTCTCGCCGTCGCACACGCTGGTTTCACGGCGCGCAAGGGCGCGCGGTCACAGGAAGCGCAGGGCGCGACCTTGACCGCGAGACCGCGCGTCGTACCGTGCCCCTTCCTCTTGTCTCCTCCCCGCCGGCCACCGTAGAACCGGTGGCATGAAGCGCAGGCACCCCGCCCCACAAAACGACGTTTCCGCCCTGGCCATGTCCCTTTCGGTGGGTGTGGCTTTGGGCGTTGGCATCCAAGGTGAGGCACACGTCATGGTCCCGCCGCACACCGAGCAACGCGCAAGCTTCTGAAAGAGATTCGCGTACTTCTTGCCCTTTCTGCCCCGCTGGCCTTTCCGGCGGAGAAAGGCCATGTCTTGGACCCTTTCAAACAACGCAGGGTCGACGATCTCGGGGTAGTATCCGGCGATGACTTCTTGCCCCATGCCGCCTCCCTCGGTCTTGAACTCCGCGATGTAGTCGCCGACAACCGCACGGTTACACAGAAGCTTCTCTCTGTAGCTTCTGTGCCACACGGGCTTCCGTGTGTTCCACGCCGGGGTGCCCTCCTTGATAAGCGTGTTCGCGATGACACCGCGTCCGTATCCGTTCACGTACATGTCGAAGATGCGACGGACGAGCTGCGCACGTTCTTTGAGCACGTGAATCTTGCTGTCACGCACCTCAAGCCAGCGCGGGACCTGGCTTGTCACGACGACGCCGTCTTTCGCATTTTTGCGTTTTGTTTCCCAATTCGCGCGCGATCTGAAGGACTTGTGCTCGCTCTCGCTGTTCGAGCGCATCATGTCGGCGAGGATGGGGAAGAACGCGGCGTACGAGGCGAGGTCCAGGATGACGTTTTGTGCCGTAAGGCCGATCTTGATCCCGAGCTGCGTGATGTCGAGCAGGAGCTTCAAGGCCGGGTTCACGCAGTTTCGCGTGAGTCGGTCAAGGGATTCGACGACCAGCATGGAGCCAGGCGGAATCTCGCCGTTCTCGGCTCGCTTGAGGAAGCTGCCGAGCGAGCCGGTCGATGCGTTGTCGCCACGGAATGCCGAGACGCCGATGTCCTGCAGCGTTTCCGTCAGGCGCAAGCCGTGGGTTTCGACGAACCGCAGAGCAGCGTCATGCTGCCGACGTTCACCGTCGCCCCACGCTTGCGCTTGCGACGAGAGTCTGATGTAGATATATGCCTGTGACGCCGTGGGAGTGAATGGGTGTGTAGTTTTCATAAGAACACCTTGCGGCTTCGTCTTTTCATGATGCCAGGAGTTTTTGGGGGGTCAGGCCGTGCCTGGCGACTCCCAAAGCGACAATGGCCAGAAATTGCTGGCAAAGATTGTTTCGCTTTGGGTAAGATATTTCTTTCCCGCTCCCCCGCCAGAGGGCATGCGCCCTCTGGACTCCGCATCCGCGAAGCCTATGGACCGGAAGGCCGGCCCATAGGCTTCGCGGCGGACGAAGGGGCAACCACGCGCCGTTCAAGAATCCATGATGCGCCCGGCATGGCGCCGCGCATGGTTATGGCCGCTCAAGCGACAAGGTCCCGGGCGCGTTTTCGCGCGC
>MNUQ01000057.1 GCA_001871085.1 Desulfovibrionaceae bacterium CG1_02_65_16
GCTGGTGAGGGAGAAGGCCACGTCCGGCCGGGCCAGCGCCATGCGCACCAGGGCCTCCTGGCAGCGCTTGGCCTCGGTGGCCTCGGTGCGCAGAAATTTAAGCCGGGCGGGCGTGCTGGCGAAAAGCCGGCGCATGTCCACACGGGTGCCCGCCGCCAGCGCCGTCGGCCCCTCGGCCACAATCTCGCCATGCTCCACCTCGATCATGGCGGCCTCGGGCCGGCCCTCGCCCTCCGCCCCGCCCTCCGCCGCGCGCAGGCGCGAGGCGAGGATAAGGTGCGACACCGAGGCGATGCTGGGCAACGCCTCGCCCCGAAAGCCGAAGCTGGTGACGGCGAAAAGGTCCGCCGCGCTGGCGAGTTTGCTCGTGGCGTGCCGGGTGACGGCCAGGGCCAGTTCGCCTGCGGGGATGCCGTCGCCGTCGTCGGCGACGCTCATGCGGGCCACGCCGCCGCCCTCCAGCACCACGTCGACGCGCGCGGCGCCGGCGTCGAGGCTGTTCTCCACCAGCTCCTTGAGGACGCTGGCCGGGCGCTCCACCACCTCGCCGGCGGCGATCTGGTTGCGCAGGGTCTCTGGCAAAAGAATGATGTGTCGGCGCTGCATGCGCCGAAGGATGCCCTTAGGGCTTGCCGAAATCAAGCAGCTTGAACTGGAACTCCACGGCGGAGTCGGTGGGCTTGCTGATGTACTTAAGCTGGAGCTCGTAGCACTGGTCGTGCCAGACGAAGCCCACGTTCTTCTCCAGGTCGGAGTGGCCGGCGATGTCCATGCGGTAGTTGCTGACGAGCTTGAGGTTCCGGGTGATCTGGTAGTCCGCGCCAAGGGTCAGCACCTGCACATCGCCGGTGATGTGGCGGGTGTATTCATCCACCGGGTGCTGGTAATCGTGGGCGAAACGCAGCTCGCCCAGTGTCTCCTTGGTCAGCGTCAGGGAGTGCTCATGCTCCGTGGCGCGGTTCAAATAGGGCGAATAGTAGGTTTTGGAGGTCAGGGTGAGGAATTTCTCCGGCTGCACCGAAGTCTCCAGCAGCACGTCCGAGAAGGGACGGCGCTGGTAGGTGGAGAGGTCCTCCGTGCGGGAGGCCTCGTCGCGATTGTAGGACTGCTCCAGACGCACCCGCAGGAAGTCCAGGTAGTCGGTGGCGGCTGTCGGCACCGTGGTGTTGCTGCCTGGCGCACCGGAAGCAGCAACGACCCGCGTACGCTTGCGGTCGAACACGTTGGTGAGCGAGTAGGTGATGGTGTTCTGCCGGGTCAGCCGGTCGAGGCTGTCGAACTCCGGCAAACGTTCCTGCGACTGGGGCACCGGCACGTAGGAGAAGTC
Organism: Desulfovibrionaceae bacterium CG1_02_65_16; assembly: GCA_001871085.1. Taxonomy (GTDB): domain Bacteria; phylum Desulfobacterota; class Desulfovibrionia; order Desulfovibrionales; family Desulfovibrionaceae; genus Humidesulfovibrio. Next base: position 1,328 of record MNUQ01000057.1, read on the forward strand.
CAGGCGGGGCTCCACGCTGTGGCGGATGGCGCCCCACTGGCTCTTGCCGACGTTCCCCGGCAGGGCAGGCAGGGGCGCGTTGTTCAGCTGGAACACACGGGAAAATTCCGTGAAACTGGTGAACCCAAGCTCGAACATGGTGCGCGCCGGAGTTTTATTTGTGGTGGTGGTGGCGGGCTCGTTGGTGTAGCCGCCCACGGTGTAGGCCGTGTTGCGCACGCCGGCGGTGGGGATCAGCGTCACCGGCCCCAGGGACAGCGGCAGACTCAACACGGGATGCACGTCCGTACGCACGCCGCGCGTGCCATACTGCCGCCAGAAATAATTGAACCGGCTCGTGGCCTCGATGTCGAACGGCGTGCCGGGCAGCGTGTCCTTGAAGGCGAAGGCGTTGATCTCCGGCAGGCTCTGGGTCGTGGGGTCCTTGGACTGAAAGTTGTTGCCGTTCATGTAGGCCAGGTTCTCGGTCCAGGCCACTTTGGCCGTCACGCCGAACTTTTCCCAACTGCGCGAGGCGTACGCCGTGCTGGTGCGCGTGAGCGAGTCGGCCACGTCGAGGCTGCGGCCAAACTGGTTCAGAAAATTCTGGTTGCTGCTGTCGTAGCCGGAAGAGCCGCTCTGAAACTCGTGCAGATAGTTCTGGTCGCTCACTAGGTCCAGGTCCAACTTGAGATTCCAGGCCGGGTCGATCAGAAAACCGTCGTACTTGCTGCGCAGCCACCACCGGTTGCTGTTTGAGCGCGTCAGGCCATCGGTGCGCAGGTCGCTGTTGTCGGCGTACAGCTTGTTGGCGGACATCTTGTCGTTCAGGAAGTCCAGCCGCCAGTCGCCCTTGGTGCGCGAGTTCTCGGCGTGGCGGTACTCGAAGCCCTGCATGACGCCGCGGCGGCTCATGGCGTTCTCAAAAAAGGTCATGTCGCGTTCGTCGTCGATGACCCAGTAGTACGGCTGATTGTAGGAAAAGCCGCGCAGGCTGCTCTGGGACATCTCCGGCGCGAGCAGGCCGCTTTGCCGCCGGCCGTTGCCCGGCAGCGAGAGATAGGGCACATAGGCCACGGGCTGGTTCAAAATATTGAAGGTCGAGTTGTACAACTTGGTGCGGCCCTCAAGGTCGATGTCGCCCTCTTTGGCGGAGAAGGACCAGGCGGGGGTTTCGCCGTCGCAGGCGGAGAACTTGGCGTTCTCGAACCGATAGTTGGACACGCCGTAGCGCCGGGCGAACTCGGTCTGCACATGCACGTTGGACTTGCCCACGTACACGTTGCCGTGCTTGAGCCAACCCTGCATGCTCGCCAGGTCGAACTCGGCCTCGTCGGCCTGCACCACGTCGCCGTCCCAGAACACGCGCACGTTGCCGCGCAGAATGACCCAGCGGCTGGCCTGATAGTAGCGGATGAAATCGGCCTTGAGGCTGTTGAGGCCGCGCACCATGGTGGCGCCGCCCACGGCCTCGATGAACTCGCTGCCATGCTGGCCCACAATGCGGTCGGCCGCGAGGTGCCAGGGCTCGTCGCCGGGGGCGCCGCCCAGGGCCATGCCGGTCTGTGCGGGCTGGCCAGTCTGGCCGCCGGCCTTGGCCCCGGCCTTCGGCGGGACGACGGGCAGGCGCAGCGAGGGGCCGTCCGAGGAATAGCCGGGGAACACCGGCGGCGCGGGCACCGGCGCGCTCGGGGTCAGCAGGTCCTTTTCCGAAAAGACGGGCTTGGGAACGTTGAAGGGTGACGGAATCTCGACGCTTTGGGCGAAATTGGGCGCGGGGGGCACCGGCTTGGGCGAAATGTCCACCCGCACCTCGCGCACGGAGGCGGCTTTCGGGGCCGCCGGGGGCGGCGTCACCGGCAGACGCACTTCGGGACCGTCGACGCTCACTTCGCCGACGGCCGCCAGTGCGGGCCCGGCCAAAAGGCCGCAAAACAGCCCCAGGCTCAGGATAACTGCGCGCCGTCTACAATTCAACCCACCGACCTTCCTTGCTCTTTCTACAGCTCGCGGGAGTCCAGATACGGATCGTCCTTGGCCAGATAATTGGTCACGTAGTCGCGCACCGCGTCCTCAAGACTCATGAACGGCGCCGTGTACCCAAAGGCCCGGAGCTTTCCCATCTCCGCGCGGGTCAGGTACTGATACTTGTCGCGGATGACCTCGGGCATGTCGATGTACTCGATGCGCGGGGGCAGCCCCATGGCCGCGAACACCGCTCCGGCCAAGTCGTTCCAGGTACGAGCAATTCCAGTGCCAACGTTGATGAGACCGCAGGCCTCCGGGTGCTCAAGAAGCCACCACAAGATGTTCACGCAATCCTTCACGTACACGAAGTCGCGCATCTGGCCGCCGTCGGGGTAGTCCGCCCGGTGGGAGCGGAACAGGCGCATGAGGCCTTCCTCGCGGATCTGCTTGTGGGCCTTGCAGATGACGCTCTTCATGTCGCCCTTGTGGTATTCGTTGGGGCCGAAGACGTTGAAGAACTTGATGCAGGCGACCTTGTCCAGCACGCCCGCGCGCGCGGCCCAAAGGTCGAAGAGCTGCTTGGAGTAGCCGTACATGTTCAGCGGTTTGAGCCTGGCCATGCCCGCGTGGTCGTCGGAGAAGCCGAACTCGCCGCCGCCGTAGGTGGCCGCGCTGGAGGCGTTGAGGAAGCGCGCCCCGGCCGCCAATGCGTAATGGCACACGGCCTTGGTGTAGCCGGTGTTGTTGCGCATGAGGAAGTCGGCGTCCCGCTCGGTGGTGCTGGAGCAGGCCCCCATATGCACAACGGCCCGCACGCCGAAGGGGTCGCCACCGGCGGTGACGCGCGCCAGAAATTCGTCGCGGTGCATATAGTCCGCGTACCGCAGATTGACGAGATTCTTCCACTTCTCGCTTTCGGCGAGGTTGTCCACGACGAGGATGTCGTCAACGCCCATCTGGTTCAGCTTCCAGACCATGGCGCTGCCGATGAACCCCGCGCCGCCAGTGACGATGTGCATGTGTCGGCTCCTTGAGGTGTATTCCCGAATCCGTCTTGCCCGCTTGCCCCGCAATGCGGAGGGCATGCCGCCGGCCGCAGCGGCTGGCCATGCGCACGGCAACCCGTAATCCTAGCTGCTGCGGCCCCAATTGGCAACCGTTTGCCCCTGGGGGCCCTTGTTTGAAGCCGGAGGGGCATTTTGTTGCCAATTTAAAAAATTTTACGTAATGTGTAGTCCAAGGCCAAAAGTTTGCAAAGACGTGTACAAGCACCCTCTCCCAACACACCATATAGCAAGGAGCACGTTGATGAGCATGCACAAAAAATTTCTCGGCGGCCTCATGCTGGCCGCCCTCATGGCGCTTTTGCTGGCCGCCCAGGCCCCGGCGGAAACCCTGAAGCCCAAGGTCGATAACTTCATTCTCTTCGTCGACTACTCTGGCTCCATGGCCATGACGAGCCAGTCGCTCAACACGGTCAAGATTAAAAACGCCAAGGAGCTCATCTCCCGCATGAACGCGGAGATTCCCGCCCTGGGCTACAAGAGCGCCGCGGCCACCTTTGCGCCCTATGGCATCCTGCTCGCCCCCACGGTTTACAGCAAGAGCGCGCTCGCAAGCGCCATCGCGCCCATCAAGACCGACTATGACATCTATGGCCGCAACACCCCCATGGGCGTCGGCATCAAAGACCTTGATCCCATGCTCAGCCAGCTGCACGGCAAGACCGCGCTGATCATCTTCACCGACGGCGACTCCAACTATGGCTCCGACCCCGTGGCCGAGGCCAAGGCCCTGTACGCCAAGCACCCCAACCTGTGCATCCACGTGGTGAGCTACGCCGACAACGCCCGCGGCAAGATGGTCGTCGACGAGATCCGCGCCATCAGCCGCTGCTCCGTCGTGGGCGATCCCAAGGCCCTCGGCAACGACGCCGCCCTCAAGCAGTACGTGCGCGACGTGTTCTACGAAGTCGCCCCCACCGAGGCCCCGGCCCGCGCCATGGCCCCGGTCAAGGCCCAGTGCGAAACCATCACCTTCGGCAACCTGAACTTCGACTTCAACAAGTTCCAGATCACCAAGGAGATGGAGCCCGCCCTGGAGCAGGCCCTCACCATCCTCAAGGAATCCTCCTGCCAGAAGTTCGTGGTTGAAGGCCACACCGACAATGTCGGCGGCATTCCCTACAACCAGAAGCTCTCCGAGCGCCGCGCCGCCTCAGTGGCCAATTGGCTGTCGGCCCACGGCTACTCCGCCTCCCGCCTGTCCGTTGTGGGCAAGGGCAAGCTTGAGCCCAAGTTCGACAACAAGACCGACGAAGGCCGCCACATGAACCGCCGCGTCGAAATCCGCAACCTGTAATCCAGCCTCTTGACCTAACCGGGGCTGCGGGGCAATATGCCTCGCAGCCCCATATGACTAACCGGAGATTGCTCCATGCGCCGCAAAGCCTTCCTGTCCGCCCTCGCCCTGTTCGCCTGTCTCATTCTGCCGTGCGCAGCCAGCGCCGCCGAATCCGAACAGCAACAGCCGCTGCTGGCGTCGCTTGGCGACCAGGACGCCTCCGCTCCGCAGGCCACCGCCCCGGCCGCCCCTGTGGACACGCCCCTGTACATGGACAAGGACCTTGCGCGCGAGCACGAACGCTTCTCCAATTTCGCCCACATGCAGGTTGAGCGCATGAACGCCAACATCATCGGCGGCCGCCAGCACATGCAGGTCCACAAGGGATCGGACGGGCTCTACCACGCCAGCTACCGCGCCATCGACCTGCCGGGCGTGGTCTGCCAGGTGCGCCGCTCCGAAAGCAACCCCTCTTTCTACGTGGGCAATCTTATTTACAAGGAACAGGTGCTGGAAAGCGTTGGCCGCAGCGCCGACGACTGCCGCAAGGGCCACTTTGCACCCGTGAGCGAGCGCGCCAGCCGCCTGATCTACACCTCCAAGCGCGGCGGCGGCTGGAACTAGCCGCGCCAGCCTGTTCGCAGCATGTCCGGCGCGCCGCTCAACGCCGACGTCCGCTTCTGGCGCGACCCCGCCCTGACGGGGGTTGAGGCGCGCAGCTCCACTTACACAAAAAACGCCTTCCGCACCCATACCCACGCGTCGTGGCTCATAGCCGTCGTCGAGGCCGGCTGCACACGCTTCCACCTCGGGTCGTGGCAGCGCCTGTTCGAGGCCCACGCGGGGCAGCTGGTCGTCATCCCCGCCGGCGCGGCGCATGCCTGCAATCCACAGCCCGGCAGCGGCTTCGCCTACCGCCTTGTGGCCCTGGTCCCGGGCCGGATGGTCCCGGGCCGGATGGTCCCGGGCCGCAGCGCGCCAACGCCGCACTTCCTCTCGCCCGTGCTGGACGATCCACAGCTCTGCGCTGCCTGGGGCAGCCTGCACGACGCCTTTGTCCGCGCAGCGCCCACCGGGGAAAAGCAGGCGCTGCTGCAGGCCGGACTGCGCGGGCTGGCCCGCCACGCCGCGACGGGGGCGGAAGCCGAGGCCTGCGCGTTGGCAGCTGGCGCGGCCGCCCGCCCCGACGCCCCCCCGGCAGTGCGGCAGGCCCTTGAGGCCATCGCCCAGCGCCAGGGCGGCTTCATCCCCCTGGACGAGCTGGCGCGTCAGGCGGGACTTTCGCGCCACCACTTCGTGCGGGTGTTCAAGACGGCAACCGGCCTGCCGCCACACGCCTATCAGATGCAGCAGGCCATTGAGCTCGCCAAAACGCTGCTCGCGGACGGCGCATCCATCTGCCAGGCCGCGCTTGCGGCCGGTTTCGCCGACCAGAGCCACTTCTCGCGCCGCTTCCGGCAGTTCACCGGAGCCACCCCGCGCCAGTACGTCGGCGCGCAGCCGCCGGACAACAAACGGTAGCGGCCGCCAGGACCTGGACCGCAATTTTGTTCCATACCGCCGCGCCCGCCCATGCTATGCCCGCGCCATGACGCCAAAACGCACCCTCATCCCCCACCTGTGCCTGGCCGGGGCCGTGCTGCTCTGGGGCACCAGCTTCATGGCCACAAAATTCGCCCTCACCGGGTTCAGCCCGCTGGCCGTCATCTTCCTGCGCATGGGGCTGGCCTCCTGCATCATGGCCGCCGCCTGGCCACATGTGCCGAGAAGCGGCCGCGCCAGGGGCGACATCAAATGGCTGGCCCTGCTGGCCCTGCTTCAGCCCTGCCTCTACTTCACCCTTGAAGGCTACGCTGTCACCTTCACAACCTCCGCCCAGGCCGGCATGGTCTCCTCGCTGGTGCCGCTGCTCGTGGCCGCCGGAGCCTGGGCCTTCCTGCGCGAACCCCTCTCCCGACGCATGCTTTTCGGCATCGCCCTTTCGCTGGCCGGGGTGGTCTGGCTGTCGCTGGGCGGCGCGGCGGCGGAGAACGCTCCCAAGCCGGCCCTGGGCAATTTCCTCGAACTGCTCGCCATGTGCTGCGCCAGCGGCTACATGCTCGTGCTCAAGCATCTCTCCAGCCGCTACAACTCGTGGCAGCTCACCGGGCTGCAAATCTTCGCCGGAGCCGTCTTCTTCCTGCCCGGGGCCCTGGCCACTCAACCCGTCTGGCTCACCGACCCCGCGGACGCGGCCAGCGCCGTGCCCGCCGCCGCCTGGATCGCCGTGGCCTACCTTGGCGGCGTGGTCACCCTCGGCGGCTTCGGCCTGTACAACCAGGCCGTCGCCCGGCTCGCTTCCGCACAGGCCGCCGCGGCCATCAACCTCGTGCCCCTGGTGGCCGTCATCGCAGGTTGGATTATGCTGGACGAGGCGCTCGCCCCAGCGCAAATGGCCGCCTGCGCCCTCATCCTGGCCGGCGTGGCGCTGGGACAGACACGGGAAAAATCCGGGGTGAGCGGGCAGAACGACTGACGGCCAAGGGGCGCCGCCCCCTGCACCCCCGCCAGAGGGCATGCGCCCTCTGGAC
>MNUQ01000023.1 GCA_001871085.1 Desulfovibrionaceae bacterium CG1_02_65_16
GAGCGAGCGCTTGCGGGCAACGCTCCGCCGGAGTGGTCCGGCTCACCAGCCGCCCGGAGCCCGCGCTTCGCCGCCCTGGCCTGACCCGCGAGGCCTCCTTCGCCCCCCTTCGGGGATCATTGAAAAGCCCCGTGACCACATCAAGCGGCGCTGGTCCCGACGGGCGCCCCCCTGTGGTTCTACCCAAATGGCCCTGGCCGAATGGGCACGAATGGGCCTGGCTTGCCCTGAAACGACATCCGGGCTACACAATGGCGGAAGCGATTCCCCATCACCTTCGTCAAGGAGCGCCCCATGCGCCAGAATCTGCTGGGCGGCCCGACCCCGTCCTCATCCGGCCTGTCCTCGGACTTTTCCGCCGCCGCCGGGCTCACCGAGGAAACCCGCTACGCCCACGGCGGCAACGTATGGAAAATGGCCGAGCGCGCGGGCGTGCGTCCGGACGAGCTTGTGGACTTCTCGGCCAGCATCAACCCGCTGGGCCCGCCGCCCTGGCTGACGGAGACCGTGGCCGACGCCCTGTCCCAGGTGGTTCATTACCCGGACCCCGAGGCCGGCGACCTGACGCTGGCGGCCTGCGAACTCTATAAGGTGTGGCCCACCCAGGCGCTGGCGGGCAACGGGGTGTCCGAGCTGCTGCCGGCGGTGTGCGCGCTGGCCGCTCGGCAAGGGTTGACCCGCGCGGTGCTTCCCGTGCCGGCCTATGTGGACCTGGAACGCTGCTGCAAACAGGCGGGGCTGGCGGTGGAGCGGCTCGTCTGCACGGCGCAGCGCGGTTTCGCGCCGGATTTGGAGGCGCTGGCGGGGATGCTGGCCAGCCCGGCCCTGGTGCTGCTCACCAGCCCAAACAACCCGACCGGCGTGTGCGTGCCCGCCCGGCACGTGCGCGACCTCGCCCGCGCCTTTCCCCAAAGCCTTTTCGTGGTGGACGAGAGCTTCGCCGACTTCGTGCCCGGCATCGACAACGAGGCTGGCGGCGGCAACGGACGGCTGGTGCGCCAGCGGCCGGACAACGTCATTGTGCTCGTCTCCATGACCAAGTTCTACGCCGTGCCCGGCCTGCGCCTGGGGCTGTGCTTCGCCGCGCCGGACAACGCCCGCCGCCTGCGCCGCCACCTGCCGCCCTGGAACGTGGGCACCCTGGCGCAAAAGGTGGGCGCGCGCTGCCTGCGCGATCCGGCCTACCGCGAGCGCACCATCCGCGAGGCGGTCCGCCTGCGCGAAACGCTCACGGCCGGCCTGCGGGAGATTCCCGGCCTGCGCGTGTTCCCGGGCGCGGCCAACTTTCTGCTCTGCCGGCTGGACCGCGTGGGCATGAGCGCGCAGCCGCTGTTCGAGCGCCTGCTGTCCGAGGGGCTCGTCATCCGCCTGTGCGCCAACTTCGACGGGCTGGACGACAGCTACTTCCGCGTGGCGGTGCGCACCCAGGAGCAAAACGAGCGGCTGGTGGACGCCCTGGCGCGTTTTTCGGGCATCGTGAAGGCTCCGGTGGTCGTCGCCCGCAAGAAAACGCCGGCGCTAATGATTCAGGGCACCTGCTCCAACGCGGGCAAAAGCGTGCTGGCGGCGGGAATCTGCCGCATTCTGCTGGAGGACGGCTTCGACGTCGCGCCGTTCAAGGCGCAAAACATGTCCAACAACTCCGCCGTGGTTCCCCCCCGCGCGGGCGAGGGCGGCCAGGGCCGAGAGATCGGCCGCGCCCAGGCCACCCAGGCCCAGGCCTGCCGGCTGACTCCGGACGCGCGCATGAACCCCGTGCTGCTCAAACCCACGGGCGACACCGGCTCGCAGGTGCTGGTGCTGGGCCGGTCCGTGGGCAGCATGAACGTGCAGGAGTACCACGCCTACAAGCCCGAGGCCTGGAGCGCGGTGACCCGGGCCTACGACTCGCTCGCCGCGGAGCATCAGGTGATGGTGCTGGAGGGCGCGGGCTCGCCCGCCGAGGTGAACCTCAAGGATCACGACATTGTGAATATGCGCATGGCCGCCCACGCCGGGGCCAAGGTGCTCCTCGTGGGCGACATCGACCGGGGCGGGGTTTTCGCGGCGCTCGCCGGCACCTTCGACATTCTGGACGAGGCCGAGCGCGCGCTGGTGGTGGGCCATGTGCTGAACAAGTTCCGGGGCGACGCCTCCATCCTCGGCCCGGCGCTGGATTTTCTCTACCGCCGCACCGGCCGGCCGGTGCTGGGCGTGGTGCCCTGGCTGGCCGACGTGGCCCTGCCGGAGGAGGACTCCGTGGGCCTCCGCAACCTTGTTGGCGAAGGCGATGCCAAGCGCCCGGATGCGTTGGATATCGCCGTTGTTGTTCCACAACGCATCTCCAACTTCAACGACCTGGATCCCCTGTCCGCGGAGCCCGACGTGCGCCTGCGCTTGGTGGCCAGCCCGCTCGAACTGGGTCGGCCGGACGCGGTTATTCTGCCAGGCAGCAAGAACACCATCGGGGACATGCGCGCCCTGCGCGGCGCAGGCCTTGCCGCCGCCCTGCGCGCCCTGCCGGAGACAACGCGCGTCATCGGCCTTTGCGCGGGACTGCAAATGCTAGGCTTGCGCGTGGACGACCCCCTCGGCCTGGAGTCCGGCCCGGATTCCAGCCTGCGCTCGGCCGAGGGCTTCGGCCTGCTGCCGCTTGTGACGGAGCTGAAACGCGAAAAGACCCTCACCCGCGTGGCCGTGCGCCACGAGCACACCGGGCAGGATGTGGCCGGCTACGAGATCCACCACGGCGAGACGGTTTTCGCGCCCGGCGACGGGGCCATGGTACTGCTGGCTCACCCGGGCGGCGGCGCCCTGGCCTACGGCCTTGCGGACGCGGCGCAGGCCACGGGCGGGTTCCCGCGCGTGTGGGGCACGTATCTGCACGGCATCTTCGACGCCGACGGCTTCCGCCGCGCCTTCCTCGACGACCTGCGCCAGGCCAAGGGGCTTGCGCCGCTCGGCGCGCCGCAGACGCGCTTCGGCCTGGAGCCGGCCCTGGAGCGTCTGGCCGCCAGCCTGCGCCAACACCTGGACATGAAGCGCGTATATACCGCGCTGGGATTGGACAAAGGCGGTCTGCTCGGCTGATCCCGCAGGACGGGCGGGGAGAATCGGAGGGGAAACCTTTCCGAGGAAAGGTTCTCCCCCCGGTCCCCCCTTCCAAAGGCTTTCATAGGGGCTTCGTCGCCGCCGCCCGGCGGGAAAAAACCGCCCCCTCTTCATCTCCTCCGAGCGAAAAGGCCGGGACAGGAAGTCCAGAGGGCGCCTGCCCTTTGGCGGGGTCAAGGGGCGGAGCCCCTTTGCGTGTGGTCGGGGCGGCAGTCCGCCTGCCCGGCCGACTGGCCAGCCTCTTTTCAAGGGGCGCTTTTTGGGCTAGTCTCAGGGCTGCTCCTGGGCGCGCCGCGCCCGCAAATCGAGAGCGCCTGGAGTCCCAATGCGTCTGTACAACACCATGGGCCGGACCAAACAGGAGTTCGCGCCGCTGCGCGGCAACGCCGTCTCCATGTACGTCTGCGGCATAACCGCCTACGACTACTGCCACATCGGCCACGCGAGAAGCGCGGTCGTTTTCGATGTCCTGGTGCGCTACCTGCGTTTCAAAGGGTATGACGTCACCTTCGTGCGCAACTTCACCGACGTGGATGACAAGATCATCAAACGCGCCAATGAAGTGGGCGCCACCGCCAAGGACATCGCCGAGAAGTTCATCGGCGAGTTCTACGTGGACATGGACGCGCTGGGCGTGTTGCGGGCCGACGTGGAGCCCAAATGCACCGAACACATCACGGAGATGATCGCCCTCACGCAGGGACTCATTGAAAAGGATCACGCTTACGCCACGCCCAGCGGCGACGTGTACTTCAAGGTCCGCAGCTTCCCCGGCTACGGCAAGCTGTCCGGCCGCAACATTGAGGATTTGGTCTCCGGCGCGCGGGTGGAACCCGGCGAGGAAAAGCAGGACCCGCTGGACTTCGCCCTTTGGAAGGCGGCCAAGCCCGGCGAGCCCAGCTGGGAAAGCCCCTGGGGCCTGGGCCGGCCCGGCTGGCACCTGGAATGCAGCGCCATGAGCGAAAAGTACATGCCCCTGCCGCTGGACATCCACGGCGGCGGGCAAGACCTCGCCTTTCCCCACCACGAGAACGAGATAGCCCAGAGCGAGGCAGCCACCGGCAAGGAGTTCGCCAAATTCTGGGTGCACAACGGCTTCGTGCAGATCAATTCCGAAAAGATGTCCAAGTCGCTTGGCAACTTCTTCACCATCCGCGACATCACGGCCAAGTTTCTGCCCGAGGTGCTGCGCTTCTTCCTGCTTTCCATGCACTACCGCAGCCCGCTGGATTTCTCCTTCGACGCGCTGGAGGAGGCCGAGAAGGGCGCGCGCCGCATCTATGCGGCCCTGGCCCAGATTGACGCCGCCCTCGCCGGGACCAAGTGGTCCAAGACGCCGCTTCCGCAGGATATCCTCGACGAGCAGGCCGGATATGAAAAAGGCTTTGCCGAAGCCTTTGAGGACGACCTGAACACCGCCGCCGCCCTGGGGCATCTCTTTGGCATGATCCGCCTGGCCGGCCGCGTGCTGGAGGACAAGGGCCTGCGCAAGGCCGAAGCCGGCCGCGACCTGCTCGCGCGCATCCGCGCCGAGGTGGCCAAGTGGTCCGGCGTGCTGGGCGTTTTCGCCCACGAGCCCGAGGCGTTCCTGGCCGAGCTCAAAATGAGCCGCGCCGCCCGCGCCGACATTGAGCCGGCCAAGGTGGAGGCCCTGCTGGCCCAACGCCTTGAGGCGAGGAAGGCCAAGGAGTTCGCCCGCTCCGACGCCATCCGCGACGAACTCGCCGCCATGAGGGTCGAGGTGAAGGACACCCCGCAGGGCCAGGCCTGGGACGTGCTGTAGCAGCAAAGGGATTTTTCCCCCACCCGGCCAAAGGGCATGCGCCCTTGACGCTGGCGGCTCCAGACGCTTCGCGGACAACCGCGCATCCGCTTACGCCTGTGGACGTCCCTTGGCGTGGAGGACGGCAACGCCTCCTGCCCCAACGGAAAGTTCAGGCCCAGGGCCTGCGCGCTGCTTGCGCATGGGGCGGGCAACGCGCGCGGCCAAAGCGGCGTGAAAGCCTTGCGGCGACGCACGCGTTGAAGTCCTCCCTGAATTCCCGTACCAGGGGCCATGGGAAAGCGCATGCGCAAGACTCCGGACCCGGCGGGAGCGCAAGGGTGAGCAGCCTGCCCGGCACGGGGCTTGCCGCGCGGCTGCGCGCGGCCACCGCATCGCGGCTGGCGCGCGACACGCTCACCGTGTTCCTCTTCAGCGGACTTGGCCGCGCCCTGGCCCTTGGCAAGGAAATGCTCGTGGCCGCGCTGTTCGGCGTCGGCGGCCAGCTCGACGCCTACGTGCTGGCCTTCCTCATCCCCTCGCTGCTGGTGAACATATTCGGCGCAGCCTTCGCCTCGGCGTTGGTTCCCGCCCTGGGGCGCGCCGCCGCCACAAAGACGCCGGGCGGGCAAACCGACGCGAACGCATCACCGGACCCATCAGCCGCGCCGCGTCTGCTCCTCGCCGGGCTCAGCGCGCAGGCGGGTCTGATCCTCGCCGCCGCGCTGGCCATGCTCTGCGTGCCGGCCCCGGCCCTGCGCGCGCTGGCGCCATTTCTCGCGCCGGAGCGGCTGTTGCTGGTCAAAACCATGCAGACGGACCTGCTGCCGCTGTTCGTGTTGGCCAGCCTTTCGCAGACCATGGCCGCCTGCGTGAACTACCGGGGCGGCTTCCGGGGCCCGGCCAGCGCCTCCACCCTGGGCGCGCTGACGGCCATCGCGGTCATCGCCGCCGCCCATGGCGACCTGGGGCTGAGCGCCCTGGTGGCTGGCGTGGACGCGGGCGCGGCCGTGGAGTTCTGCCTGCTGGCCTGGATGCTGCGCCGGGCCTGGGCCGCGCCCCGAGGCGACATGCGCCGGAAAATCGCGGAATCCGCGGAACCCAGCGGGGTCGCCGGGAGCGCAGCGAATGGCGTGAGCCAAAACGCGGCGGACACAATCGCCAGCGGCTTCACCACGGTTGCGCCCGACTTGTTGGCCAGCCAACCCAGCGGACAGCAAAGCGGTCCGGACAGCCCCTATGACGCGCCGTCCCACACCTCGCTGCGAGCCCAATCTTCCGCTTCGCGGGGGCAAACGCCGCGCCCCGCTGTTCCACATCCGCGACGCGCCCTGCTCGGCACCCTGCTCGGCGCCCTGCTCGGCGACTGGTCAATGCTGGCCCTGGGCGCGGGCACCCTGGCCCTGTCCGCCTTCATCGACAACGCCATCGCCTCCACCCTGGGCGAGGGCGCGGTTTCGGCCTTGAGCTACGCCTGGAAGCTGCCCTCCGGCTTCGCCGCGCTGTTGGGGCTCACGCTCTCCACCGTGCTGCTGCCCTATTTCACCAGTCTGGCCAACAACGCCCCGGCGGCGGAGCTGGCCCGCTCCTGCCGGCGCGTGGTGACGCGGCTTCTCAGCGTGTGCGCGCCGTTGGCGGCGGCTGGAGCGTTGGCCTCGCCGCTTTTGGTGGCGCTGCTGTTCCAGCGCGGCCGCTTCGACGCCCAGGCGGCGGGGCTGGTGAGCGCGGTGCAGGCCTGCTACTTCATCCAGCTGCCCTTCTACCTGCTGTGCATCGTCACCCAGCGCATGTTGCAGGCCCTCTCGCGCTTTCGCTTTCTTTTCGCGCTCCAAGCGGGGCTGGTGGCGGTAAACGCCCTCACCTGCTACGCCCTGAGCCGCGTTTTCGGCGTGGCGGGCATCGCCCTTTCGTCCACGTGCATGTATGCGCTGACCGCCGGCATCTCGCTTGTGGCGTTGCGGCGGGGACTGCGCGCCAGGGCGGCCAAAGGTGCGGCGGCCAATGGTGCGGCGATATGAACGGGGAAGGTCTGAGCGACAGGGCCAAAGAAACCGCGGGCGCAGAGCGCGACCACGCGGACGAGGCTTACTGGGACGCCTCCTGGCGGCGCGACGCCCCCACGCCCGTCGACCTGGACGACGCGCGCCTGCGCAACCACGTCAATCTGCGCCTGGGGCGTCTGTTGGACCATGTGCTGGCCGGACTGCCGGACAGGCGTCCGGGCTGGCGGACGTTCCGATCGCAAGACAACGGAGCGGCTGCCGGTCCCAAAGCGCCGCCCCCGCCCGGCCAAAGCCAGCCCGTCGTCATCGAGGCCGGCTGCGGAGGCTCGGCCTGGCTGCCGGTGTTCGCCCAGCGCCACGGCTGCGCCGTCATCGGGGTGGACTATTCCGCGCGCGGCTGCGCCCTGGCCCGGGCCACGCTGGAGCAGGCGGGCGCGCCGGGGCGCGTCATTCAGGCGGATCTCTTCGACCCGCCGGCTGAGTTGGCCGGCTGCGCGGACGTGGTCTTCAGCCAGGGGCTGGCCGAGCACTTCTCGCCCACCAGCGCGCTGACGGCGCGTCTGGCCTGGCTGCTCAAACCCGGGGGGCTGGCGCTGACCATTGTGCCCAACATGCGCGGCCTGACGGGCTTGGCCCAGCGCTTGGCCGACAGGCAAATTTTTAACCTGCACGTGCCGCTGAATCCCATGGAGCTGGCCCGGGCCCACGCCGAGGCGGGCCTGACGCCATTGGAGCACGGCTGGCTGGGCACGCTGAACCTGGGCGTGGTGAACTGCTCCGGCTTGCCGCGCGCGGTTGCGCGGCCGCTGACGCTGACCTTCGCCGGGGTCTCCATGGCCGCCTGGGCGCTGGAGCGGGCGTTGCGCGCGGAGCTGCCTAACGGCCTCACCTCGCCGCAGGCGTATTGCGTGGCGCGCAAGCCGGGGGCATAGCCAGAACGCATGCCCGGGGCGCATGCCCGGGGCGCATGCCCGGGGCGCATGCCCGGGGCGCATGCCCGGGGCGCATGCCCG
>MNUQ01000091.1:0-7865 GCA_001871085.1 Desulfovibrionaceae bacterium CG1_02_65_16
TTCCTCGGAAAGGTTTCCCCCCGGAAACTGTTGCGCGGTCGGATTGCGCCGCTAGCGGATTCCCTTGGAGTTGAAGAAGGGGCCGTACTTCTTGTCGGTGCCCTTGATGTGCTTTTCGAGCCAGTCCTTGAGGAAGCGCATGATGTCCATGGTGACCTTGGCGCGGCCGCTCTTGAGGGCGTTTTCAAAGTCCAGCACCTGCTGCACGAGTTTGGCGTGGATCTCCTTGTGGGCGGCGGTTTCCGGGTAGCCGTAGCGCTCAAAGAGCTCCTCTTCCTGGGCGAAGTGCTTCACGGTGTACTGCTTGAGGCGCTCCACCACGTTCACAAGCACGGAGTCGGACTTGCGGGCGCGCATGCCCGCGTGCAGTTCGTTGATGAGGCCAAGGAGCACCTTGTGCTGTTCATCGATGAGACGCACGCCGACAGAGAGCTCGTCGGTCCAGGTCATAAGCTGTTCGCTGGAGGCCACGGCGGTGAGTTTGCCGCTGGCCATGGCCTGGATGATGGAGTCCAGCTCCTCGGCCAAGCCGGAAATTTCGACAACGACCTTGCCGGACTGCTCCACGCTTTCGGCCGTTTCGCGGGCCACTTGGTTCACCTCGGCCACGCTGCGGTGGATTTCCTCACTGGTGGCGGACTGCTCCTCGCTGGCGGTGGCGATGGAGGCGACCTCAAGGGCGGTCTGCTGCACAATGTCCACAATCTCCTCCATGGCCTTGCCGGACACCTCGGCGACGTTTGCGCTTTCCACAATATCGCCGGCGGCGGCGTCGACGGCCAGCACGTTTTCGCGCGCGCGCTCCTGGATGTCGTGCACGGAATCGCCCACCTGCTTGGTGGCGACCATGGTCTTTTCGGCCAGTTTGCGCACCTCGTCGGCCACCACGGCGAAGCCGCGCCCGGCGTCGCCGGCCCGCGCGGCCTCAATGGCGGCGTTGAGCGCGAGAAGGTTGGTCTGGTCGGCGATGTCGCTGATGACGCCGAGCACATGCCCGATGCCCTCGGCCTGGTTGCCCAGGGTGGTCATGGTCTCCTTGAGGGTGAGGATGCGTTCCTTGACGCGGCCGATGCTGACCACGGCTTCGCGCACGCCCTTTGCGCCGGTCTGGGCGTTGCTTTTGGAGCGTTCGGCGTTTTCCGCCGCGCTGCCGGTGTTGCGGGCGATTTCAAGAATGGCCTCGTTCATTTGCCCCATGGCCGTGGTGGTGCTCGCCACGCGTTCGCGCTGCACCTTCACATCGCGGCCAACGCGGTCCATGTTGTCGTTCAGCTCGTGCACGGCCGCGAAAATACGCGTGGCGGCGGCCTGGGCCTTTTGGGAGGCGGCGCTCATATTCTCCAGCAGATCTCGCACATTGGACTCGGCCACGCGGCTTTCGCTCAAGGCGCGCTCCACCTCGGCGGAGCGGCGCTCAGCCTCGGCCTCCTTGCTGCGCGCGGCGGCCACGGCCCCGTCCAGGTGCTCCACCATTTTGCAAATGGCGTCGCGCAGCGTGGCGTATTCCTGGGGCATGTCCGCGGTCGGGCACGCGGCCTGGCGGTCGCCGGAGCAAATCTGCCGGGCGTACGCGTCCAGAATGGTGAGCGGCCGCATCATCTTGCTCTGCACGGTCCACAGCAAAAAGCCCGCGCTCAGTCCCGCCACGCAGAACAGCACGCTGTGCTCAAGAGCGGAGGAGCCGGCGCCGATGCCGTAGAGGAAGGAGGCTGCGCCTGCACCTAACAACGTAATTGCGGACGCAATAATACGTATTTTTATGCTGGAAGATTGTGGCATGGGGAGGCTCCTTGGCTGGTTGGGCGTGCGGAGGGGCGCTGCCCGCTTACCGCGATGGTTGTTGCAAGGAATCCCTATCAGTTTGGTTCCCGGACCACAACACATTCGCCTTTGGCCTTGCCGGAAAGGAGACAACGGCCTATACGTATATTTAGACTCAAATTCGTCCGCCGCGAGGATGTCCATGCGCACAGCGCTCTCCATCCGCCTTAAATTGCTGCTGCTCGCACTGCTGGCCTCACTGCCTGCCCTTGGGCTCGCCCTGTACACCGGCATTTCCGAGGAGCATCAGGCCGTGCGCGCGGCGGAGCAAAAAGCCGGGCACCTTGTGCTCGACCTGGCCCAGCGCCAGCAGCAGCTCATCGCCAGCACGCGGCAGTTTCTGGCCACGCTGACCTTGCTGCCCGCGGTGCGCAAGCTGGACGGCGAGGCCTCCGCCCCGCTGTTCCGGGCCCTGCTCGCCGCCAATCCCATTTACAGCGACATTGTGCTCAGCAACGCCCAGGGAAAAATTCTGGCCTCCGCCCGCACCCACGCCCCAAATTTCAACCTCTCGATGATTCCGTACTTCGCGGAAGTCGTCAGGACCAAGGACTTCACCATCGGCGGGTACCGCAAAAGCATCACCACCGGGCTGGACATTCTGGTTTGCGCACACCCGGTGCTGAACCAGCGGGGCGAGATTCTCGGCGTGGTCTCCATGGGCCTGCGTCTGAGCATCTTCAGCGACATCGCGCAGGGCATCCAATTGCCCGACGGCTCCACCGTGGTTGTGGCGGACCACGACGGCAGGCGGCTCTTCAACCGCCACTTCCCCTATCCCCGGCCAGACCTTTATCCCCTGGGCGGCCCCATCAACCTGAGCCAACGCCAAAAGCTCAAGGGCGCGGCCCAGGCCAGCCCGTTCTATGCCGAGGACATGCGCGGCACGCTCCGCCTGTACGTGGTGCGGGAGTTGCGCCAGCGGCCACAGGACCCGCCCTACCTCTACGTCGGCATCAGCCTGCCGCAGCGCACCATCATCGGTCAGGCGCGGCGCGACATGGTCGCCAGCCTGTCCATTCTGTTGGTGGCGGCGCTGCTTACCGCCCTGGCGGCCTGGCTGGCCGGACGCCAGATGTTCGTCAAACGTATTGAGCTGTTGGCCCGGCTGGCGGCGCGCTTCGCCTCGGGCGATCTCACTGCCCGCACGGGGTTGCCCGCGCACAGCGCCGAACGCGACGAGCTGGGCCAGCTGGCGACAGCCATGGACCGCATCGGCGAGGAGCTTTCGGCGCGGGAGGCCGAGCGCGAAGCCACCCTGGAGCGACTGGCGCGCACGCAATTCGCCGTGGACAACGCCGGCAACGAAATCTACTGGGCCGACGGGCGCGGCCGTCTGCTCTACGTCAATCGCAGAGCGGCCGAGAGCCTGGGCTACACGCCAGAGGAGCTCACCGGCCGGTTGTTGTTCGATATCGACACGAGCTTTACCCCGGAGACATGGCGGCAGCTGCTGGACCAGCTTGCGGAAAAAGGCCCCAGGACCATTGAGACGCATCAGCGCGCGCGCTCCGGGGTCATTAAGCCCAAGGAGCTGAACATAAGCCTGGTGGACGGCGCGGAGGCGCGTCTGGTCTACGGCTCCGGCATTGACGTGACGGACCGCAAGCGCCAGGAGGCGGTGCTGCGCTCCCTGCTCGACGAAACCGCCGCCGCCACCGGCGAGGCCTTTTTCCAGGCATTCACCGCGCGGCTGGTGTCCATTCTCGGCGTCACGGCCGCGTTCATCGGCGAATATCTGGACGACCCGCCCACGCGCGTACGCTCCCTGTCCTTCTCCGGCGACGCGGACGACAGCCAAAAGGAGTTCTTCCTTTCGGAGACCCCGGGACGCCTTATTCCCGACAACGGCTTTTTGCTGCTGCGCGAGGGCGCCCGCCAACGCCACCCGGAATCCACGCTCATCGTGCAGTGCGGCATAGAAAGCTATCTCGGCGTGCCCATGCACAACGCGGCGGGGCGGCGCATCGGGCACCTTTCCATAATGGACCGCCGGCCCATGCCCGACGACCCGGGGCTGATCTCCACCCTGCGGCTTTTCGCCCAGCGCGCTTCGGCGGAGGTGATGCGCCTGCGGGCGGAGCGCGACATGCTCGCCTCGCTCAAGGAAAAGGAGGTGCTGCTCAAGGAGATCCACCACCGGGTCAAGAACAACATGCAGATCGTCTCCAGCCTGCTCAGCCTGCAGGCGCGCGACGTGACCGACCCGGCCGTGCTGGGCCTGCTCGCCGAAAGCCGCGCGCGCATCCTCTCCATGGCGCTGGTGCACGAGGACCTGTACCAATCCGGCGACCTGGCCCAGGTGGACTTCCGCCGCTATCTGGAGCGGCTGGCCGGGCGCACGCGCACAAGCATGGCCGAGGCCTCCGGCGTGGCCATAGAGCTCGACCTGGACGCGCTGGCCCTGTCCATCGATCAGGCCATCCCCCTGGGGCTTATTTGCAACGAGCTGTTGACCAACGCCCTCAAGCACGCCTTCCCGGGGGGCAAGGGCGGGGTGGTGCGCATCATGCTGCGCGATGAGCGAAAGGCGCGCGCCGCAACCGCCGGAACCGCCGGAATCGTCGAAACCGCCGGGCGCCCCCAGGCCTCGCTCACCGTGCGCGACAACGGCCAGGGGCTGCCCGCGGATCTCATTCCCGGCGAGGGCGGCACCCTGGGGCTGGAGCTGGTCTGGTCGCTGGCCGGGCAGCTGCACGGCCAGGCCTCGGCGCACAACGACGGCGGGGCCGTGTTCACCGTGCGCTTCCCCATGAACAGCTGACCGGCTGGCGCGCCAGGGTTCGGCAAGCAACAGACACGATGGTCGTCGTTGACGCCCCCGTGCCCCCAACGTAGGATTCCGCTCATGCACGACGCCACACCCGGCGCACAGGTCCAGGCCCTGCGCGAAAAAAACGCCGCCGCCCTGACCTCGGTATTGGCGGCCTTCGGTCTCACGGCCATGAAGCTCGCGGTGGGTCTCGCCTCCGGCAGCCTGGGCATCCTCTCCGAGGCGGCCCACAGCGCCCTGGATCTCGTGGCCGCGGGCGTGACCTTTTATGCCGTGCGCATTTCGGCCCAGCCGCCGGACCGCAAGCACCCCTATGGACATGGCAAGGTGGAGAACCTCTCCGCCCTGGTGGAGACGTTGCTGCTGCTGGCGACCTGCGCCTGGATCGTCTACGAGGCCGTGAACCGGCTGCTTGCCCCCAAGCCCGTGGAGGCCTCCTGGCTCGCCGCCGGGGTCATGGCCGCCTCCATCGTCGTGGACTACACCCGTTCGCGCATGCTGCTGGCCGCCGCCAAAAAGCACAACAGCCAGGCCCTGCAGGCCGACGGCCTGCACTTCGCCACAGACATCTGGTCCTCGCTCGTGGTGCTGGCGGGCCTGGGGGCGCTGGCCCTGGCCGAAGGCCTGGACCCGGCCTCGCCCCTTGTCCACTGGCTGCGCCGGGCGGACTCGCTTGCTGCGCTGGCGGTCTCGGGCATCGTGCTCTGGGTCAGCATCCGCCTGGGCCGGCAAGCCGTGGACGTGCTGCTGGACGCTGGCGTGCAGGAGGCTCAGGAGGGCATAGAGCGCGCCGTGGCGGACCTGCCCGGCGTGCTGGGCGCGCGGCGGGTGCGCGTGCGCCAAAGCGGCCCGGTGAGCTTTGTGGACATGCTGCTGGGCGTGCGCGCGGGCCTGGGGCTGACCGACGGCCACGAGGTGGTGCGGCAGGCCCGGGCCGCGGCCCAGGCCGTGCTGCCCGGCGCGGACGTGCTGGTGGAGCTGCGGCCCGAGGAGGACGGCGCGGCCCGGCTTTTGGAGCGCGCCCGCGAAGTGACCGACTGCTTCGACCTGGGCATGCACGACCTGGACCTGCGGCAGGCCGACGGCGTGCTGCTGCTCAATCTCCACGCCGAGGTGCCGGGGTCTCTTTCCCTGGAGGAGGCGCACGCGCGCATCAACGAGATGGAGGCCACCCTGCGGCGCGAGCTGGGGTCCGGCTGCCGCGTGGTCACGCACATTGAACCAGAGGGCGCGCACCCCGCGCCCGCCATGGACGACCCGGACAGCGCCGAGGCCCTGCGCCAGGCCATAGCCGAGGTGGTGGACGAGACCCCCGGCATGTGCGACCTGCACGGGCTGGTGCTGTTGCGCTCCGGCGCGCGCGTCTCCGCATCCTTCCACTGCCGCATGCGCCCGGAAACGCCCATCACGCTCGCCCACGACCGCACCGTGGCCCTGGAGGCCACCCTGAGGGCGCGTTTGCCCCAGCTCATCCGCGTCACCATTCATGTGGAGCCGGACAAAAGCGGAACCGCCCCGGATGGGGCTCCCCCGGATGGGGCTGGAGAGCCCGCCGCGTAGGCGCCGTTAGAAGTCCGGCTTGACAGTGTGCGTCGGCGCGGGCTAGCCAAAGGATGTTCACAACTCGCCAGACGACCATCGGGTAACGGAAGACGGTGCGAATCCGTCGCAGACGCGCTGCTGTGACCGGGCAAAACGCCGGCCGCGACCACTGGGCACACCGCCCGGGAAGGAAGCGGCCACATGGCCGGGGGACGTGCCCCCGCCCGGAAGCCAGAAGACGACCCGAAATATCGACGACGACGGTCCCGCGTTCCGGACCGCAGGATTGGATTGACGCCCCCCACGCCGGAGGCGCGCTTTCCGCCGGACTTTTGCCCGGCCGTTTTCCTGCCCCCCACGCTTCTCGCCGCGCGCCGCCTTTTGGTCCTGGCACAAACCGGATGACCGGAGGTTAGCACATGCTGACGCACACTTTGGGCTTTCCCCGCATGGGGGCGGCCCGCGAACTCAAGAAGGCGCTGGAGACGTTCTGGGCGGGCGCGACCCCCGCCCCGGCGGACCGCGCCAAGGCCCGCGAGACGCTGCTGGAAACCGCGCGTGCCCTGCGCCTGCGGCACTGGACCCAGCAGGTCCAGGCGGGCATAGACATCGTGCCCGTGGGCGATTTCTCCCTCTACGACCACATGCTCGACACGGCGGCGCGTCTGGGCGCCACGCCCGCGCGCTTCCCCGCCGCAAGCGGCGATGAAACGGTTCTGGACCGGTACTTCCGCATGGCGCGCGGCGGCCAGGGGGCCGGCCAGGCGGCCATGGAGATGACCAAGTGGTTCGACACCAACTACCACTATCTGGTGCCGGAGCTCTCGCGCGGGCAGACCTTCGCTCCCGACGCCCGCGATCTGCTGGAGCAGCTGGACGAGGCCGAGGCGGCGGGCTTCCGCGCCAAGATTGTGCTCCCCGGGCCCTGCACCTTCCTGCATCTGTCCAAAAGCGTGGACGCGAGCTTTGACCGCTTCGAGCTGCTGCCCGCGCTCACCGAGGCTTACGCCAAGCTGCTGGGCCAGCTGGCCCGGCGCGTCGACTGGATTGAGCTTGACGAGCCGGTGCTGGCGCTGGACCTGCCGCAGGCCCTGCCCAGGCGCTTCCGTGCGGCGCTGGGCAGGTGCATCCAGGCGGCGCGGCCGGCCAAGGTCATGCTCGCCACGTACTTTGGTGGCATTGGCCAAAACGCGGACGTGTACTCCAGCCTGCCGCTGGGCGCGCTGCACCTGGATCTCTGCCGCGCGCCGGAGCAGCTGGCGGGGGTCTACGACCATCTGGCCCCGGAGACCGCGCTCTCGCTGGGCGTGGTGGACGGCCGCAACATCTGGCGCGTCAACGCCGCCAAGGCCCTGGCTCTGCTGAACAGCGCCGTGGAGCGCCTGGGCGTGGAGCGCGTCATGGCCGCGCCCTCGTGCTCGCTCTTGCACTGCCCGGTGGACGTGCAGGCGGAGACCGGGCTGGACCCGGAGATCCGCGACTGGATGGCCTTCGCCCTGCAAAAGTGCGCCGAGCTGCGCTGTCTGGCCGACTGCGCCGGCGGTCTGGAGCGCAGCCGGGGCATTTCCTGCGCGGACTGGCTGGCCGAGAACCAGCGCATGACCGGAGCCAGGGCGGGCAGCCCCCGCCGCAACAACGCGGCCGTGCACGCGCGGTTGGCCGCCGCCACACCGGAAATGCTGGCCCGCGCGCTGCCCTATGCCGAACGCGCGGCGCTTCAGCGCAAGGC
>MNUQ01000091.1:7886-11198 GCA_001871085.1 Desulfovibrionaceae bacterium CG1_02_65_16
GCTCGTTTCCGCAAACGCAAGAGGTGCGCGCCGCCCGCGCCACGTTCAAAAGGGGCGGGCTCAGCGCCGGGACCTACAAGCGCTTCCTTGAGGACACCATCCGCGACACGGTGGCCACCCAGGAGCGCCTGGGCCTGGATGTGCTGGTGCATGGCGAGCCGGAGCGCAACGACATGGTGGAGTACTTCGGGGAAAGGCTGGACGGCTTCTGCTTCACCCAAAACGGCTGGGTGCAGAGCTACGGCTCGCGCTGCGTCAAACCGCCGGTGATTTACGGCGACGTGAGCCGCCCGGCCCCCATGACCGTGACCTGGAGCCGCTTCGCCCAGTCGCTGACCAGGAAGCCCATGAAGGGCATGCTCACCGGGCCGGTGACGATTCTGTGCTGGAGCTTCGTGCGCGACGACCAGCCCAGGGCCGAAACCTGCCGTCAGATAGCCCTGGCCCTGCGCGACGAGGTGACCGACCTTGAGGCCGCGGGCATACGCGTCATCCAGATCGACGAGCCGGCCCTGCGCGAGGGTCTGCCCCTGCGGCGCGCCGACTGGGACGCCTACCTGCGCGGCGCCGTGGACGCCTTCCGTCTGGCCGTTGGCGCGGCCGCGCCGCAAACGCAGATCCACACGCACATGTGCTACTGCGAGTTCAACGAGATTGTGGAATGGATCGCCCGGCTCGACGCCGACGTCATCAGCATTGAGGCCAGCCGCAGCCGCATGGAGCTGCTGTCCGCCTTCCAGCGCTTCCAGTATCCTAACGAGATCGGCCCCGGCGTGTGGGACATCCACAGCCCGCGCGTGCCGGACGCAGCCGAGATGCTCGACCTCCTCCGCCGCGCCGCCGCCGTCATCCCGGCCGATAGGCTGTGGGTGAACCCGGACTGCGGGCTTAAAACGCGCGCCTGGCCGGAGGTGCTCGCCAGCCTGACGAACATGGTTGAGGCCGCGCGCCTGGCCCGGCTTGAGCTGAAAGCACATTGATCTGACTTCCCGGCGCGGTCTTCTCCATAGGCGAAGAGGCCGCGCCGGGCCCATCATGCCTCCCTCTCTTGGCGCACGGCTGCGCAAACGCGGCGCGCAAACGCCGCGGATGAAGCCACGCGGGCGATTGCGTCAGGCGTGCGCCAGAAGAACACCCTCCGCCCATTCTTCCGCGTCATATGCGCATTGCCTTGTCCGGCTAACTGCTATACCACCACATATAGCTGGACGGTCTCTCCACTGCGTGGGGCACTCTCGCCGCCCGCACCGGGCCGTCTCCAGAGCCGCCCCCCAGAGCCGGAGGAAGACATGGTCTCCGAGGACTCGCATGAAACGCCCCTGTGCGACGCCAGCCAACTGGCGGAATACGCCCCTGTCTCCATCATGTGCTTCAACTGCCAGGGGGAGATCACCTTCGTCAACGACTGGCACCTGCATCACTTCGCGCGGGACAGGCGCACCCGCGAGGACTACATCGGCCGCTCCATCTTTGAGCTGCCCGGCATCGTCAGCTCCGGGCTGGCCCAGCAGGTGGAGGAGGTTTTCAACGGCGATACCGTGCAGGTGGAGAACGTCTTCACCTCCGAATTCAGCGGCGGGCAAACCGGCTACCAGTCCATGCGCGCCATCCCGATAAAAAAAGAGGGCCGGCTCATAGGCGGCATTGTCATCCGCGAGGACGTGACCAAGTACGTGCTTTCGGAGAAGCGCGTCGTGGATTCCGAGCGCAAGATCAAGGCGCTTTTAAACGCCAGCCGCGACGCGGCAATTCTTGTGGATCCCGGGGGGGGGCTGCTGGCCCTGAACGAGGAGGCGGCCCGGAGGCGCGGCAACACGGTGGAGGCCCTGCTGGGCACGTCGTCCAGCGCCTTTCTGCCGCCGGAGCCCGCGCGCCAGCGCAAGGAGCGCCTGGCTCTGGCGCTGCGCGACAAGAAGCCCCTGTGCTTTCAGGAGGAGTCTGGTGATCGCGTCAGCTCCGTGTGCATCTACCCGGTGGTCGACGACTCCGGCGAAGTGTACGCCCTGGCCGAGTTTTCCCAGGACATCACCGAGCAGCTCCGGCGCGAGACCGAACTCGTCCAGGCCAGGATAATGGCCGAAAGCGCCAATGTCATGAAATCGCAGTTCCTGGCCAACATCAGCCACGAGCTGCGCACGCCGCTCAACGGCATTCTGGGCATGGCCCAGGTGGGCCTGACCGAAAACCCGAACGAGGAGTTGACGGACTGCCTGGAAGTCATCCGCGACTCCGCCGTGCGCCTCACCAACACCATCAACAACCTGCTCGATCTCGCGGACATCGAGGCCGGGGCCATAGAGCCCATCGTCAAGGAGTTCGACCTCTTCGAGCTGATGCACTCCATGGCCAACAACTTTGCGGTGCAGGCCAAGCTCAAGGGCCTGTCGCTGGAGCTCTCCATCCGCCCGGGCGTGCCCCGGAGCGTCTGCGGCGACGAGTTTCGCCTGCGGCAAACGCTGGTGTGCATTATGAGCAACGCGCTCAAGTGCACCGGGCAGGGCCGCATAGACCTCACCGTGGGCCCGGCGGACAACGTTCCTCCCGAGTCGGCCTGGGCCACCCTGGTCTTCTCCGTGGAGGACACCGGCGTGGGCATTGAGAAAGAGCGCATGAACTGCATTTTCGACAGCTTCACCCTGGCCGAGGACGTGCTGACCAAGCGCCGCAGCGGCGTTGGCATCGGGCTGTGCATTGCGCGCAATCTGGTCACGCTCATGGGCGGGGAAATCGCCGCGTCCTCCGAGCCGGGAAAAGGCAGCCGTTTCTTTTTCACCCTGCGCCTGGCCAAGCCCCGCCCTGCGGACCCCCTGGCGGCCGCTCCGTTGGACAACGCGGCGCATGACGGCGCGCGGCGCATTTTGCTTGTGGAGGACGAGACGATAAACCGCCTGATGACCACCACCCTGCTCAAGCGCATGGGGCACAAGGTGTTCCAGGCGGAAAACGGCGTGGAGGCCCTGCGCGCCCTGAGCCAGGACAAGGTCGACGCCATCCTCATGGACATTCAGATGCCGCTCATGGACGGCATCGAGGCCACGCACCACATCCGACAGGGCGAAGTGCCCGGGCTGGACAAGAGCGTGCCCATCATCGCCCTGACGGCCTACGCGCGGGAGAAGGACCGCAAGCGTTTCCTCGAACTTGGCATGGACGACTTCGTGCCCAAGCCGCTGGTGGCCGAGGATCTCTTCCGCGCCCTGGAACAGTGCCTGGCCGGACGCGCGCCCGTGGAGCCGGGTCCGCCGCAGGCGTAAGACCGCCGCGTTTCATTGCCGCGAAGGGAATCGGGGGGAAACCTTTCCTCGGAAAGGT
>MNUQ01000022.1 GCA_001871085.1 Desulfovibrionaceae bacterium CG1_02_65_16
ATCGCACAGAAGGCAGAGGCTTATTTGAAGGCGTCAGGTATCGGCGATACGGCCCGAAAGCACTTTTTGCACGGCAGGGGGCCCGCCAGTGGAGACGCCGATGACCACCACGTCGCGCCGGGGCGAGCCGCTGGCGGAGACGGTTGGCGCGGGCCGGGCCTGCATGCGCGTGGCCGCCCCGGCGGCCGCCGGGGCGCGGGTAAAGGCCGAACGCGGCCGCGAATGCATAAGCTTGCGCGAGGCCACGATTTTGACCTTGGAAATAAGGCTGGCTTCTATCTTGACGATATCCAGCGACACCTTGGAAAGCTGCTTGGGGATGAAGTCCACCGCGCCAAGGTCCAGGGCCTTCAGCGTGGCCTCCGCGCCCTCGTTGGTGAGCGAGCTCACCATAAGCACGGGCCTGGGCATCTCCATCATGATGTGGCGCAGACAGGTAAGCCCGTCCATGCGCGGCATTTCAATATCCAGCGTGACGACGTCCGGATCGTGCTTGCGGATGAGCTCAAGGCCCTCCTCGCCATCACGAGCCGTGGCCACAACGTCGATTTCCGGGTCCTTGGCCAGCATGGTGCTGATGGCCTTGCGCATGAACGCCGAATCATCGACGACAACAACCTTGATCACGAAGCGCTCCTTGCCGGATGGCTGAAAAATATCATAGGTGCTGAAGCTCCAGCACCCTGTCCATACGTAATCGTCGCACAACTTCCTCAAATTGTCCAACGGAGACCAAGAGAAAATGATCGGGCGAAAACGCGATATCGTGCTCCAAGCCTCTTGCCTTTTGATTTCGATTCAGCTAAAAGCCAGCCTCTCGACAACGGGATGTGGCTCAGCCTGGTAGAGCGCCGCGTTCGGGACGCGGAGACCGCTGGTTCAAATCCAGTCATCCCGACCAGCAATCACAAGGGCTTGCGGATACCTTCCGCAAGCCCTTTTCCTTTAAGATATCCAAGGCACCTTTTAGGCCTCTACTCCGCCGGGCTCTGCGCCGCCCGCGCGGCGGAAGGCGTTGTTTCATCCCCTACATCCGCGCTTGCAGACATTCACAGTCTTTTTGATGCGCCGCGACCGTCACGTGGCCATGCCGATAAGCCAGCCGTCGACGTTGAGCGCCGGCACGTCCTCGCGTAGGCCGGCGCGGGGTTGGGGCCGATGTAGCCCGCCGGGATGCCGCAAGGGTTGGGGCGAGAAGTGCGTCCGCCTGCAGCCACTCACGTGTCGGCGGGGGGGGCAGGACAGAAGGAAAGGGTTCAATGGGTGGGGTTGCTCATCCTTGTGATACATGATAAAAATAGAAAAAACGTACCTCGGAGGCTTATCAATGCGTATGCGGATTGTGTTGACTCTGCTTGTGTTATCCCTGATGCAAGGATGCGCAACAATGAATGATGTTGTTCAGGCAAAGCAGGATGGATCTGAGGGAACAACAGTAGTATACGACGTAAATAAAGCACAAGCATGGACTATTGCAAAGACAGTGTTTCGATGGAGTGGGGAGGCATTCATTTTGGCACTAGGGTGAAGCCCAGCGAAAGCAGTGAAAAGCCGCACAGCGCAAGCGTTTGCAGGCACAAACGATGAACCCGGCCATTTGGCACAGAATGGAAGAAAGTAGAACGAAAGTGCGCGAGTTTTGGCACTGATTGAACGCGAAATGGCGGCGGAGTGGCCTAGTACAGCTCCCGAGCTATCCAAACCGCGCGGCCGATGATGCGGATGCCGTCCACCAAGTCGCCGCGCGCGTCAATTTCAAGAGGCGCATAGGCCGGGTTGAAGCTCTTGAGGATTATCTTGCCCGGCAGCGTGTCCACCATCTTGATATAGACCACATCCTCTACTCCGATTGCGAACAGTCCGCCCGCTCGCGGCGTTGTCTGGCTCTGGTCCAGCAACACCGTATCGTTATTGAAAATCTGCGGCTCCATGCTGTCACCCGCGACACGCATGAGCACCATCTGCGATGGTTGCCCCTTGGTGGTTATCCAGTCGCTGCGGAAGGCGTAGCGCCGCTCCTCCTCGCCGCCCGTCTCAAAACTCCCCGTCCCTGCCGATAATCTGGCCTCCACCATGGGAATCATGGCGAGCCGGCAATCCTGACTGTCCACCGTCTCCAGGTGCTGGGCCGCCACAACGGGCGAAAGCGTCGCCCCGCCTTCGCGGACCGCCTCCATTTGGGGAATCTTCTGGTCGCGGTAATCCAGCGCGGTGCCCGTTGGGCCGCCTTCCATCTGGGGAATCTTGCGATCCAGAAAGTCGAAAGCTGTTCCCTTGGAGAGAGAGCCGAACAGCAGCCAATCCGCGCTAGCTTTGCATTTCTCCGCAATGGTTTCAACCCAACTGCCAGGGATTTGTTGTCTTTTCCTCGCTGCGGCCACGGATGGAGGCTGGATGCCAAGAGCGCGAGCCAACTCGGAATCCGACTTGGCTCCAGCAGCCTCCATGAGACGAGCGAGGCGTTCTTCAAATTTCGCTGTTGGCATGGTGAACTCCGAAGGTTACTGCGAAATAGACAAAGGCTAAAATACTAAGTCTAAGCAATGAGTTAGCTAAAATCTAAAAAAGTAAACAGCGAAGCACTTTTTATCTTGCGTTTATTAACCAAAATCTATAATGCTGTTCTTGCGGGCGGTGGAAAACTCTTCAAACAAACCACTACCAGCCCGCAAGTTCAGGGTCAACGTCCGAGCCCCGGTGGAGATTGGACGGAGCCCTCACCACAAGGTGGACGGTGTCTATGCGGCAGGCTTCCCTTTTTGACGACGACGACCACGGCAGGCTTTCCGGCCTGCTGCCCGCCACGCGCGCGGCCATGAACCGCGCCGCCGGCGCGGACGAGACCGGACGCAAGCTGCTGGTCGACCGCATCAACGCGGTGGCGCAGGCCGCCGGCGTCCGGCTCACCGCCGGCAACGCCAAGGCCATCAGCAAAGACACCCTCGACAAGTGGCTAAACCCCAACGACCGCGACCACACGCCGGGCATTCTGGCCCTGGCCGCCTTCTGCGTGGCCACGCGGGAAGTCTCGCCCCTGCGCGAGCTGCTGCACGCCCTGGGGTTGGACGTGATGACTGACGAGGACCGCAGGCTGCGCGACTACGGCCGCGCCTGCCTGAACGAACGTGAAGCGCGCAAGCGCAAAAAGATGCTGGAGGATTCCATATGAAGCCTTTGGAGTGCCGAGCGGAGCGCCAGAAGATGCGCTTCCGCATCCGCGAATGCCTGGACCGGCAAGGCCTCAACATGCTGGAGGTGGCCCGGCTCATGGGCGTGAACAAGAACCTGGTGCGCGATACCGTCAACGGCTTCCGCAACAACGTGCGCGTGCTGGAGGCCCTGCGCGACGACTTCGGCGTGCCGGCCGAGCTGCTCTATATCCCCCAAAAGGGCAAGGCCGCCTAGCATGGACGCTTACAGCTCCAAGGAAATTGCGCAGTTGCTGGGCCGCACGGAACGGGCTGTGCAGCTTCGCGCCAAGCGCGAGGGCTGGCAGGGCCGCCCGCGCCACGCGCGCGGCGGCGGCAGCGAGTGGCTGTTGTCCTCCATGCCCAAAGCCACGGTGGACGCCATCATCGCCGCCCAGCTGGCCGAACAGGGCGTGTCCCTGCCGCCAGCCCTTACGGCTGGCAGCGCCCTGGCAATCGACCCGCGCAAGGAAGCGACCTCGCGCGCGGCCGACCTCTCCCAGCTCACCGCGCCCCAACGCGAAACCGTGCTCGCCCGGCTGGCCTTCGTCCGCGAGGTGGGCCGCATGACCGCCGTAACCGGCAAGGAGTCGGCCATCCGCCACCTTGTGCAGGCCTCCAAAACCGGCAGCCTTGGCGCGCGCCTGTCGCAGTTGGTGCCCGTGGCCAACGCCCGTTATGGCGCGGGCGAGCAGCGCGGCCTGACGCGCCGCAGCCTGTACAGATGGTGCGCCGACTATGCCGAGGGCGGCGAGCTGGCGCTTGCGCCGCGCGCCCCGCAAAAAAACATGGCCGTGCCCGCCTGGGCGCAACTTTTCCTCTCCTGCTACCAACGCCCGCAAAACCCCAGCCTGGCCGAGGCCCACCGCGACTTCGTGCGCGCCTGGCAGGCCGAGCAGCCCAGCCGCGCCCCGTCAATCGACGCCGTGCGCCGCTTCCTGGCCAAGGTGGCCACGCCGGATTTGCAGGCCGGCCGCAAGACGGGCAACGCGCTCTTGCACCTCAAGCCGTTTATAAAGCGCAAGACGGAAAAGCTGCTGCCCGGCGACGTGTACACGGCGGACGGCACCACATTTGACGCGGAGATAGCCCACCCGGACACGGGCCGGCCCTTCAAGCCGGAGGTGGTGGCCTTCCTCGACGTGGCCACCCGCCGCTGCGTGGGCATTTCCGTGGCCCTGGCCGAAAGCGCCGCCGCCACCCTGGACGCCCTACGCATGGCCTGCCTGTTCGGCGGCATACCCGCCATGCTCTACACCGACAACGGCCCCGGCTACACGGCGGACATGCTGACCCGGCCCGGAAGCGGCATGCTTTCGCGCCTGGGAATCCAAATCGCCAACGCCATACCCGGCCGGCCGCAGGGCAAGGGCCTCATGGAGCGCGCGGTCAAGACCATTTGCGTACCTGCCGCCAAGAAGCTGGCCACCTGCACCCACGCGGACATGGACGAGGACGCGGCGCACAAGGTGTTCAAAATCACCCGCGCGCAGATCAAGAAGTACGGCCGCTCCACGCTGTTGCCCACCTTTGAGGAGTTCAAGCGCGTTCTGCTGGCCCGCGTGGAGGAATACAACGCCAGCCCGCACGACGCCCTGCCCATGATTGTGGACGTTGCCGCCGGCAAGCGCCGGCACATGAGCCCCAACGAGTACTGGGACCACTGCCTGGGCCGCGTGTTCGAGCCCATGCCCGTTCCGGCGGACATGATTGACGACCTCTTCATGCCCGGCACTTTCCGCAAGGTGCAAAACGGCATGGTGCGCCTGTGGAACCACGACTATTTCGCGCACGCCCTGGCCCCCCTGCACGGCGAGATAGTGGAAGTGCGCTACGACATTTGGGATTCCACCTACGTCACCGTCTGGACCGAGGACGGCGAGAAGATTTGCCGCGCTGGGCTTGACGCCAACGCCATGGACTACTTCCCCATTTCGCGCATTGAGGACGCCCGCGCCCAGCGCGACCGCGCGCGGCTCAAGCGCCTTGAGGTCAAGGCGAAGGCCATCGCCCCGGGCGCGAGCATCACCGTGTCCGAGCAGGCCCCGGCCCTCATGGCCGACAGTTTGAGCGCGCGGCCGTGCGTCACCATTGCCGCCCAGCCGGAACCGGAACCCGCCGCCGCCACCAGCGAAGACCTGGCGCGCATCCGCGCCGTCATGGACGAGGCCGCGCGCGAGGCGGAAGCCGCCGCCGCGCCCCGGCCCGAGCCCGAAAAGCGCCCGCTCTTCCACCTCTCCACGGAGAAATACCGCTGGCTTATGCGCCACCAGGACAAGTGGACGGACGCCGACCGCGCCTGGCTGGCCGAGTACGCGCAAAGCAACGAATTCGCCCTGCTGCGCGAGCGCTTTGAATACGAGGGCCTTGTCCTCACCCCGGCGCAACTTTTCCCGGCGTTAGAAACCCCGAGCCTTTGACCACAACTAACGGGAGGCAGGCAGTGCGCAAACTCTTTGTGCGGACAAGCAATTACGAACGGTTTTCGGCGGCGGTGACGGCCGTGGAGAATCGCGGCGCGGCCGAGGCCGGCATGATGCTGGTTTACGGCCAGCCCGGCTACGGCAAAAGCGAGGTGCTCACCAGCTGGGCCGTCGACTGCGGCGCGGTGTTCCTGCGCGCCAACATTGATTGGACGCCACGCTATTTCCTGGTGGAGCTGGCCAAGGCGCTGGCGGTGGACCCGCGCGGCACCAGTGAACAGCTGTTCAACCGCTTGCTTGCCGTCATCGCCACCCAGCAAATCCCGCTGGTCATCGACGAAGCCGAGGCCACGCTCAAGGACCACGCGGCCGTGCTGGAAAAGATACGCGATTTCAGCGACCGCACCGAAACCATGGTGGCGCTGGTGGGCATGGAGGCCATTCAAACGGCCATCGCCAAATACCCGCAGATTTCCAGCCGCATCGCCCAGGTGGTGGAGTTTTCGCCCGCCAGCCTGGAGGACGTGGCGCTTGCCTGCCAGCAGCTTTGCGAGGTGCGCATAGCCCCGGACCTGGCGGCGGAAATCCACCGGCAAACAGCGGGCCGCATGCGCGAGGTGATGAACGCCATAGCCACCGTGGAGCGCGTGGGCAAAATGAACGGCCTTGAAACGGTGGGCGTGCCCGCCGTGGAAGGCATGGCGCTTACCCACGACTGGCGCGCGCGCCGGCCGCGCGTGGTCGGCAAGGGCCGGAGGGCCGCCTAATGGCCTGGCGCGGTTTGGAAATCCTGCGCCTGCTGGAGGGCGGTGGGAAAATCACGCGCGACTTGGTCGATGCGCTCGGCATGACCAAGGCCGGCGTGCGGGACGCCTGCAAGCGCTTGGCCGCGCGGGGGCTGTTGGAGCGTTACCAGGGTGTCTACTGCATCACTCCGGCCGGGCGCGAGGCGCTCGTCGGCGGCTCGGAGGTGCTCACCGGCCCGCGCAAGGGCAGCTGCGCCGAGCGCTACAAGAACAGCCTGCGCGCCAGGGCATGGCGGGGCCTGCGCATCCGCCGCAAGGTCTGCCTGGACGACCTGTTGCCCCTGGTCCAAGCGGCCGGGGCCACCAAGGAAGCGGAGCGCAAGACGCGGCAGAACCTGTCCAACTATCTGCACGCCCTCACCGAGGCCGGCTACCTGGCCCTGCTGCCCCGGCGTGGCGGGCCGCTGCGTTGGCTGCTCACGCGCGACACCGGCCCCTGCGCCCCGGCCTGGCACAAGGCCGGCCGCACCGTCACGGACGCCAACACCGGCGAGGTCTATCCGCTGCGCCCGGTCGGTGAGGAGGCGGAACACCATGTCTAGGGACTGGCAAACGCTTCTTGCCGAGGCCGTGGCAAGCGTCGGCAGCCGCGCCGCCGTGGCGCGCGAGCTGGGCGTCTCCCGCACGGCCGTCAGCCTGCTGCTGGCCGGCGCGTACCCCGGCGACACGGCGCACATGGCCGCGCGCGTCATCGCCCGCTACGACCGCCTGCTTTGCCCCCACACCAACCGCGAGGTGACCCCGGACCACTGCCGCAAATTCTGCGGCCAAGTGCCTACATCCAGCCCGGCGGCCCTGCGCCAGTGGCGCGCCTGCCGGGCCTGCCCCAACAATCCCAACGCCAACCCCAACCACGAGGAGAACGCCGCATGATTGCCGAGACAATCACCAACGTCGCCAATGTGCTGGATGACCTGCGTCAGTATGCCGCCCCGGAAGAGGCGGAAGTGATGCGTCAGGCCTGCATCGTGCTGACCGCCGCAGCCGAGGACGCGCGGAATCTCGAAACCCTGCTGCCCATCGCCGGGACCGGCGAGGCGCGCAGCGCAACCCCTGCGGCCGCCTAGGCCCGCGTAGACAAGGAGAACCACATGGCCACCAGAACCAAGCCCCAGCCCCTCATCATCGCCGACCTGCCGCAGGCCGACGAGGCCCTGCGCCAGTTGGCGGAAATCGCCCGCGAACAGGAGCGCATAGAAAACGGCCTGAATGACCGGATTGACCAGCTCAAGGCCGCCGCCAAGGCCCAGCTGGCCCCGCTTTCCGCCAACCGCAAGCGCCTGGAGGACGCGTTGGGTGTGTTCGGCACCCAGCGCAAGGCCGAGCTGTTCCCGGATAAGAAGCGCAGCCAGGAGTTGGCCTTCGGCACTATCGGCTTCCGCAAGTCCAGCGGCCTGCGCCTGCTGGCCAAGCACACCTGGGCCATGGTGCTCCAGCGCCTCCAGGATCTCGGTTTCGCCGAAGGCGTGCGCACCAAGCTGGAGGTGGACAAGGACGCCTTGCGCGGCTGGCCCGACGGCAAGCTGGAGGACGT
>MNUQ01000150.1 GCA_001871085.1 Desulfovibrionaceae bacterium CG1_02_65_16
GCAGGTGGCATCGGTCATGGCGGGCGGCCGTCGTTGGGGCATTTGTTGTTGAAGCAGCCAACCGACTGGCGTATGGTGAAGCAAATCCTCGCCGCGCGCCGTAGCCTTTAGAGCCTCCGTCGCGCCCGGGGGCCCGGGGGGACTGTGGCCGCGATGTGGCTTTACCGCACGCTTTGTTTGCTGCTGGCGGCCGCGCTCTTGTGCGGCGGCTGCCGGAGCCAGGGCGGCCAAACCGCCGGCGAGCACGCCGCGCCGGGCGTCACGGACACGTCCATCACGCTGGGGTCGTCGCTGGCGCTCTCCGGCCACGCGGGCTACCTGGGCACGCAGACCCTGCGCGGGGCGTTGTGCTACCTCCGGCAGGTGAACGAGGACGGCGGCGTCAACGGCCGGCGCATTGATCTGACCGTTTACGACGACTCCTATGATCCCCCACGCTGCCTGGCGAACACGCAGCGGCTCATCATCAAGGATCAGGTCTTCGCCCTGTTCTGCTACGTGGGCACGCCGACCACGGTCAAAATTCTGCCCATGGTGG
This sequence comes from Desulfovibrionaceae bacterium CG1_02_65_16, assembly GCA_001871085.1. GTDB lineage: Bacteria > Desulfobacterota > Desulfovibrionia > Desulfovibrionales > Desulfovibrionaceae > Humidesulfovibrio. The sequence continues at coordinate 539 of MNUQ01000150.1, forward strand.
AGGAAGCGGGCATCCCGCTGCTGGGCATGTTCACCGGGGCCAACGCCCTGCGCGAGCCCTTCAGCCGCCTGCTGGTGAACATCCGCGCCTCCTACTACCAGGAGACCGCCGCTGCGGTGCGCCATTTGGTGGCCGACCTGGGGTTGAGGCGCATCGCTGTTTTCTATCAATACGACGCCTATGGCTTCGACGGCCTGACCGGCACCGAGCTGGCCCTCAAAACCTACGGGCTGGAGCCCGTTGCGCGTGGCTCCTACGTGCGCGGCACCCTGGGCGTGGAGGAGGGCTTCGGCAAAATTCGCGGCTCCGGTGCGGAGGCCGTGGTCATGATCGGCACCTATGGGGCCTGCGCCCGGTTCATCCAGCTGGCGCGGGAAAGCCGTTTCTCACCCCTGTTCTACACCGTGTCGTTTGTGGGCGCGGAGGAGCTGGCGCGCAGAATCGGCCCGCGTCCAGGCGAGGTGATCATCATGAGCCAGGTGGTGCCCCCCGTGGAGGCGGCGGAGCGCGCCGAAACAGCCGCCGAGGCTTCCGCGCCGGCCACCGTTGCGGCCATGGCCGGGGGCGCGCGGCGCTACGCGCGGCTGCTGGCCAAATACTACCCCGACGACAAGCCCAACTCCGTGGGGCTGGAGGGCTACTATAACGCCCAGGTGCTGGTGGAGGCCCTGCGCCGGGCCGGGCGCGGCCTTACCCGCGCGGGCTTCATTGAGGCGCTGGAGTCCATCCACGGGTTGGAGCTGGAGCCCGGGCTCACGGCCAGTTTCGGCCCGGCCAATCATCAGGGGCTGGAGCGGGTGTTCTTCACCCGGCTTCGGGACGGACGCTTCGTGCTGGTGGATTCCTGGTCGGGGCTGGCGCGCGAGCTGGCGGCGGCAAGACCGGGAGGACGGCCGTGATGCCGCGGCGGCTGCTTGCGCGCTACGACGCGCTGAGCCTCAAGAACAAGATCTTCGTCTCCATTCTGGGCGTGGTGCTCGGCATCAGCGTGGCCATCGCCTTTTTGGCGCGCTACATCCTGGTGTCCTCGCTCACCTACGAGCTGGAGCAGCGCGGCAGCGCCCTGGCGCACTCCGTGGCCGAGCGCGGCGTGTCCTTCGTGCTGGAGAAAAACTCGCCCCGGCTGCTGGCGCTTATTTTCGATGAGGCGCGCCTGCACGAGCGCAAGAACCTCATCGCCTATATCTTCGTCACCGACCAAAGCGGCGCGGTGCTGGCGCACACGCTGACCCGGCCCTTCCCCGCCGCGCTGCGCGTGGCCAATCCGCTGCCGCCGGGCGGGGCGCGCAGCGTGCGGCTGGTGTCCATGGATCAGGACGAGGTGCACGACATCGCCGTGCCCATGAATGAGGGGCTCTACCGCATCGGCACCGTGCACGTGGGGCTCTCCAAGGGCCACATCGACAGCCTCATCGCCACCCTGCGGCTCACCTTCCTCGGCTTCATCTCGGCCATCATCCTGATCACCTTCTTTCTCTCCAACCGGCTGGCCCGGCGCATAACGCGGCCCATTTCCCGGCTTACGCACATTTCCGACGAGCTTTCGCGCGGGAATTTCGACATCAGCCTGCTTCTGGGCGAGGGGGATGACCCGCTGCGGCCTTTGGACTGTCCGGCCTATGCCGATTCGGAGATGCCCTGCTGGCACTTTGACCAGCCCGGCCAGCCAGGGCCAATGGGCCAGTCCGTCCGCGCCGCCGCGCACCGCACCTGCGAAAGCTGCGTGTTCTACCGCAAGCGCCGGGGCGACGAGGTGGTCCAGCTGGCCGACAGCTTCCGCAACATGGTCTGGAGCATCAAGCTGTACCGCCGCCGCCTGCGCGAAAGCGAGGAAAAGTACCGCTCGCTCTTCGACTCCGGCCCGGACCCGGTGTTCGTGGTGGATTGCGAGGACTTCCGCATCCGCGACGCCAATCCGCGCGCGCAGGAGCTTTACGGCTACGGCCGGGACGAGCTTGTGGGCATGAGCTACCTGGACCTTGGGCCGGAGAACCGGCGCGACTGTCTCTTCGCCCAGGAGGAGCCGGTCGCGGCGGCCGGGTTCGGCTGCGTGCTCCATCAGAAGGCGCTGCACTTCAAGAAGGACCGCCGCCCGTTTTTCGTCAACGTTCATGCCTGCCCCATTTCCTACCGGGGACGGCCGGCGGCCATTATCGCCGTCGCCGATGTCACCGAGACCATGGAGAAGGACGCCCAGCTTGTGCAGGCGGCTAAAATGAAGTCGCTGGGCGAAATGAGCGCGGGCATAGCCCACGAGCTGAACCAGCCTCTCAACGCCATCAAGATGGGCAGCGAGTATTTGGCGCTGCTGGACGAGCGCGACGAGGCCGCGACGCCCGAGCGCTACCGGCAGGTGGTGCGCGAGATAAGCGGGCAGGTGGACCGCGCCTCGGAGATTATCAACACGCTGCGGGGCTTTGGCCGCAAGGCGGAGCTGGCCCGCCAGCGCGTGGACGTAAACGCGCCGGTCAGAAGCGTGCTGGGCATTGTGCGCCGCCAGTTCGAGCTGGACAACATCCGCTTCAGCCTCGACCTCGCGGAGGGCCTGCCGCCGGTGTGGGCGCACGAGAACCGCCTGCAGCAGGTGGTCCTCAATCTTCTCACCAACGCCCGCGACGCGATAAACGAGACAAGCAGCGTCTCCGACCTGGACGCGGAGCGCGTCGTCGTCATCTCCACCGGCCTGGAGGGCGGGCATGTGGCCGTCTGCGTGGCCGACAGCGGGGCCGGGCTCTCCGACGGCGTGCGCGACAAAATATTCGAACCCTTTTTCACCACCAAGGAGGCCGGCCAGGGTATGGGCCTGGGACTGGCCATCACCTATGGCATCGTGCGCGACTACGGCGGCGAAATTCGCGTGGAGGGCGCGCCGGGCCAGGGCACGCGCATGACCCTGCTGTTTCCCCCGGCCGTGTAGCCCGCCGCCGCCCAAGCCTCACGGAGTCACAGTCCCGAAGCATTGAGAAGGAGCACCATATGAGCGAGACCACAGCCGGCGCCACGGACAAGAAGATTCTGGTCATCGATGACGAGCAGCCCACCCTGAACATGTTCCGGCTGCTGCTCTCCGCCTATGGTTACGAGGCCATAACCGCCGTCAACGGGGCCGAGGGCGTGCAGGCCTTTGAGCGCGAGCGGCCGAACATCGTCCTCACGGACATCAAAATGCCGGTCATGGACGGCATTGAGGCGCTGCGGCGCATCAAGGAGCTGGACCCCCACGCCGAGGTGGTGGTCATCACCGGCCATGGCGAGGTGGAGCTGGCCATTCGGGCGCTCAATCTCGACGCCACGGATTTCATCAACAAGCCCGTGCAGCGGCAGGCGCTCAGCCAGGCGCTGGCCCGCGCCGAGGAGCGCATCGCCATTTCCCGCACGCGCGGGCGCGACATAGCCGTGGCCGAGGAGCAGGAGGCCGCGGTGCTGCGCCTGCGCGGCGGCGTCACCGCGCACTCCGAGCCCTTTCTCGTCCGGGCCATGGCGCAGGCGCGGGCCCTGGCCAAGCCCGTCATCGTGCTGGATTTCGACGAGAGCGCCAGCATCAACGGCGCGGGGCTGGACCTCCTGACCCGGCTGCTGCGCGAGGCGCGCGACAACGGCGAAACCGTGCGCATCCGCGGCCTTTCCGAGAACTTCCGCAAGGTGTTCGAGGTGCTGGGCATCGCCCTGCTGGTGGAGTCCTGGCCGGGCGGCGACCCCGCCTAAGCCGCGGCCTTTTTCCCCGCCGCAGCCCCTGTGCGGCCTCTTGCCACACGCAGGCCGCTGGAAAAACCGGTCAGGAAGAACATCTCGCTGATGAGCTTGGCCAGTTCGTCCACGTCCTCGCCCAGGTTGTAGGCTGTCATGCCACGCTGCGGACCCAAAAGCCCCACGAAGAAGTCTGGCCGGTGGGAGGCGGCGTCCGCCGCGACGGACAGCACCAGAAACACGAAGCCCACCGCGAGCAGGCGCACGCAGGCCGGAAACAGCAGCAGCTCCCGCCGGTACAGCCAAAGCGCCGCAACGCCCACCACACCATAGAGGCCCACCAGCATATCGTCCAAATGCGCCCACAGGCCAACTTCGCCCAGGCCGAAGATCTTGTTCACAGCGTGCCCCGCGCCCTCGTGCAGCAAAATCTCCTCGTCGGCGGCGAGGTAGAGAAACCCCAGCGCGATGATGAGCCATATGGAGGATTTGTCCGTGAGGCGAAAGCGGCCGGCGTTTTTGCGCCGCCGCCATATGGCGAAGGAGACGAAGCTTGAGCTTAGAAGCTGCGCGAACGAGGTCAGCGTCACTACGCCGTTTTCATCAAAAGGTTTGCGCTTGTACATGGCGAAGCCAAGCTCCAGCGCCACGCTCGTGGCCGCCACGACGGCGAGGGCCCAGAACACTCTGGATGTGGCTGGCGGGCCGTCTGCGCGCAGAATGGCATACGCCAGCAGGCACAGCGCCAGCATGGGCGCGGCGTGCAGCATGTACCCGTGGGCCAGGTAGGGCGCGTTTTGCAGGGTGATGAGCATGATGAAAAAAACAAGCAGGGCAAAGCAGGCTTTGGCATACATCGCAACGTCTCCTAAACGCCGCGCCTGCACCGTGGCGTCTGCTCCGGACATCTTTCAGTGGACGGGGCCAGGCGCGGCTCGCGAACGCGGCGAGGAAAAACAGGATGCGGCGACGTTATGTTATTAGTGACTAATACATGAAGTATTCACTAATGTCGAGCGAGGGACGCGCCAGCAGGTCGAAAAGCGGGGTTACTTTTTGAACAGGCGGCCAAGCGCCCAGAGGGCGGCGGCGTAAAGCGGGATGAAATACCAGCCGGGCCCGGCGCTGCGCCATAAAAAGGGCATGGGCGCGCCGTCGAAGCGCCAGGAAAGCCAGGTAAGCATGACGCACGCCGGCCACAGCAGGGCCGCGCCGCGTCCGGCGGCCAGGGCCAGGGTGTTGCCGTAGGCCTCCTGCGCCAGGTTGTTCTGGGCCAGATAGGCCTTCTTGTCTCCTTGCTGCAGGGCCTGCATGGAGAGTTCGCTGTGCTTGTCGGCCTCGGTCTCCTGCTGCACGCGCCGGGAGCGCTGCGAGCGGTTGACGAGGGCCGCGCCGCCTTTGCCTATGGCCGCGCCGGCCACGGCCAGAACAAGGGTGCCGAAAAAGAAGCCGGCCTCGGGCCAGGCGAACAGGCGGAAGGGGACGATGAGCAGGGAATCGAGGGCTGCGAAGGGAGTCATGGGGCACCGGGGGTGAAAGGGAAGGGCGGGCCCCGCGTGGGAGCCCGCCCGATGTAAAGCTAGATCTTGATGCCGAAGAAGCCGGCCAGCAGGTAGCGCAGCCCGATGTACAGCGAGAGCAGGATGAAGATGCGCTTCATCAGGGAGTCGGAGAGGTACTTGGAGGTCTTGGGGCCGATGATGGAGCCCACGGCGATGCCCACCAGCTCGGTGCCGATGAGGTGCCACTCCACGGGAGTTCCCTTGGCGATGAGCGTGATGATGCTGGTGACCATGCTGATGAGCACGGCCAGCGCGCTGGTGCCGGCGGCCAGGTACATGGGCAGCTGGGTGACGCTGGTGAGGAAGGGCACCAGCAGGAAGCCGCCGCCCACGCCCAGGAAGGCCGCGATGGCGGAGATGACCACGCCGCCCAGGAAGGGGATCAGCGGGTTGAAGTGGAAGGGCACGCCGTAAAAGGTGAAGTCGCAGGTGCTGATGTTGAACTTGTTGATGTGCAGGCCGATGTTGCATTCCTCGACCTTCTCGCCGCATTTCTGCTTCTTGACGGCGTCTTCAAAGGCCTTTGCGGCGGCCTTGGCGGTCTTCTGCTTGTTTTTGGCGCCAGGAGTGGTCTGGTAGAACAGCCAGCAGCCCAGGAACAGCACAAAGAGGCCGAAGTAGCCCTGGTAGGACTTGAAGTCGAGCTTGCCGGCGGAGAGGGCGGCCGCGCCATATGCGCCGATGAGCGAGCCAAGGCCGAGGCTGATGGCCAGCGGCAGCACGAGGCGCTTCATCTTGAGGTAGTTGAAGGAGCTGATGGCCGCCGAGGTTCCCACCAGGAACTGGTTGGATGCCTTGATGGAGTCGGTGATGACCTTGCCGAGGTCCGGGGCGGTCTTCTTGAGTCCGCCGGCGTAAGGACCGAAGCCGAAGATGGTCATGTGGCCAACGCCCGCCATGACGCCGCCAAAGGCGCCCACGGTGGAGAAGATCCAGCCCACCCACACGGCCCACACGAAGGCCAGAATGGGGTTGACCTGGGGCGCGCCGGGAATGCCCAGGAAGCCCTTGGGCTTGGTCTCGTCGATCTGGCCGGGGCCGGTGCCGCGCGGGGCCTTGGCGATGGCGTCGGCCAGCTTGTCGCCGGTGCTCGCCGGGGCGGGCATGGCGGCCGCGTCGGTGGCGTTGGCGGCCGGGGCTGCGTCGCCCGGCTTGACATCGGCCGGTTTGGCCTCGGCCGCAGCGGAAGCGGCGGGGGCGGGTGTGGTCTGCTGGGCCACGGCGACGCCCAGCCACAGGCTGACAGCCAACGTGGCGATGGCGAGGGCGAAAAGATGACGTTTGTTCATGTGCACAACACTCCTCCAGATATGATTGTTGCCAATGGTAAGGCTCTGCGCCGCACACGCGGAGCTTCAGTCGCTATGAGATCATGAGGCCGGACGTATGAACGTGAGCGCCTTGGACGTGCAGCCGGTGACGCAGGCGGGGTCCAGTCCCTGGTCCACCCGGTCCTTGCAGTAGTCGCACTTTTTGGTCTTGCCCCAGGCCTCAATGAATACAGGCACGTCCCAGGGGCAGGCCTCGGCGCAGCGGTGGCAGCCAATGCAGGCATCATTGTCGAGCCAGACAAGGCCGTCCTCCGGGCGCTTGGTCAGCGCGCCGGCCGGGCAGGCTTTGACGCAGAAGGGGTCGTCGCATTGCATGCAGTTCTGGTAGACAAACTCCATGCGCGGACGGCCATCGGGTCCGGTGAAGGGGCCAAGAGCCTTGATGCGGTTCAGGGACAGGCCGGCCGGCAGCTTGTTCTTAATATTGCAATGAATCAAGCACGCTTTGCAGCCAATGCATCTGTTGGGGTTGAGTGCAATCCGATAAAGACTCATGTATCCCTCCGCCCTGACCTGTTGAATTTACAGATAACTTCTGCGACTTGCAGGGCGCGCGCGTTCCGGAAACGCGGCAGGACACCCTGGAGAGGTATTTCCATTTCATCAGCGTTAACCATAACGTTAAGCGGGTTGTCAAGAGCGGGCAAAGATCGTTCTTTTTTTCTCATGCACGCCGGCAAATCATCCTTTTGGGGATGAAATAAGCAATCCGCGCATAGTGGCTCTGTTGTAGAATATCCTCAACCTCCCCCTAGTCAGAGACACGATTTTAGTATAGGGGGGTATCCATCGCCGTTTGCTACGTATCAGGAGGATGTCATGGCACGTGAAAGAACCTACAGTGTTTGCGGCATGTGCACAGTGCGCTGCCCTATCGCGGTCGATGTGGATGACGGCAAGGTCGTCTCCGTGTTCGGCAATCCGCACGCCGCCGGACTCAAGGGCTCGCTGTGCGCCCGTGGCGCCGCCGGACCCGCCCTCTTGTACGACGACGAGCGTCCGCAGACCCCGTTCATTCGCGCGGGGGCGCGCGGCGAGGGCAAATGGCGCGCCGTTTCCTGGGACGAGGCCCTCGACTACGTGGCCGGCAAGCTGGCCGACATCCGCGCCAAGCACGGGCCGGAGTCGCTGCTGCTCTCCGACCGGGGCGGCCCCTTTGTGGACCTGACCCGCGCTTTTGTGCGCGGCTTTGGCTCGCCCAACTACTGCAACCACGACACCGCCTGCGCGCGCAACGTGCAGCACGCGGCGCAGTCCGTTTTTGGCTTTGGCAGAAAAGAGTTGGTGTACGACCTGAAGAACGCGCGCCATGTTGTGCTGCAAAGCCGCAACATCCTTGAGGCCATCAACGTGAAGGAGGTCAACGACCTCATGGACGCCCGCGATGCGGGCTGCAAGCTCACGGTGGTGGACATCCGCGCCAATGTGCCGGGCTCCAAGGCCGATTTTTTCTTCATGGTGCGCCCCGGCACGGACTACGCCTTCAACCTCGCCGTCATCAACACCATCCTCGCCGAGAAGCTCTACGACCGCAAATTCGTCAAGGAATGGATCGCCGACATGGACGCCCTGCGCGCCTTTGCAGCTCCCTACACGCCGGAGTTCGCGGAGAAGGAGACCGGCGTCTCGGCCGAGTCGCTGCGGCAGTTCGTGCGGCAATTCGCCAAGGCCGCGCCGCAGGTCGTCTGGCATCCGGGCTGGATGACGGCGCGATACGACGATTCCTTCTACGTCAGCCGCACCGCCTACATCATCAACGCGCTCATGGGGGCAATCGGGGCCAAGGGCGGGCTGCCGCTCTCCTGCAAGGCCGGCGATGTGGGCAGAAAGGGCCTCAAGCCGTTGCTGGAGCTGTTCCCCAAGCCGGAGAAGCCCCGCGTGGACGGCGCCGGCTGGGCCGAGGGCCGCACGCACTTCGACGCCGGTCCGGGGCTCGTCAACCTGGCCTTCGAGGCCATTGAGAGCGGCGTCCCCTATCCCATCCGCGCCTACATCGCCCACCGGCACGACCCGCTCATGGCCTTCCCCGACCAGGGCGCGGTCAAAAAACTGTGGGAGAAGCTGGAGCTGCTCGTGTCCGTCACCTTCAGCTGGTCCGACACGGCCTGGAACGCCGACGTGGTGCTGCCCATGAGCACCTATCTGGAGCGCGAGAGCATCATCGCCAGCAAGGGGGGGCTCAAGCCGCAGTTCTTCATCCGCCGGCGCGCCGTGGCTCCCGTCTACGACACCAAGGCCGATTGGGAGATCTACGCCGGGCTGGCCAAGCGCCTGGGCATGGAGCCGCTGGCCGTGGACCGCGTGGAGCAGCTGTGGGAGCGCCAGTTGGAGGGCACGGGCGTCGGTTTGGCGGACTTTGACGCCAAGGGCTTTGTGGAGCTTGCGCCCAAACCTACGTATAAAGGGCTCGCCTTCAAAACGCCCACCGGCAAGATCGAGATGCTCTCCGCCAAGCTTTTGAAGGACGGCCTGGAGGCGCTGCCGGCGTATGTCTCCCCGGCCCGTCCGCCCAGGGACGCCTTCCGCGTGGCCTTTGGCCGCTGCGGGCTGCACACCCAGGGCCACACGGTGAACAACCCGCTGCTGTTTGAGCTGATGCCGGAGAACGTGCTGTGGATCAATAAAACCCGGGCCAAGGCGCTGGGCATAGGACACATGGACATGGTGGAGGTGGCCGCGGTGTCCGGCGGCGGCCGCTCCGGCCAGCTGCGCGCCTTCGTCACGGAGTTCATCCATCCCGAATGCGTGTTCATGGTGCATGGTTTTGGCCACACCTTGCAGGTGGAGAGCCGGGCGCTGGGGCGCGGCGTTTCGGACAACGAGCTGATGCCCGGGGGCTTTGGCCGCTGGGACAAGGCCGGCGGAGCCGTGGCCATGCAGGAGAACTACGTGAGCGTGCGCCGGGTCGACATGTAGCGCGCGCCGTACTCCAAAAAAACAAGGCCCGCCCCGCCGGAACATTCCAGCGGGGCGGGCCCTTCTTTTTCCCATGCCTCGTCCTGGCCGCGTTTAGGCCTTGGCCATTTGTTCAATGACCTCGCGCAGCTGGTCTGCAAGTTTTTTAAGCTCGTCCACGTCGCGGGCGGCCTCGTCCATGCCGGCGGCGGTGCGCAGGGCGATGTCGTTGATCTCCTCCACGGCGGCGTCCACCTGGTTGCTGGCGGTGGCCTGGAGCTCAACCGCGGTGGCGATGCCGCGCACGCGCAGCGTGGTGTCGTTCACCATGCCCACAATCTCGCTGAGCGCCTGCCCGGAGCGCCCGGCCAGCTCATTGGTGCGTTCAATGGCCTGGGCGGCCTTTTCCACCTGCGCCACGTTGGCCCGCGTGCCCTGCTGGATGTTGCCGATGGCCTCGCCCACTTCCTTGGTGGCGGTCATGGTCTTCTCCGCCAGCTTGCGCACCTCGTCGGCCACAACGGCGAAGCCGCGCCCGGCGTCGCCCGCGCGCGCGGCCTCAATGGCGGCGTTGAGGGCGAGCAGGTTGGTCTGGTCGGCGATGTCGCTGATGACCCCCATGATTTGACCGATGGCCTCGGCCTGCCTGCCCAGATTGCCCATGTTCTCCTTGAGGGCCAGGGCCTGGGTGCGCACCTCCTCCACGGAGGACACGACCTCGCGCACCACGCCGGCGCCCTCGTCGGCCTTGCCGCCGGCGTTTGTCGCGCCCTTGCCTGCCACGTCCGCGCTTTCCGAAACGCCGTGGATGGACTCGTTCATGTCGCCCATGGCCTGGGTGGTGGCTCCGGCGCGCTCGCGCTGCTGGGCCGCGCCGTCCTCGGCCTTGGCGATCTGGTCGGCGAGCCGGCGCGAGCAGTCGAGCAGGGAGTGCACGACCTCCTTGGCCGTTTTCGCCGCCTCGGTCACCACTTGGTTCTGGGCCATGATCTGCGATTCCTTGGCGCGCAGCTCGGTCAGGTCGGTGTACAGGCACAGGGCGCCCATGAGCTTGCCGTTGATGGCGTTGTACAGCGGCGAGGCGGCGATGAGGATGCGGCGCAAGGCCCCCTTGCGGCCTTTCACGTCCACCTCGCGCATGACTGTTTTGTTTTGCTGCATGGCCTCGCTGAGCACGGTGCCGCGCGAGGCGTCGCCGTAGAAGAAGAAGGCCACGCTCTGGCCCACGAAGTCGCCGGGCTTGCCGTCGTGCTGGATGAGGTCGAGCAGGGGCTGGTTGGTCAGGGTGAGCGCGCTCGCCTCATTCACCACCACAAACGGGGTGGCGATGCCGGCCAGCACGCCCTGAGTGAACCCAAGGGAGTCCTGCACCTTGGCGGCCATGGCCCGCAAGGCCTCGGAGACCTCCTTGAGCTCGCCGGAGAAGTCGCCCAACAGGCAGTTTTCGAAATTGCCCGCGGCCTGACACAGGGCGAAGGCCTGGATTTCGCGCAGGGGGCGCAGGATCATCCGTCCGCCCATGTACAGCAGCACGGCCATGGCCCCAAGCAGCACAAGACCCACCCCCAGAACGGCCCAGAAGGTGAAGCTCTCGCCCTGCTTGTACCCGTCGTAGGTGGCCTTGGACTTCTTGGCCTGCACCTCAATGTCCTTCTGGATGACGGCCTTGACCTGCCGCCACATCTTGGTCTCGTGGGTGTTCAAGAGGTCTATGGCCTGCTGGGTCTTGCCCTCCACGCCAAGGCTCATGACCTCGGTCTTGAGCGCGCTGGAGTCGCTCCACAGCTGCGGCAGCGGCTTGAGGGATTCGGCCATGGCCCCTGTGGCGAGCTGCTGCGCCGTGTCCAACGCCTTTTTGAATTTGGCGTCGGCTTTTTCATAGTTGGCGCGGGCGGTTTTGTCCGCCGGATTCAACACCACGTTGCGCGTGGCCTGCTCCGTTTGCAGTCCCTGGGCGTACATTTCCTGCAACTGGCCGAGCAGCGCTTCTTCAACATTGATGATGTCTTCGAAGGTGCTGCTTATATGCCGCGATTGCAGTGTGAATAAAATGAGCGTGGTGATGAAACCGGCAATGGTGACTCCGCCGAGAATGGCCAAAAGAGCCTTAATCGTCATTCGCCGCACAGGTGTCCCTCCCCGAAACAAGATAGGGGTATGGAGTACGGGATGCGTACCGCATACCGCGAATATAAGTCTGTATGCCGGAGGAAGGGAAAAGGCAACAGGAGTGCTGATTATTGCTAAGTATTATGGCGTATCAGAAAAAAACCGCCTCAAACCAGTAAAGTTGCGTAGTCGGGTCGCGCCAGGCGTTCGCCGGCAGCCCGGCCTTGCGGCAGGTTTGGGCCAAAAATTGTTTGCGATCCCAGCCCCATTCCACGGGCACCTGGGGCAGCAGCAGCCCTTGCCGCGCCCCTTGGCGCATAATGAGCCCGTGCCGGCCCACCTCCACCAGCTCCGGGTCCGGGCAGGGTTCAATGGGGCCCAGGATGGAGATTTCGATGGCCAGTCCGTCCAGCTCCGCCTGGGTGAGCGGGGGGAAGCGCGGGTCCTCGAAGGCCGCGGCGCGGGCCATGCGCCACACGGTCTCGTACAGCGGCCCCTGGCCGATGATGTTGCCGATGCAGCCGCGCAGGCGTCCCTCGCGGTTCAGGGTGACAAATGCGCCAAGCTCCCGCTGTGGCAGGTCGGTTTGCGGCGGCGGCGGCGTGGCCGGACCCCGGCCGGTGAGCCGGGAGGTGATGGAGAGCAGCACCAGATCCTTGAGATAGCTTTTTTCGGCGTCTGAAAGGGACAGGCGGAAACGGTCCATGGCGTGCTCCTTGCGGCCGGTTGCATGGGGCGGCCGTAGCCCGTTTGGTCTGCGGCCCGTCAGGTTATGCGGGCCTGAATCCCGGCTCCAGGCCCGGGCTGGCGAGGTAGGGCAGGGCGGGCTCGCCGCAGGAGGCCGCCTCGGCTCCATCCACCAGCACGCGGCGGTCGCGCACGGAGAGCCGGCCGGCCGCCAGCCAGGCTAGCGCCTGTGGGTAAATGCAGTGCTCAAGTTCCAGAATGCGCGCGGCCAGCGCCTCGCCGCCCTCGCCGGACAGGGCGGGCACCGCGGCCTGAATGATCACCGGCCCGTGGTCCATGATCTCATCCACAAGATGCACGGTGCAGCCAGCCAGACGCACGCCGTAGGCCTCGGCGTCGGCCGCGCCGTGGGTGCCGGGAAAGCTGGGCAGCAGCGCCGGGTGGATGTTCACCACGCGCGTTGGAAAGGCCCGCAGAAATTCCGGCGTGAGCATGCGCATGAATCCCGCCAGCACCACCGCGCCGTGTGTCGCATCAACGCCGTGCGCACGGATGACGCGGACCATCTCCGCGTCGAAAGCCTCGCGGCTGGGGAAGTCCGCGTGGGGCAGGGCCGCCGTTGGTACGCCCTTTGCGCGCGCGCGCTCCAGACCGTAGGCTCCGGGTTTGTTGGAAAGCACCACGCGCACCTCGGCGTCAACCAGGCCGGCGTCGATTTTATCCATGATGGACTGGAGGTTGGAACCGCCGCCAGAGACGAGCACGGCAAGGGGCATGGGCATGGTTGCGCTCCGCTTCGCTAGGACTTTCCGCATGGGCCAGGGCCCGCGCGGCGTTTGTATTGATAGCGTGTTTTGGGCCGGAAGGGAACCGGGGGAGCATCTTGTCAAGCGGCGCATTCCTGCATATCATGCCAAACTCCAGGCAGAGGGCTTCCCGACCCTTTGCATAACCACCACGAGGATTGCTGATGTCCCTTCGCCTTTTTCCCCGCCGCCGCGCCGCCACGCTTCTGGGCGGGTTTGTTCTGGCTTTGCTTCTGCCCGCAATGGCCTTTGCCGCCGCGCTGCCCGCCGGCGTGGAGCAGGACCTGGGCGAGCTGCTCACCCTTTCTCAGCGCCGCGCCGCCGTCTCCCCGCAGAATTACGACGCCCTGCTCGCCTACGTGACCCAGATGCGCGGCGATGGCCGCGACATCATCCCCGCGCGCCGGCTGGACGCCAACGGAACCGCTCTGCGCGTGACCATGAAAACCAGTCTGACCCGGTTGATGCGCTACTGCTACAATCCGGCCATTCCCAACTACCTGCTGTTTCCCAGCGTGTTGCGCCTCTCCGGCTGGTATCAGGGCAGCGACATTCTGACCCGCGACGCCCATCCCTGGAAGCACCTTGCCAAGAACGACCAGCCCGAGACCCTCTGGGGCACGGAGTACGAGGTCAACGCGCCGGACTCCTTCGGCGGCGGGTACTACCGCTATGATCTGCACCGCCTGCTCATCATCACCAAGTACAACGGCAAGAACGTGCTCATCTCCGTCTCCAAGCAGAAGAACAGGTCCAGCGTGGGCAAGAAGGCCGTCATCCTTGATGACGGCGACTGGAGCTATTTCTACTCGGGCATCAATGGACTGAACAAGGGCCTCATCGGCTGGGCCGACACCTACCTTTACGATTCCGCCTCAGTGCAGGTTTTTGTGGAGGACAGCCCGCACCAGACCACCTTCACGCTCTTCAAGTGGCTGCGCGCCGGCTGGGCCGGCATGAACATGGTGCAAAAGTCGCATATCGACGACGGCACCACCCGCTACGCCAACGCCTTCAAGAAGATCATCGAGTCCGACCGCCTGCCCGACCCCGACGAGCTGGCCGCCCGCGTGCACGAGCTGGTCACCATGAGCGAGGCCGACCTGAACCGCAAGATAGCCGCCTACGCCGTGGCCATTGAGAACATCGCCAAGACCTCGCCCGCCATGCGGAAGAGCGAGTTCCAAAAGGTTGTGGAGAACGGCAAGTACGCGAATATCTTGACTCATGAGGAGCGCGTGAGCGCCATCCTGGTGGAGTATCTGAAGAGCCGCCTGGGCAAGCGCGCCCTGGTGGACTTTCCCGCTTCCCCTGTGGCGTCCTCGCGTCACAAGGGCTAACCGACACACCACACCATCTGCCAGGAGCGCCGCCATGCTGCTTCCCGAATCAGACGCCAAGTTCAAGTATTGTCCGCTGCTGAAGACCAAGGACGACAAGTTGAAGTTCTGTCTGGGCTCCATGTGCATGCTGTGGCGCTGGGCCAATCCGACCGCCGGGGCCGCCGGGGCCGCCGGGGCCGCCGGGACTGAGGGCGACGACGCCAAGGGCTATTGCGGGGCCGGGGGCGTCATCGCCGCCGCCGCCGTCATGCACGCGCCCGAGGTCGATTCCAAGCCCGTCGAGGATTATTAGGCCGTGTCCGTCGCCTGCATCGCCAAGCCTGGCATTGTCGGCCAGGCCGGAACCGCGCGCCTGCTCGCCACCTGCCAGGACCGGCCTGGCATCGTCGCCGCCGTGAGCGGCTTTCTTTACCGGCACGGGGTCAACATCACCCACTCCGACCAGCATTCCACCGACCCCGAGGGCGGCCGCTTTTTCCTGCGGCAGGAGTTCTACCTCTCCGGCCTGGAGAACTGCCTGGACGAGCTGGAGCGCGCCTTTGAGCACGAGGTGGCCAGCGAGTACAAGATGCAGTGGCGGCTTGTGCCCGCCAAGCGCAAAAAACGCATGGTGATTCTTGTTTCGCGTTTGGATCATGCCCTGATGGACTTGCTGTGGCGCGTGGGCCGGGGCGAAATGCCCGCCGATATCCCGATGGTCATCAGCAACCACCCGGATTTGCGCGCGCACGTCGAATCCTTCGGCGTGGCCTTCCACCATGTGCATGTGCCCGAGGCCCACGACGCCCCGCGCGGGCGCGGCCTCACCCTGCCGGAGGAGCGCATGCTCGAAATCATGGACGCCGAGGGCCCCATCGACCTCATGGTGCTGGCGCGCTACATGCGCATTCTCTCGCCCGCGTTCGTCAAACGCTTCCCCCAGCGCATCATCAACATCCACCACTCCTTCCTGCCCGCCTTCGAGGGCGCGGACCCTTACCGCCGCGCCGCGGAACGCGGGGTCAAGCTCATCGGCGCCACCGCCCATTACGTCACCGGCAAGCTCGACAAGGGGCCCATCATCGAGCAGGACGTCATCCGCGTGTCGCACCGGCACCGGCTGGAGGACCTCAAAATTCTTGGCCGCGACATTGAACGGCAGGTGCTCTCCCGCGCCGTGCGCTGGCACCTGGAGGACCGGGTGCTGGTGGACGGCAACAAGACCATCGTGTTCGCCTAGGCGGGCCCCGCATCCCACGGGGGGAGGGCATGATTTTTCCCGGTCTTTTGCGTAGCAAACAGCAGGGCTTTGGACGCGGAGAGCGCGGTCGGGGCTTTTCCCCTTGCCTAGGGCTGCGGAAATCCTTTTGACGTGATTGTTGCGGCGGTGCTGGCCGGCGAAGCGTTATCAGCCCGCATCGGGGGGGCAGAAGCGCTTCGGCTGGCGTCTGCTGGGGATCAGCCCGCGCCGGACGTAAATGACCTTACGTCCGGGGAGCCTGTAAAGAAAAGCAAGAACGGCACCGATAAAGGGAGCAAGAGGTCACGTCATGGGGAACACTCACGAGTCCGTTGTCTGCATCATGCTTTGCGCACTTGCGCCATTGACCGCGTCCTGCATGTCGCAAACGCCATATCCCATGACCTACTCATTCTCCACACAAAATAAAATGCAAGCAGTTGAACATTGGCGAACGCTCGCCAAGGATGTTTCCAAAGCGCTTTCTGCGAAAATAGGAAGAGATAAACCTTTGTACATCGCAAATGACAGGAAAGAGCCGGTGTACGTTTTTACGTTGAATTTTTTGCAAGAGGAATTGATGAATGCCGGGTTCACCATTGCGCAGCGCGAAGCGCCCGGTGTCCTTAAGATAACAATCTTCTCAAAGGTTATTGAACATAACGAGAAGACGATGGAGACTGTTCCCGGATTTTTTTCAGCATTGGGCACCGGCATATGGGTAGCCGTGGCTGGAGCAAATGTCGTGGAGGACTCCCAAAAACCGCACTTCACGCGTGAGGTTCTCATCACGCTGAAGGTATGGGATGGCGAGCAGCTCACAGCAAGTCTGAATAACGTTTACTATATCAATGGCGATGAGAGCTGGCAATATGACGCATCGCCGTACGTCGCAGGGGCGAATGATGTGAAGCGCACCGTCCAGCCCAAAACCATGGTCGTCACGGGTGATTGACATGCGTCGTCTTGTTTTGCTGTGTATTTTGTCTCTCCTGGCCTCCTGCGGCGGCGCAGGGCGCGGCGATAGCGACGGTTATGGTTCAAGACCCCGGCATATCCAGCTGAGCTACACCGTTGCGGAGAACATGGCGCGTCAGCTTGCCGCAAAGAATTATGCCAACATCCGCATCATAAAGTCGTCGTTCATCGACATTGACAATGCCGACGGCATGTCCTCCGCCGGGAGGGTCTACCCTGAAGTCATCGGGTCGAGATTGGCCCAGCTTGGCTATGAGATTGTCGAGCTGAAAGTCCGCTCAAACAGCATAAAAATATCGCCGCAGACGGGCGTTATGCTTTTGTCGTTCGACAAAAATGAACTGTCGAAGACATACAACGCTTCCGCTGCGCTTGTCGGCTACTACAAGCATTTCCCGTACGACCAGCAGACCATGCTTTATGTCCGCATCATCAATCTGGAAGACAACACGATTATGGCTTCGGATGATGTCGGCATCAAGGATTGAGGCTTAACGCCCGCATGGGCGCTGCGTACGCCGTCGCCGTTCGCCTGCGCGCGTCGTAACGCCGCGAACGCGTTTCCTGAGGCGTGTGCCTCCTTCTCCTGTTTTGCTCCGACCTGCCGGACTTGCTCTCACCGACGTCCCTATCCCTATTCCTGTGCGCCAGGCACGGGCTGCGTCGGGGCATGCAGCGCGCCGAACTTCGTCAGCAGCTCCGCGAGCTTGGCCTTGACGTTTTGCGTGGTGCGGGCCACCTGCGCCAGGTCGATGACCACGAGGAAGTCGCGGCGGAAGGGCGCATTGTCCCAAAGGGCGCGGATTGTCGCCTGCAGGGGCTCCTCCAGTTGCAGCACCTGCATGAGCGAGGCGAGCTGCTGGGGCGTGCGGGTTTTGAAGAGCAGCATGTCGGCGCGCGCGCTGTCGGCCGTGAAGAGCTGGTTTTTGCGGATGCGCGAGAGGCCGCGCGTGGCGAGGGCCTCCACGGCGGGCAGAGGGCAGCGGCGCTGGGCGGCGGTTTTGACGAGCACCTTGCCGCCCTCCTCGCGGGCCTTATCGCGCAGCAGGCCGACGAAGGCGCTTTCGAGCAGGTAGAACAGCGTAAGCTCCAGGGACTCGATGGAGAGCCCCTGGGCGAGGGAGCGCACGGCCTCCAGCTCGTCGGAACGCAGGGTGGCCAGCGCGGCCAAAAAGTGCTCGCGCGATTGGCTGAGCACGCGCACAGCGCCCAACGCCAGGGCCACGGCCTGTTCCATAAGGAAGGGCAGGGCGTGCTTGTCCTCGGCCTGGGCGTCGCCCGCTTCGGGCGCGGCGGCCGGCGTTTTTCCGCCGGCGCGGGCCTGCATGGCCTTAACAAGGCTGCCCGCAACCGGGTCCATGCAGACGATGAACGCGGCGCTTTCCAAATGCTCCAGCAGCAGGTCGCCCGGCAGGAACCCCAGGCCCTTGAGCAGGCAGGCCTGAACGACCTTGCGCACGGCGATGCGCTCCGGCGTGACCGCGCTGGCGGTGGCGAAGGCCTTCTGCACGCGGGTCTGGTCGATATGGCCCGGGCTGTCGTGCAGGGTGGCGAGCACGTCGTCAAAAAGAAAACGCACGATGATCTGCTGGCCGTCCTTGGAGAGGTGGAACTTGCCGGCGCTGGTGAGCTGGTCGTATCCCTCGGCCACATGCTGGGCGATGAAGCGTTCGACGAATTCGTTCCAGAAGCCCTGATCGAACTCGTGGGTCTTGAGGATCTCGCCGAACTGGGCCAGGCCCGGCGCGCCGAAGTGGCGCATGATGAGTTCTTCGAAATTGTCGGTGGTGAGGCCCATGGCGTAGACCATGCCCTGTACGCTTTTGAGGAGCAGGGCCTCGGTGTTGCGCAGCTGGGCGGTGGTTTGCGCCGTGGCGGTTTCGTCGCCGCTGGCGGTCTCCTTGTCCAGGCGGTTCAGGAGCACGGGAAAGTTGCCGGCCAGGCGGCGCAGCAGGGAGTCCGCCGGGTGGTCGGTGCGGCGGCACAAAAGGTTCACTATGCTTTGCTGCTGGGTCTCCAACAGCGGGTATTCGCTGATGCCGCCGCTGTTGACCGAGATGAAGCTGAGCAGCAGCTCGCGCTCCTGCACCTCGCGCAGGGCGCTTTTCTCCTTCAGGGGGCGCAACACGCCAAGGTAGGCTTCAAGGCGCGCGGGCCACTGGGGGCGCCGATCCTGGGCTGGGGCGGCTCCGGGGGGCATGACGGGGTCTGCGGCGTCGGGTTCTTCCACGTGCGCTCCTGTTTGGCTTCCGCGACGGGCCGAGAGAGTTGGCCAACGCGGTCGGAATGTCCATTCCATCGGCCTGATTGTGAAAAAAATCAAGGGCGCGGAGGGAGGAAAAGCGCGGGCCGGGCCGCGCGCTACAGGCCGGAACCGAAGTTGAGGGCGTCGGGCCGGTGGAAATAGAACTCCACGCGGCCGTTTGAGAGGCGGTTTTCCGCCGAGGTGGAGGGCCGCAGGGGCCGGGTGGCACCGTAGGAAATGGCGCGCACGCGGGTTGGTAGTATTTCGCCGCTGGCCAGGATGTGGCTGGCGGAGGTGGCTGCGCGCGCGCCGGAGAGCTCCCAGTCGGTCTCGTAGTTGCCGCCGGCGCGTTCCCCCTGCGCCGCGTGGCCGCGCACAAGCAGATCCATGTTGTATTTTTTCAGCACGTCGAGCACGCCGGAGAGCACGAGCCTAGCCTCCCCGGTGAGCTGCGCCGAGCCGGGCCGGAACATGATGCTGTTGTTCACGCGCAGGAGCACGCCGGTTTCATCGGCGGAAAGCCCGCTGGCGTCGAGGAGCCTGGGGTTGTCCATGAGCATGCGCTTGAGGCGCGAGGCGATGATGAAGCGCTGGGACTCCTCCTCGGCCTTGTCGCGGTTGGGGATTCCGCGCGCCAGGGGCGTCATGGCGTTGGAGGCGATGTCGAGCACCTGCGGCCCGCCCTGGCCCTTCTCGTCGGCCACGGGCTGGAAATAGGTGGAAATGATCTGCTTGGTCTCCGGCGGCACCATGTTGAGAATCCACATGAGCAGAAAAAAAGCCATCATGGCTGTGACGAAGTCGGCGTAGGCCACCTTCCACGAGCCGCCGCTGTGTCCCCTGCGCCGCCCCATGTCCGTAGCCTATATCCTGCCGCCGCTTTTGAGCCATTCCTCCATCTCAAAGAACGTGGGGCGCGCGTCCTCGGGAATGGCCCGCCGTCCGTACTCCGCCGCCATGATGGGGCTGGAGCCGGCCACTGCGGCGGAAATGGCCGCGCGGATGACATTGAAATACATGTCGCGCTCCTGGGCGAGGTTGTCCAGCTTTATGGCCATGGGGCCGATGAAGCCGTAGCAGAACAGCACGCCCATGAAGGTGCCCACCAGCGCGGCGCCGATGCTGTGCCCCAGCACCTCCGGCGGGGCGGTTATCTTGCTCATGGTGAGGATGACGCCGAGCACCGCCGCCACGATGCCCAGGCCCGGCAGCGACTCCGCCATTTTGGAGAGCATGTCGGCCGTGGCTTCCGCCTGGTCGCGCATGGCCTCCATGTCGAGCTTCATGAGCTTTTCGATTTCGCTCTGGTCGCCGGTGGTGAGGAACACGCGCAGGGTGTCGCAGATGAAGAGCACCGCGGCGGGGTCCTTGGTCACCAGCGGATAGTTGCCGAAGACCGCGGAGTCATCGGGGTGCTCCACGTCGCGTTCAATGCTCGCCATGCCCTCGCGGCGCATTTTGTTGAAGAGAATATTCAGAAGCCCCAGCAGCTCCAGGTAATTCTCCCGGCTGTGGCGGCGCATGGAAAAGACAAGGCCGATGCTTTTTATGACGCGCACGAACATGGTGCGCGATGAGCCGATGAAGAACGCGCCAAGAACGGAGCCGAAGATGATCATGGCCTCCGCCGGCTGGAACAGCACCCGTATGGGGCCTTGCTCCACTGCGAAGCCGCCGATGATGGCCGCGACGACGATGATGACGCCGATGATGGTGAACATGGCTAGCTGGGTGGCTCCTGGTTCCCTGGTGGCCCGGCGCTTTCTTCCCGCGCGAGCACGGCGTCCAGTTCAAGCAAAAAACGGTCCATGCGCAGGCCGCGCGCAACGGGACGCTCCCGCGCCCGGTCCATCAGCGTCACCTCGTCGCACCAGGCGGCCAGCTCGCGGATGGGATACTTGGCCACGTAGAAGAAGGTCATGCTCTTCTCGTCGCGGTTGGGCTGGCCCCGGTAGAGAATGTCCAAGGTCAAAGCGAGAGCGCCGTTTTCCTCCTCACACAGGGAAACCGGCTCCGCGCCGAGAAACAGCGACAAGGGCCGCTCCTCCACCGCCGTGAGGGGCTGGTAGAGCTTGATGTATAAAAACACCAGGCACTTCGCGCCCTTCAGCATGGCGAGCCCCTCGCCCAATCCTGCCGGCCGCGCCAGGGTGAGGCGCACCCCGTTGGCCGAGAGGTCCTCCACGCGCAGCAACCGCGACCCGCACTCAAAGCGCAGCTGCGGCGCGCCAAGATCCTGGAGCGACAGGCGCGTGGGCGCATGCTTTGGGCGCACCCACAGCGCTCCTTCCACGAACAAGGCCTCCGGCACCGTCACCCGGACGCATCTCCGGTCTTCCATGTTGCCCCGCTGTTCCACACTGCCCCCGGATCGCTTCATTATAGAAAACCGTAACGGAGTTTGCCATATGGTATTTAAAACAACAAGAGTCGTGTCGGCGCGCCTGGGGGGGGCGGACGGGCGCATTATCCCAACTCGTATCACCATCTATGCCGAACAGCGAAAAAGGCAAGATCTTCCGCTTCGCGCCGCGTCTGGCGGGCTTTGCAATTTTCCGCAATCAGGCTACAGTATGGCGGGAGATCAGGGGGACCAAGCCATGCGCTTTCTGGAATTCGTACGGCAGCAGGGCTACAAGCGCTATACGGGGACCGTTTCGGCCTCGGTGTACGACTATTTCCGGTGCGCCCACCCGGCGCGCGCCCAGTGGTACTTCAAACCCGGCAGTTTTCAGTGCGCCGGGTGCAAGGCCCAGTGCGAGACCGACAGTCCCGAGGGCTTCCAAACCTTTCTCACCCCGGAAGCGCGCCATGTCTGATCCCCGCAGCGCCCGCCGGTCCAGTCGGCTCCGTCATCTCGGGGCCATCGCCTGCGGCTTGGTCATGGCCTTGCTGCTGACCCTGCCCGCCGCCGCCAACGCGGACGACAGTGTGAACGTCTCGCTGTGCAAGCAGATATTAAGCCGAATGCTTTGCAAAAAGCTTAACGAGTTCAGCTTCGTGGGCAAGCCGGAGAAGGATGTGTACATCATCGGCATGTTCTACGCCTCCAAACCCTCGGAAATGCTGTGTGCGGTGATGCCCGACGGTCAGGTCATCATTCAGGACCGCACCTGGCGGGCCATGCGCCGCGTCATTCCCTACACCGTGGATTCCGCCGGAAAGTGCCTGAGCGCCAGCTACTCCTCCCCGGATTGCCCGGTGCGCAGAGCCATCCATGTGTGCCCGCCTAAGACCAAGCAGGACGCCCGTGAGCAACAGCAGGAAACGTTCTGGAGCCGTCCCGTCCCCAAGATTCTGGAGGAGGAGTACAAGGCCATGAGCGGACGCGCACAGCAGAACGCCACCGCAGCTCCGGCCCCTGCCGCGCCCGCGCCGACGGGCGGCGCCGGCGCGCAATAGGTTTTCTTCGGTTGCATCCGACCGAAAAAACGGCGACAACGCATCATATATGAACGAGTCCATAGCGTCTGACACCGAGGGCACGGCCAGCAAGGCCATTTTTGTGGCCCGCCAGCCCATCTTCGATGCCTCGGAGAAGGTCTGGGCCTATGAGCTGTTGTTTCGCAGCAGCGGCCATGCCAAGACCGCGGACGTCGCCGAGGACGACCTTGCCACGGCCTCGGTCATCGCCGACGGCTTCGCGCTCGCCTTTTCCGGCATGGACAAGCGTAAAAAGGCCTTCATCAACTTCCCCCAGCGCCTGCTGCTCGACGACACCGTGTACGCCCTGCCGCGCGAGATATGTGTGGTGGAGGTGCTGGAGACCATCAATCCGAACCTGGAGATGGTCACCGCGCTGACCAACATAAAAAGCCGCGGCTACACCCTGGCGCTGGACGACTACGTGGGGCAGCCCGGGTTCGAGGAGATCATCCGCCTGGCGGATATCGTCAAGGTGGATTTGCTTGGCATGAGCGACGAGCGCCTGCGCGAGGTGAGCTTTGGCCTCTTGCGCTACGGCTGCCGCCTGCTGGCGGAGAAGGTGGAGGACAAGCGGACCTACGAAATGGCAAAAATGCTTGGCTTCACGCTGTTCCAGGGCTTTTATTTCTCCCGGCCGGAAACCATGACCGGCAGCAAGGTGCCCACGCCGGTGCTGGCCAAGATGCGCCTGTTGCGCGCGCTTTCCGGCGACGATTTTGACGTGCGCGAGCTTACCCGGATCATTTCCTCCGACCCGAGCGTGAGCTACCGCCTGCTCAACTTCATCAACTCCGCGGCGTTCTCCCTGCGCGACAAGATCCAGTCCATCCAGCAGGCGCTGACGCTGCTGGGCAAACAACAGATCAAGCAGTGGTTCCTCGCGGTCATCATTTCCGACTTCGACTCCACGGCCAAGGTGCAGGAGGCCGCCTACACCTCCCTGCAGCGCGCCCGCTACCTGGAGAGCATGGGGCGGTTGTACCGCAACCACGCCTTCCCCGCGGAGACCTTGTTCATGCTCGGGCTGTTCTCCAAGCTCGACGTGCTGCTCTCCCAGCCCATGGACAAGCTTTTGCAAAACATCCCCCTGGACAAGGACGTGGAGGACGCGCTTTTGTCCAAGCCTTCGCCCTACTGGGCGTGGCTCTCCCTGGTGGAGGACATAGAGATAGGCAACTGGGAGGATGTGTTTGAGTTTCTCAACAACCGCAATCTGGACCGCGAGGCCTCGGCCGCCAATTACGCTGACGCCATCAAGTGGACCCATACCCTGCTGCGCATGAAGTGAGGAATTGGATGACGCCGCGCTGTTTCGCCCCCCTGTTGTTGCTGGCCCTGCTGGCCGCGCCCCTGCTTCCGCGCAGCGCCGCCGCCCAGGACGCCCCGCCCCACGAATCCGAGGGCTTCCGCCCGCGCAAGGCCGCCGCGCCGCACAAAGCGGTTGCGCCGCATAATGCCCAGGCGGCAAAGGCCGCCAAGCCCGCCGCCAGGCCCGCCGTCAACTCCGGCAAGAAGGCCACCGGCCGCAAGACCGCGCGCGGACCGGCGGTGAAAAATGACGGCAAGCCCTATCTGCGCAGCCTGGACAAGAACCACGACGGCCGCGTCAGCCACGAGGAGTTCGTCGCCGGCTCCAAAAAGCGCTTCAGAAAGGCCGATGCCAATCATGACGGCGTGGTCTCCCCCCAGGAAGCGCGCGCCGCCAAGGCCAAGCTGCTGGAGAAGCAGGCCAAGCGCGACGCCAAACGCCGCGCCGAGGGCAAGCCGGTGAAAGTCCGCCGCAAGAGCAACCGTCCGCCCAAACCTTACCTCGCCACTTTCGACAAGAACAAGGACGGCCGCGTGACCCAGAAGGAATATCTGGAGCGGCGCGAGAAGAAGTTTGTCGAGATGGACCTGAACCATGACGGCGTCGTCTCCCGCGAGGAGGCGCGCATCGCCAAGGAAAAGGTGCTCAAGCTGCGCGAGCAGCGCAAGGCCGAGGCCAAGGAGCGCCGGCTGCGCAAGATCGCGGAGGCCAAGGCCAAGCGCGAGGCCGCTGGGACCATGAGCTCCCCGGGCCCGGAGCTTACCGCCCCCGTGACCCCGCCGCCCGCGCCGAAAGCGGCGGCTGATCCCGATGCCGGCGCGGCCGGGAACGATGCCGCCAAAGCCCCGGCGAAACCAGCCAAGACCCCGGCCGTGCCGGAGAACCTGCCCCTGACGCCCATCGCCCCAAGCGTTCCCGCCAAGGCGGAGCCCGCCACTTAGGTGTCATCCGAGGCCGGATCCCGTCACGTTCCGGCCACCGTGTGACCAAGAACGCGAGAAAGCCCGGCGCTCCCGCATGAGGGGAGACCGGGCTTTCTCGCGTGCGCCGCGCTCTGACAGCGGCCTGCCGCGCCGCGCGCGCGTCACAGGCGCAGGCGCACCATGTAGGTTTGCCCGCCGCGCCGCACGCTGAGGATGAGCTGGTTGAACATTTGGTAGCGGTAGAAGGCGGTGAGCAGGTCGGCTTCTCCGTCTGTGTGCATGTTGCCCACCTGCAGGATGCGGTCGCCGGGCTTGAGCCCAAGGGCGGCGGCCGGGCCGCCCGCGCGCACCGAGGCCACGGCGACGCCGGCCACACCCACGCCGCTATCGGCGCTGGCGGGGGGAGGCGTCGCGTTCGGCCTGCCGCCAGCTTCCGGTGCGGCGGGGGCAAAGCCCCAGCGCCAGGAAAGCAGCCCCAGGCCCGCCTCGCGGTCCAGCACCTGCGGCCGCAGCGTGGCCTGATACCCCTCGGCTCCCCGGGTTAACAGCACGTCCAGGGTGTCGCCGCGCGTATAGCCTTGCAGAATGCCCAAAAATTGCGCCTTGTCGCGGACCTTTTGCCCGCCGATGGCCAGCAGCGCGTCGCCGGGGCGGATGCCGGCGGCCTCTGCCGGGGTGCGGGGCAGCACGCTGCTCACCACCAGCCCGCTTGGGCGCGGCAGGCCATACTGCCCCGCCTGGTCCTGGGTCATGTCCTCGCCAAGCAGGCCCAGCCAGATGTGCGCCACGCGGCCGGTGGCGATGAGCTCCGCGAGCACGCGCTTGGCCTTGTCGATGGGGATGGCGAAGCCGAGGCCGCCGCCGCGCGCGTAGACCGCGGCGTTGATGCCCACCACCTCGCCCAGGATGTTCAGTAGCGGGCCGCCGGAATTGCCGGGATTGATGGCCGCGTCGGTCTGGATGAGCCCGGTGATGGTGCGCTGGCTCAGGTTGACCGAACGCCCCAGGGCCGAAACCACGCCTGTGGTCACGGTGTTCGCCAGGCCGAAGGGATTGCCGATGGCCACCACCGGCTCGCCGATCATCAGCCCGTTGGAATCGCCCATGCGCGCCTGCGGCAGCGGCTCCGCGCCCTTGGGCATCTCCAGCCGCAGCACGGCCAGGTCCATGTCCTGGTCCGCCCCGACAAGGGCCGCCGTGTACACGCGGCCGTCCTGCAGCCGGCCGATGATGCGCGTGCCCCCGGTGATGACGTGGGCGTTGGTGAGCACGTATCCCTTGGTCCCGTCGATGATGACGCCGGAGCCCAGGTTGCGGCTGAGCTTTTTGCGCGGGCCTTGCTGTCCGCCGGCCTTTTCGTCCTGGCTGTCCGGCGGCCCTTGGGCATCCGCAAAGGGATTCAACCCCCCGCTTGAGCTGATGATGCTGACCACCGCCGGGCCGGCCAGCTCCACCACGCGCACAACCGGGGTGCGGCGCGGATCGGCCGGGCCCGCTGGCTTGCCCGCTGGCTTGCCCGCTGGCTGGCTTGCCTGTTCCGTGGCGGGCGCTGCGGTCTTGCGCGCGGCCTGGGCCGGGCCGCCGTTTAGAACGCCCGCAAGGAGCATCGTCAGGGCGAGGGACGCGGCGCTTGTCGCCGCCAGGCCGGGGCGCACGCTAGCGTCCCTGCCGCGCCAGCTCCCGCAGCCGCGCCATGCGTTCCGCAATGGGCGGGTGGGTGCTGAAGAGATTGGCCATGCCCGACCCGGCGAAGGGATTGACGATGAACAGGTTCTCGGCCACGGGGCTGCCGGTCAGCGGAATCTGCCGCGAGGCGGCGTCCAGCCGGCCAAGGGCGCTGGCCAGATCAAGCGGCCGGCCGGAGATGCGCGCGCCGGTTTCGTCGGCCAGGAACTCGCGTGAGCGCGAGATGGCCATTTGGATGAGCGTGGCCGCGATGGGCGCGATGATTGCCAGGGCCAGCGCGCCCAGCGCCCCGCCGTCCCGGTCGTTGGCCCCGTCAGCATAGGAGCGGCGTCCCATGCCGAAAATGGCGCCCCACTGGAGCATGTTGGCGATGGTCATGATGGCCGCGCCCAGCACCGCCGCCACGCTTTGGATGAGGATGTCGTGGTTCTTGATGTGCCCGAGCTCGTGGGAAAGCACGCCGCGCAGCTCCTCCGGGGAAAGCGCACGCATTATGCCCTCGGTGACGGCGACAACGGCGTTTTCCGGGTTTCTGCCCGTGGCGAAGGCGTTGGGCGACTCCTGCGGAATCAGGCAGATGCGCGGCTTGGGGATGCCGGCGTTTTGCGCCAGCTCCGCCACCATGGCGTGCAGCCAGGGGGCGTCGCCGGGGTTCAGCTCGCGCGCGTGGTACATGGAGAGCACGATCTTGTCCGAGTACCAGTAGCTCACGGCGTTCATGACCACGGCGAGGCCCAGCGCGATGACGAGTCCCGCGCGGCCGCCGGCCGCTTGGCCGATAAGCAGCATGAGCCCCGTGAGCAGGCCCAGCAGAAAGACTGTTTTGAGTTGGCTCGTCATGCGTCGTCTCCTTGCGTCAGCCGACGCCTCCCGGCGTCGCCCGGCGGCACCTGTGGCCACACCCCCGAACAGCGTTCAAAATAAGGATTGCCGCGTTTCGCGTCAACGCCCCGGCCCGTTCGTGGTCCATTCGGACAGACCCATTCGAGCGCAGCCCTTTTGCAACAAGTCGCCCCTGCGCGCCGAGAATCACGGATGCCGCCGCGAGGGCTTGGCTCCGGCTTTGCGGCGCGGGGCCCACGCGGTTATGGGATTCCAAAGGCCGCATGCCCTTTGGCGGGGTCGGCGCCCCCCGCGCATCGTCTTTGTCCGCTAGCCCTTGGCCAGCAGTTGCTTGAGCGTGGGGTATTTGCCGCAGGCGAAGCGTTCGCTCTCCGGGCAGTAGCCCAGCGACTCGCACCTGGCGCCGGCCGTGCCGAAGATGGCCGGCAGCTCCTTTTTGCAGAGCGCGAGCATGGCGTCGGCCAAGGCGCGGATTTCCCATTGGGCGCGGCGGCAGCAGCGCAGCTGGAAGAAGTGGAGCAGGGCGCGGCAGTTCATGGTGATGACGATCTTGGTCTCCGCAGCCTGCGGCAGCACGAACCGTGCGTCCTCCTTGGACTTGTCCTTGCGGCCGTGGGCGTCGAGGATGGCCTTGATGTCGCGGTAGGCGCTGCCCACCTCGGCCATGAAGGCCTCGAAGCGTTCGCGCGCCTCTGGAATGGTGGCGATGGCCGGCGGCAGGATGTAGTCCATGTCCGTGGCGTCGACGTAGCGCTGGCTTTGCTGCGAGTAGGAGGCGATGCGGTGCCGTACGATCTGGTGCGAGCAGGCGCGTGAAATGCCCGCAATGGCGAAGGTGAAGCTGGCGTGCTCAACGGGGCTGTCGTGGCCGCTTTCCAGCACCTTGCGCACAAAGTCCGCCTGGGTCTCGCGGTCCGCCTCGCCGCTGGTGAGCCGGGGCCACATGTCGGCCACGAATCCCGCGTGGTAGCATTGCCGGAAGGCGGCGTAGATGAGGGACAGGGCCTCTGGCGTGACGGCCAGCAGTTCCACCTTGAGCGGGGCGACGGGCATTGAGGGGCTCCGGGGTTTTGGTGCGGGACCGCGCGCTTACTGCCGCACGCGCTCCAGAACATCGGCCACAACGGCGTCAAGCGGGCCGTCGGCCGGGGCGAGCAGGTGCAGCGTCTGCATGAAGCTGGGCTCGAAGGCCGAGCGCTGGCGGCCCAGGCGTTGGCGCAGGGCGTCCTCCTCCTGCGGCGTTGCGGCCAGGCGGGCGGCGATGGTCTCCACCCCGGCCATGAGGTACAGCACGCGGCCGGCCGCGCGCATGCGCAGGCGGAAGGGCTCGCTCGCCAGCAGTTTGTGCGGCACGGCGATGACAGCCGGTCCGCCGTCCTTGGCGGCCTGGGCCAGAATGGCGTCCAGCGCGGCCTCCGGGCCTTCAAGGGGCAGTTCCGCGGCGCGTCCGCCAAGGGCCTCGGCGACGCGCAGCGCCACGGCGCTTTTTCCGCAGCCGGAAAGTCCGATGAGGAACAAGGCTCCCGTTTCCGCTCCCGGTCTGGTGGGTTTGGCGTCCTGCCGTATCACCGTTGTCTTGTCCGGGTCGTTCACGTGGAACTCCCGGTTGATGAAGTCTGTCACAGGTCCTCCAGGTTGGCGGCACGCGGGGGCTGTTGCTCCCCGCGAACAGGCAGGATATAGCTCACGGTGCCCGCATGGGCAAGTGGAGCGGAACCCTCTGCGTGGAGCGTGAACGTGCCCAAGGAGATAGTGCACTGGATGGTGGCGGAGCGCGCTGCGGAGCTGCTGTCCGAAGGGCCTTTCGGTCCGGCGTTGTCCCGCTGCCCCAACGGGCTGCGCCTGGGAGCGGTGTACCACGACGCGCTCTTCTACCTGCGTGGCGACCATCCGGCGGGGCTTGTCGCCCTGCCGCATCGGCTGCACGGCTCCCACGGGGAGGACAGCTACGACATCATGCGCATGCAGGCGGCGCATCTGCATGCCCGCAAAAGCGAGCCGCTGCCCACAGCGTTTTTTGTTGGCCTGGCCTCGCATATCTTCGCCGATGCCACCATGCACCCTCTTGTCTACTACCTGACCGGCAACTACTATGACACCGACGCGCGGCGGCGCACCAAGGCCGTGCAGCGCCACCGCGCCCTGGAGTCCCTGCTCGACATGGTGGCCGCAGGCGGGCCGGACGAAGTGCGCGAGCAGTCGCTGCGGGTGCTGGTGCGCGGCCTTGAGGGCCCCCTGGGCTTGGCCTGCCCGCCCGAGGCTTTGGCGCGTTTGGCCGGCTGCGGCGTGGAGGCGGCGCAAAAGGGCCTGTCCGCCGCCCTGGAAACCTATTGCACCATGCAGACCCTTTGCCGCATGCCTGTGCTGGCCGGCTTTCTGCGCGACCTCTCCGGCGTTCTGCCCGCCAGCCTGCGCGAAATCGCCGCGCTCTTCTATGCCCCGCAACTGTATGACCAATCGGGAGCGGTGGAGGGCCGCATGGCCTACCGCAACCCGGTCACGGGCGATTGGCTGCACGGCTCCCTTGCGGAGCTCATGGAGCTTGCGGCCAGGCGCACGGCCCGTTTTTGCGCCGCGCAGGCGGCAAGCATCCGGGCCTTGGGCGCGCTTAAGGACGAGGGCGCCGGCCCCACGCTGGACATGGGCCTGCCCGGCGCGCCGGTGACCCAGGCGCGTTGCTTCTCCCCCAATCCGCTGCCCGCGGATTGATTTTCCCCCTCAGCGAACGAGCATTTTTGTCGGTGCGTCGCGCTTGGCGTGACGTTTTTTTGCGTGGTGGATAAAAAATTCCTCCCGCCGGCTAAAGAATTCCTCCAGCAGGCCGATGAGGAGTGCGTAAAAACAATCGGATTGGCCCCGCGGGCGATGTCGCCAGGCAGAGGACCACCGAATGGCAAGGACGCCAAAAAGCTTTCAAGGAGGAAACCGTATGTCTCTCACAATCAACCACAACCTGTTGGCCGCCAACACCGCCCGTAACCTTTCGTCCTCGTATTCCGCCCTGTCCACCTCGACCCAGCGTCTGTCCTCGGGCCTGCGCGTGAACACCGCGGCCGATGACGCAGCCGGCCTGGCCGTTCGCGAAATCATGCGCGCGGAAGTGTCCTCCCTCAATCAGGGCGTGCGCAACGCCAATGACGCCATTTCCATGATCCAGACCGCCGACGGCGCGCTGGGCGTCGTTGACGAAAAGCTGATCCGCATGAAGGAATTGGCCATGCAGGCGGCCACGGGCACCTACTCGTCCGACCAGCGCCTCATCATCGACTCCGAGTACCAGGCGATGGCCTCTGAAATCACCCGTATCGCCAACAGCACGGACTTCAACGGCATCCACCTGCTGAACGGCAACCTCTCCGGCAGCTCTTACGATGGCACTGGGCTGAAGAGCACGGGCAAGCTGAAGGTCCACTTCGGCACCGGCAACGACTCTGCGGAAGACTACTACTACGTCCAGATCAACACCGCCACGGCCTCCGCGCTTGGCGTCGGCCTGGGCGCCACCGGCACCAACGGCAAGTCCATCTCCACCCAGGAGCTGGCGCAGAAGGCCCTGGAGGCTCTGGACAGGGCCATCGTGTCCAAGGACAAGATCCGCGCCTCCCTGGGCGCTCTCCAGAACCGTTTGGAGAACACCATCACCAACCTGTCGATTCAGTCGGAAAACACCTCGGCTGCCGAGTCCCAGATCTCCGACGTCGACGTGGCCACGGAAATGACCAACTTCACCGAGCAGCAGATCAAGGTGCAGACCGCAGTGGCCATGCTTTCCCAGGCCAACAGCCTCGGCAAGCTCGCCATGAACCTCATCCAG
>MNUQ01000063.1 GCA_001871085.1 Desulfovibrionaceae bacterium CG1_02_65_16
CTACCTGCCCGCCGATGCGGACAGACCGGCTGGACTGCGGGAGCTCAAGCGCATTGGCCGCGGCAAAATGCCCTGGTTCACGGAGCGCATTCTTGCCGGGGAGCGCGTCTTCATCCGCGACGCCGCCCACATGCCCCCCGCCGGCGGCAAGGAAAAGCGGCTCCTCGCAACCCTCGGCATCGCCAGCCTTTCCGCCATGCCCATGACCGTGAAGGACCGGCTGCTGGGCGCGCTCGCCGTGGCCTCGCAAACGCCCCTGGACGCGGCGCGCCTGGCGGGTTCGCGCGTGCTGGAGCAGGTTTGCCTGCTGTTCTCCAACGCCATTGAGCGGCTGCGCACCTCCACGGCCCTGCGCCGCAGCGAAAGTCTCGCCCGCGCCATCCTCGACGCCCTGCCGGCCTACATCTGCGTGCTGGACCGCAAAGGCGCGCTCACCATGGTCAACCGCTCCTGGGCGGCCGGCGGCCCCGCCAGCACCCCCATCGGCGCCGACGAAAGCGATGTTTCCCTCACCCTTGGCGGCAACTATCTCGCCGCCTGCCGCGCCGCCCCGCGCAACGCTCACGCCGCCGCGGCCCTGGAGGGCATTCTGGCCGTGCTGGCGGGCAGGTCCGCCTCCTTCCGCGCGGAATATCCCGGCGGCCAGGGGGCCGAGGGCCGCTGGTTCGTCATGCAGGTGACTCCATTTGCCAAGGGGCTGCCCGGGGCGGTGGTCTCCCACCGCGACATCACCGAGCGCATGCGCGCCATAGTGGAGCTGCGCGAGAGCGAGGAGCGCTTCCGCATCATTGTCGAGACCGCGCAGGAGGCGGTGATGAACCTCAACGCCGATTCGCGCGTGACCTACGCCAACCCGCGCGCCGTAACACTCTTCGGCTACCCCGCGCAGGAGCTCCTCGGCAGCAGCATTTTCGATTTGACCGACCCGGCTGACCACCAGCTGCTGACCCAGAACATCGAACGCCGCAAAAAGGGGCATTCCGACCGCTACGAGCTGCGCTTCCGGCACAAGAACGGCCACCGCATATGGACCATGCTCAACGCCTCGTCCATGCGCGGGCCGAATGGCGAATTCCAGGGCTCCGTGGGCATGATCACCGACATTTCCGACCGCGTGCGCGCCGAAATACGCCTGCGCCGCAACGAGGCGCGCTACCGTTCCCTGGTGGAGAGCATGCACGAGGGGCTTGTGATGGCCCGCAAGAACGGGCTCATCACCTACGTCAACGCGCGCTTCTGCGCCATGCTGGGCCGCAGCCGCGCGGAGCTGTCCGGCCGCCACGTGGGCGAGTTTGCGGACCCGGCCAGCCGCCCCAAGCTTGAGCTGATGCTCGCCGAGAGCCAGGCCGCCACGGGCCACTCCGGGCCCGGCCGCAGCGGGTCTGAGGAGATTTTGTGGGAGCATGCCGGCGGACGCCACATCTACAGTCTGGTCTCCCCTTCCGCCTACGCCGACGAGGAGGGCAAGACCGCCGGATTTTTCGCCGTCATCACCGACACCACCGAGCGCAAGGGCCTGGAATCGCAGCTTTTGCAGTCGCAAAAACTGGAGGCCATAGGCCAGCTGGCCGCGGGCATCGCGCACGAGATCAACACCCCGGCGCAATACGTGGGCAACAACACCCAGTTCATCCAGGGCGCCTTTGAGGACATGCTCGCCGTCATCGAGGCCGTGCGCGCGTTCATCGAGACATCAAAGACCGCCTGCCCAGGGAAGCAGGAGGTGGACGCGCTGGAGAAGCTTATGGCCGAGCGCGACGTGGAGTACCTGATGGACGAGGTGCCCGGCGCCATAGCCCAAACGCTGGAGGGCGTCGAACGCATCAGCACCATCGTGCGCTCCGTGAAGCAGTTCGCCCACCCGGGGCTGGCCGTCATGGCCCCGGCAGATTTGAACGAGTCCATGAAGAGCACGGCCACGGTCTCGCGCAACGAGTGGAAATACGTGGCCGAACTTGAGCTGGACCTGGACCCCGCCCTGCCCATGGTGGTGTGCATGATCGGCGAGATCAACCAGGTGGTGCTCAACCTCATCATCAACGCCGCCCACACCATTGCCGACGCGAAAAAGCTGGCCCCCGAGCGCGAGGGCCGCATCACCCTGACCACGAAATTCACCGGGCCCTGGGCGGAAATCCGCGTGCGCGACACCGGAACCGGCATACCCGAGGCCGTGCAGGCCAAGATCTTCGACCCGTTTTTCACCACCAAGGAGGTGGGCCGCGGCACAGGCCAGGGGCTCACCATCTCGCGGTCGATAGTGGTGGAAAAACACAGGGGACAGTTGTATTTTGAGACCAAAGCGGGGGAGGGCACCACCTTTGTGATGCGCCTGCCCCTGGCGCAGCCAGAACGCGGCGAGGCAACATGAAGCGCACCATTCTCTTTGTGGACGACGAGCCGAACATCCTCATGGGGCTCAAGCGCATGCTGCGCCCCATGCGCGACAAGTGGGAAATGCTTTTCGCCAGCTCCGGCGCGGAGGCGCTTAAAATCATGGCCGCCCAGCATGTGGACGCCGTGGTTTCCGACATGCGCATGCCCGGCATGGACGGCC
Source organism: Desulfovibrionaceae bacterium CG1_02_65_16 (assembly GCA_001871085.1). GTDB lineage: Bacteria > Desulfobacterota > Desulfovibrionia > Desulfovibrionales > Desulfovibrionaceae > Humidesulfovibrio. Next base: position 2,558 of record MNUQ01000063.1, read on the forward strand.
CGGAGCTGCTGCGCCGCGTGAGGAGCGAGCACCCGGACGCCATCCGCTTCGCGCTCTCCGGCTATTCCGACCAGGAGCTGGTGGGGCAAAGCATAGCCCCCACGCACCAGTACCTCACCAAACCCTGCGACGAGAAACAGCTGGTGGAGGCCCTGGAGCAGGCCCTGCACGCCTGTGACTTGGTGCCCAACAAGAACGTGCTGCAAAAAATCGCCCGCATAGAACACCTGCCCGTGCTGCCGGAGGTATACAACCGCATCACGGCGGAGCTGGCCAAGGGCGAGCCCTCGCCCAAGGAAATAGGCGACATTGTGGCCCGCGACGTGGGCATGAGCGCCAACATCCTCAAGCTTGTGAACTCCGCCTATTTCGGCCTGCCCCGGCACATCGCCGCGCCGCAGCAGGCGGTCATCGTGCTGGGGGTCAACGTCATCCGGTCGGTCATCCTCTCCCTGCACATCTTCAAGAGCTTTGAAAACCGCGTGCGGCCCAATTTCTCGCTGCGCATGCTTTGGGGCCACAGCATGCGCGTGGCGGCCATCGCCCGCAACATCGCCACGCAGGAGCGCCTGGGCAAGGACGAAAGCGACCACGCCTACATCGCAGCGCTGCTGCATGATGTGGGCAAGCTGCTGCTGGACGCGCACTGCCCGGAGGAATCCACCCGCGTGTACGCCACCGTGCAGGCAGAAAACCGCCGCGTGGCCGAGGTGGAGGCCGAGCAGCTGGGCCTCACCCACGCGGAGGTGGGAGCCTATCTGCTGGGGCTCTGGGGACTTCCCCAAACGGTGGTCACCGCCGTGGCCACCCACCATGACACGCGCTCCGGGGCCGCGGGCCCCGGCGAAGGCAAACCCGGCGTGCCGGACATTGTGCACTTCGCCAACCTGCTCGACCACGATATCTTCATTTTCCACGAGCACTACGCCCGTGTGGAGCCCATGTCCGCGCGGCTGGAAGCCCTGGGCGGCATGCCGCGCTACACGACCTGGAAAAACGGCGTGCTCGTCATGGGCCTTGGAGGGGAGGACAAATGAACCGAAAAGTGCTGCTGGTCGACGACGACCAAAACCTTCTGGAGAGCTTCCGCCGGCAACTGCGGAAAAAGGGCGAGATAGTGACCGCGGAGGGCTCCAAGGCCGGCATAGAGGCCGCGGCGCGGCAAGGCCCCTTCGCCGTGGTCATCAGCGACTACAGCATGCCCGGCATGAACGGCGTGGACATGCTGCGCGTCATCCGCCACGGCAGCCCGGACACCGTGCGCGTGCTGCTCACCGGCCACGCGGACCTGGAGATCGCCATCCAGGCGGTGAACGAGGGCAATATCTTCCGCCTGCTCACCAAACCCTGCCCGCCGGAAACCATCGAAAAAGTGCTCGACGACGCCTTTCACCACTATGATTTGGTGACCGCCGAGTGCGAGCTGCTCGAAAAAACCCTCACCGGCAGCGTGGCCGTGCTGTGCGACCTCATCTCCCTGGTGAAGCCCAACGTCTTCGGCCGGGTGTCGCGCATCCTGCCGTTCATCCGCGGCGTGAGCAAGCGCCTGACCGATCCGCGCCCCTGGGAGACCGAGACCGCGGCCATGCTCTCCGTCATCGGCTTCATCACCCTGCCCGACTCGCTCATCAGCAAGGTGGAGCACGGCAAGCCGCTGGCCGAGGGCGAGTTGCAGCAGTTTTTGGGGCACCCGGCTTTTGGGGCGCGTCTGGTGGCCAAAATCCCCCGCATGGAGCACGCGGCGGCCATTGTGTCCTACCAGGAAAAACATTTCGAGGGGGGCGGCGCCCCCAAGGACGACGTGAAGGGCGAACAGATCCCTCTGGGCGCGCGCATTTTAAAGGCCGTGGTGGACTTCGACATCCTGCTGGCCAATGGCCTGCCCAAGGGCGACGCCATAACCAAGCTGGACCGGCGCAAGGGCGTGTACGATCCGGCAGTGGTGGCCGCGCTGGCCGAGGTGCTGAAGGAGCAGGCGCGTTACACCCTGCAGAAGGTGCACCTGCACGGGCTCACCCCGGGCATGATCATGGCCGAGGATTTGTACGGCACGCGCGGCGAGGAGACCATACTGCTCATCGCCAAGGGACGCGAGCTCAACGAGACCGCCATCGCCTATCTCCTCGACAACTCCCGCAGCATCCGGATAAGCCAACCCGTGGCGGTCATTGAGCCCATTCCCGCGTGAGGAGGACAAACGTGACGGATCAAAAAGGGGCCGAGGCAACGCCGGTCCGCGTGCTCATTGTTGACGACGACCAGAACACGCTGGAGTCGGTTTCGCGCCTGCTGCGCGGGGATGTGGAGACCTTCACCGCTGTCGGCGGCGCTGAGGCGCTGGAGGTGCTGGACTCCTGCGGGCCATTCGCGGTCATCGTCTCCGACCTCAAAATGCCCGGCATGGACGGCATTGAGCTGCTTTCGCGCGTGCAGCGCTGCGCCCCGGACACGGTGCGCGTGCTGCTGACCGGCCACGCCGACATGCAGGCAGCCATCGACGCCGCAAACCTGGGCTACGTGTACCGCTTTTTGACCAAGCCCTGCCCGCCGGAGGTGCTGCGCCTGGAGATAAAAAACGCCCTCGGGCACGCGGACCTTTTGCGCGACCAGCGCGAGCTCGCTGTGCTCAAGCGCTGCAAGGTGCTGCTGGAGGGCGTGGTGCGCGGCTTCTCGTCACTGGTGGAGGCCCGCGACCCGTACCTGGCCGGACACCAGCAGCGCGTCACCGCGCTGGCGCTGACCATTGGCCAAGAAATGGGACTGACGGGCGACGACCTGGAGACCTTGCGCGTCGCCGGCCTGCTGCACGACATCGGCAAGGTGTATGTCCCCACCGACCTGCTCAGCCGGCCGGGCATTTTGCGGCAGGAGGAGCTCTCCGTCATCCAGATGCACCCGGAGGTGGGCTACGAGATTTTGAAGCACCTCGATCAGGACTGGCCGGTGGCGGTCATCGTGCGGCAGCACCATGAACGCATGGACGGCTCCGGCTACCCGCAGGGGCTGGACGGCCGGTTCATTGCGCAGGGGGCGCGCATTCTGGCCGTGGCCGACGTGGTGGACGCCATGTGCTCGCAGCGGCCATACCGCTCCAGCCTGGGCATAACCAAGGCCCTGGAGGAGATAGAAAGGAATCGCGGCCGGCTGTACGATGAGCGTGTGGCCGGAATTTGTCTGGAGCTCTTCCGCAAGAGGGGGTACTCGCTTACGGAACTCTCACAAAATCTTTGGGATTTTTCAAATTAGCGCTGGACAATGGGCTGCATGGAATTACTATTTAGGAATTATTCCTGAATACTAAATGCGGAGGCATCTCATGAACATCGCAATCGTTTACTACTCCATGTACGGTCACATTCAGGCCATGGCCAAGGCCGCGGCCAAGGCCGCGGGCGAGGTGCCGGGCGTCAGCGCCGCGGTGTACCGCGTGCCCGAGACCCTGTCCGACGACATTCTGGGCAAGATGGGCGCGCTGGACGCGGCCAAGGCCCAGGCCGACGTGCCCCTGGCCACGCCGGAAGTGCTGGCCCAGGCCGACGGCATTCTCTTTGGAACCCCCACGCGCTTTGGCAACATGACCGGGCAGATGCGGCAGTTCCTCGACTCCACCGGCGGCCTGTGGGCCAAGGGCGCGCTCATCGGCAAGCCGGCGGGCGTGTTCACCAGCAGCGGCACGCAGCACGGCGGACAGGAGTCCACCATCCTCACCTTTATTCCCACGTTGCTGCACCAGGGCATGCTTGTTGTGGGCCTGCCATACTCCTTCACCGGGCAAATGGGCGTGGACGAGATCGTGGGCGGCTCGCCCTACGGCGCCAGCACCATCGCCGGCGGCGACGGTTCGCGCACGCCCAGCGAACGCGACCTTGACGGCGTGCGCTTCCAGGCGCGGCGGCTGGCGGAGATCGCCAAGAAGCTTGCGGCGTAACCGCGTTTTCCTCTGGCGTGCGCCGGGGGAGTGTGGCATAGGGAAACTGATTCTCGCCTTCCGTTCGCCCGGCGCACGCCAAGGCGACGTACAAGACGGGGCAAACCCGCATTTTTGGGGAGGAAGCATGAAAAAGTCCAGCCTTGTCCTGGCCCTGTCCCTGTCGCTTTGCCTGGTCGCCAGCGCCGCTTTCGCCGCGGACGGCAAGACGTTGTTCGCCAGCAAATGCGCCGGCTGCCACGGAGCCGACGGCTCCAAAAGCGCCCTGAGCAAGCCGCTTAAGGGCTTGAGCGAGGCCGAGTTCACCAAGGCCATGGCCGGCTACAAGTCCAAAACCTTCGGCGGGGCCAAAAAGGCCGTCATGGAGGGCCAGGCCAGCAAGCTCTCCGACGCCGACGTGAAGGCCCTGGCCGCCTACGTGAGCAAGCTGTAGCCAATGCGCGGCGCCGCGACCTTGCCGGCCGTCCTGCTCGCCCTTGCGCTTTTGGCCGGGGGCGGCGGGACCGCCGGCGCGGCCAGCGCCGACTCACCCCCCGTCGGCTTCGACAAGCAGCATAACGCCGGCGCGGCCAATGGAACCGCGCCGGTCCACATCCACAAGGCGGACGAAGCGCGCGCGACGGCCTCTGGAAGCGTGGAGGAAAAGATCGGCCAGCATGTCCCCCTCGACGTTGTCCTGCGCGGCGAGGACGGGCGCTTCCTGCGCCTGGGCGACATCATCGACAAGCCCACCATCATCGCGCCGGTGTATTACTCGTGCCCCAACGAGTGCAACGTGCTGCTGGGCACCCTGGCGCAGGTGCTGCCAGAGGTGGGCCTCGTCCCCGGACGCGACTACCAGGTGCTGGCCGTGAGCTTCGACGAGCACGACACCCCGGCAACAGCCACCAAACGCAAGGGCGATTTCTTCAACGCCATGCCCAGGCTCAAGGACGGGGCGTTTCCGCCGGCCGCCTGGCGCTTTTTGACCGGCGACGCGGCCGAGGTGCGCCGCCTCATGGACGCGCTGGGCTTCAGCTACGCGCGCACGCCAACGGGCTTCCGGCACTCGGTGGCGCTCATCGCCCTCACCCCCACGGGCAAGATTTCGCGCTACCTCTATGGCATCCGCCCGCTGGCCTTCGACATCGCCATGGCCGCCACCGAGGCAGGGGCGGAGAAAACCGGGCTCTCGGTCAAACGGGCCATCGCCATGTGCTACACCTACGACCCACAAGGCCGCCGGTACGTGTTCGACATCACCAAGGTGGCCGGCGCTGGCGTGCTGTTCGCCCTGCCCCTGTTCGGCGTGTTT
>MNUQ01000092.1 GCA_001871085.1 Desulfovibrionaceae bacterium CG1_02_65_16
CGCCGAAGGATAGTATCGCCGCCGCACAACAAGGAACCCGCCGGGAGGCTCACTCCCGGCGGGTTCCGCTGTTTCCGGCCGGCTTACAGCCGGCGTGATCTGCCTGCCGCAACCCAACGTATTTGATGCGTGTATTTCCTTCCACAATTTTGGGGCGGGGCGTGTTGATCCTGTCCTGATCGGGGGGCCGGGGGGCGGGCCCCCGGCGTTCTCCCCTTGCTCATGCTTGCTGTAGCGGGTTGGTTACGGCTTCTTGAAGCCGTATGCGCCGAGGATCTTCTGGCCCTCGGGGCTGACGACGAAGGCGATGAAGGCCTTGGCCTGCGGGTTCTTGCTGGAGGCGATGACGGCGATGGGGTAGGTGACCTTGGTGGTGGTGGGCACGTCCTGCACGAAGCGCACCTTGGCGGCGGCGTGCTTGGCGTCGGTGGCGAACACGAAGCCGGCGTCCACTTCGCCGCGGGTCACGTAGTCCAGCGTCTGGCGCACGGACTCGGCGGGCACCAGCTTGGGGGCCAGGGCCTGGGTGAGATGGGCCAGCGCGATGCCCTCGGTGGAGTAGCGGCCGGCGGGCACGGTGGCCGGATTGCCGATGGCGACGCGCTTCACGTCAGGCTTGGCGAGGTCGGCCATGCTCTTCACGTTGATCTTGGAGTCGGCGGGCTGCACGAGGACGATGCTGTTCTGTACGAAGTCCACGCGGGTGGCGGGCACAATGAGCTTCTTCTCGGCGGCCTGGTTCATGGTTTTCTGGTCGGCGGAGGCGAACACGTCGACCGGAGCGCCGTTTTCAAGCTGGCGCAGCAGCGCGCCGGAAGCGGCGAAGTTGGTGGTGATGGTGGTGCCGGGGTTGGCCTTCTCAAAAGCCACCTTCAGGGCCTTGAAGGCGTCGGTGAGGCTGGCGGCGGCGGAGACGGTGAGGTCGGCGGCGCTGGCCATGCCGGGGGCCAGGCACAAGGCCACGGCGAGGACGATAGCCGGCAGGGCGGAGAAACGTTTGCGCATGGAGGACTCCTTTGGCTTGAGGTTGAGAGGTGCGGTTATTCGGCGATGAGAATGACGCTCATGGCCTTGAAGAAGAACCAGACGGTGTCGCCTGGTTTGAGCGACAGCTTGTCCTTGGATTCGTCGGTGATGAGCGCGCACATGGTGGTGCCGTCGTCGAGCTTGCCGGTGACCTCCACGGAGATGTCGTCGCCGTGGATCTTGTCGATGGTGGCGGGGAAGCGGTTGCGCGCGCTCATCACCGACTGGCCCTCCTCCTTGGCCAGCAGCACGAAGGGGGCCTTGATGATGGCGGCGAGGTTCTTGCCCTCGGAGATGCCCAGGTTTTTCACGCTGTCGCCGGTGATGACGGAGACGATCTCCTTGCCGCTTTTGGTCGTGATGGTCACCTCGGTGAGCACCTCGCCCGCGCGCACGCGCGACACGGTGCCGAGGAAAGTGTTGCGCGCGCTGGTGCGCATGCCGGGCTCCTTCTGGATATAGTGGTTGAGGATGCGTTTGCTGTCGTCCTCTGAGAAGGCGTAATAGCCGGAAGTGAGCACCACGCTGGCGTGGCCGAGCAGACGCTGCACCACGGGCAGCGGCACGCCCTGGCGCAGCAGCTCCACCGCGCGGGAATGACGCAGCACCGTGGGGTTGAGCAGCTCGCGCGAAAAGGGCACGCGGTCGTCCTGTTCGCTGATTTTGCGCCGTACGAAGCCCTGGTCGAGATGGAAAAGCCGGCCGCGCAGACTGACCGCCTCCGGCGTATCGAAAAATCGCGCCAGCTCGTCCATGAAGAATTTTGGCAGCACCACGCGGCGGTCCTGTTCGCCCTCGCTTGTGCCGCGGATAATGACCTCGTTGGCGGCAAAGTCCAGGTCGCGGGTGTCGTCCAGGGCGAGCACCTCGCCCACCTTCGCGCCAGAGTGGCGCAGCATCAGGTACACCAGGCGCAGACGCTGGCGCGAAAGACGTATTTGCGGCGTGCGCGCGGCCCGCGCCCAGGTGTCTATGGCGCGGGTGAGGGCTTCCAGCTGCATGCCGTCGAGGTAGCGCACGCCCTCGGGCACAAAGAACATGCGCGAGGGGCGCGGGTCGCGCGCACGCTCGCAGCCGGGCTCCACGCCACGGTCGCGCAGCAAGCCGCGCACGGCGCCGAGCAGATCGACGATGGCCTGGTTGTCCAGCTTCGCCGTCAGCTCAAGCACACGCTGTTCTATTGCACTGGTCTCCGTCATCATACCTCCGCCGAAAGCAACATGATGAAACAGCAACGAGCATGCCAACACACGGTTGCAATATTTTGCGTGACACTATGTTGAATATAATAGACGCTCGTACTTGATCTGTTGCATAACAGCCTCAGAAAAACAGTGTCAATACGCACCAGGTGTCACGCAAAGTTGTACTCTCGTGTGCTGATTTGCCCGGAGCACAAGAGCTTGACGATTCAAAATTGCATCCTACATGCAAAAGTGTAGGGAAATGCGGTTCACGTAGGCCAGGGAATTTTAAAAACAATAATATTTTCAGCGCAATGTCGTCCGGCACAAGATTTGTAATACGTGGCGCATCAGGAGGCCATATGCCGTACTCCGTTTTTCTCCTCATCCTTGCGGCCGTGGGCGTGCTCGCCCTGGTTGACGTGGGGCTCGGCCAATTCCGGCCTGATCCCTACGGCGACGGCGGCAAGCCGGTGCGCCTGAGCCTGCGCGAGTTCCTCACCCGGCCGCTGCCCATCTTCCTGTTCGGCATCGGGGTGGCCATGCTGCCTGCGCGCTTCGCCGCCGGCGCTGCCCTGCTGCTGCTGGCCGGAGTACTGGCGCTTTTCGGCAGACGCGGCCGCCGGCCGGCGGTGACGGCGTGAGCCTCCCCCGGCCCGAAGACGCGTCCCAGCAGGGTTCCCAGGCGGCGGAGCCCGGCGCGGAGGCCATAGCCTACCAGTCCATCGGCACGCTGCATTCGCCCCACGCGGAGGTGGCGGGAATGCCCATTCAGCCGGTGGGCGCGCGCGGCATTTGCGGGCACATTGAGGTGGCCCCGGAGTTCGTGGCCGGCCTGCGCGACCTGGAGGGATTCTCCCACGTCATCATTTTGTACCATCTGCACCGCATCAAGGGGTACGACCTGCTTGTGCGGCCGTTTCTCGACACCAGCGACCACGGCATCTTCGCCACGCGTTCGCCCAAGCGTCCCAACGCCATAGGCCTCTCCGTGCTGGAGTTGGACGGCGTGGAGGTGGATGGCGGGCGCGGCGTTGTGCGCCTGCGCAATGTGGACATTCTGGACGGCACGCCGGTGCTGGACATCAAGCCCTATGTGCCGGCGTTCGACGTGTGGCGGGCGGAGCGCATCGGCTGGTTCGCGGGCAAGGTGGAGGCGGCGGAAACCTTCAAGTCCGACGAACGGTTCAAGTCCGACGAGCTGATCCGCTAGGAGGGTCCATGGCGACCATTGTTCTCGTGCATGGGGCGTTTCAGGGCGGCTGGGTGTGGAAGTGGGTGGCCGAGGCGCTTTCCGAGCGCGGGCACAACGCCCACCGGCCGAGTCTGGCCGGGTGCGGGCACCACCGCCACTGGCCGGAGCCCGGCATTGGACTGCGCGCCCATGTGGACGACATCACGCAGTACATTCTCGACGAGGGGCTCATCGACGTGACGCTGGTGGGCCACAGCTACGCGGGGCTCGTGTGCTCCGCCGTGGCCGATGCCCTGCCCGAGACCGTGACGCGGCTGGTGCTGGTGGACGGCGTGTTGCCCCAGCCGGGCCGTTCCTTTGCGGATATTGGCGGCGAACCTTTCGCCAGGCTGCTCGCCGCGCACGACGTGGGCGGCGGCATGGTGCGTCCCTGGCCGCTGGCTTCTTTCGGCATCGGTTCAGAGGCCGCGCCTTGGTTTGAGCAACGCCTGGGGCTCTTTCCGCTGGCGGCCTTCACCGAGCCCTATCCGGACGCCGCGCCTCAAAGCGCGGCCCGCCGCACCTTCATCAGCTGCATACCCGCCAAAAATCCGTTGCTGCGCGCCATGGCCGCCCGCGCCACGAGCGAGGGGTTTGAGATGCACGCGTTGATGAGCGGGCACTGCGCCATGATCGCCGCGCCGCTGGAGTTGGCCGGGCTGCTGCACAGCGTGGTCAAGGGCGGGCAGAACGCTTCCGGGGTCGCCCCGGGCGATGCCAAGCTGCCTCCGCTGGACCGCCAGCTGCTGGAGGACATGCGCCGCCAGCTGCACTGGACCTGCTGCCGTCTGGCCAAGGGCGAGGAGAACGAGGCCCCGGCTCCCGGCGGCGGCAGGACGTCCGGCTGCCCGGAGTGCTGAGCGCGAAAACGTCAGCAGATGTGTGAGAGGCCGGAATGGACGGCCTCCAGCGGATCTTCCTCGCCCTGCATCCGCTCAACGTCGACCAGCGCCTTCAGGACCGCCTCGGCGTCGGAATACTCCTTGGAACCGAAATCGGTGCTCATGACATAGCCCCCGGCGCTCCCGCAAAGGATGATGGCGCGGGTTCCCTTCCTGACCGGATACGGAGCATCGTCACCGGAAGCGGAGATGCTTTCGATCATTTTGAGACATTGCCGGCGAAGGGTTTGCTCATCCATAGTGTCTCCTGGCGTTTGGCCTGGGAACCTCGCAGCTCCAACCTCCCAAAAAGACGCGGTCATTCCGACAGCGTGTGTTTCGCCTCGAATCGGATCAGCCGGCCTAGATGATGCGGGTGAGGCTTTGGCGCACGGCGAGCAGCGGGTTGGTCTCGCCCTGGATGCGCTCAATGTCGAGCAGCAGCTCCAGCACATCGTCCGCGTCGGCGGCTTTGCGCGCGCCGAGGTCGGTGCAGGTGTGATAGCCGGGGCTCGCGCCGCAGAGCGTCACTTGCCGCACGCCCTGCCGGGCGGGATAGGCCACGTCCCTGCCCGAGCGGAAGATCCGGTCGAGCAGGGAAACGCACCGCTGTCGCAACGCCTCCGGTCCCATGCGCAATCTCCTGTGGGTAAGTTTGACGATGCATACCGCACAGACGATTTTTGGTCAAGCGCAATACTATATTTTGATGACTTTACCCGCCACGTCCAGGCTGGTCACCACATCAAGCATGTTGGTGGTCTCGCCAACCTTCTTTTTCTCCATGAGGCCGAAAAAGCCCAGGCAGGTGCCGCACACCAGAACGGAAACCCCGGCGGCGGCCAGCGCCTCCAGTTTCTCCAGGCATGAGTGGCCCTCGCACGCCAGCCGGACTGCGCCGTTCACCAACACGATGCGCCAAAGCCGGTCCCCCAGCTCGGGCAGGGTGCCAAGAAAATTGAACATGAGCTTGCCGCCCAGTTCGTCATCGCCGCGGCCAAGGTGCTCGGTGGTGATGAAAACGGTGGTGCGGGCGTCGACCGGACCCAGCGCGGCGGAAACGGCGGCGGCTCCGGCCGGGCAGCAGGCGGCGGCATCGCCCGTTGGGGTGGTCTGCGCGGCGGCGGCCGAGGCGTCGCGGCTGGCGCTGATGGTCCACGCGCCGTTCTCCTGCGCGCTCGTCACGGCGAAGCCCTTGCCCGAGAGCAGGCGCGTCACGTTCTCCAGCGCGCCGGCGTCGTCCACCTGCACGGCGAGGGAGGCCGGGTCGCTCTTGAGGCATTCCAGGCAGCGCAGCACCGGGCCGGGGCAAGCCAGGCCCCGGCAATCCAGGATGATCGTGCTCATTGTTGTCCTCCAATGGTGAAAACTCTTTGAGAAATCGCCGGCGTCTATGTATCACCGGCGGTTATGCCAAGTGTTTCAAGGCCTAGCCGCCGGGCGGCCGCCTGTCAACGCCGGGGGCCTGCCGCGCGAAGCCTCTTTGCCGGAAAAACGCCGGGCCGCAAAAAAAACGCCGGGACGGGACGCATGGTCCCATCCCGGCGGAGATGTGTCGCGCAGTGGCGGCGGACTATTTGAGCAGGTCCACCAGCTTGCTCATCACGGCGAAGGCGTCGGCCACGTACAGCACGTCGGCCTTGCCCTGGGCCCAGCCGCAGTTGGCGTCCAGGTTGATGGCCCGGCGTTCGCCGATGAAGCGCCAGCCCACCACGTGCGGCTCCTCGCCGTGGCAGCATGTGGCCAGCCCCTTGGGGTGGCGCGGCGTGGCGCCGGTCTGCCCCACCTGATGCATGTGCGTCAAAAACGGCAGGGCCGCGCCCTCGCCGCTTTGGTCCACCAGGGATTTGGAGCTGCCCAGCGACGCCTGCGTGGCGGAAAGCAGACCCAGGATGAGCCGGGCCGCCTCGTCCACATGCTTCTGGCCGTCGGCCTGGCTTTTGCCCCAGCCCGCGCCCGCCACCAGCAGCAGCTTGGCGTCCGGACGGATGGTCTGGGCGTCGGCCGCGGGGGCGATGATCTCCACAACCTCGCTGCGCGTGGCCGGGGCCACGGAAAGCAGCTCCACGCTGGCCGATCCCGGGGCCTGGACCGCGTTGAAACAGCCGGAGTCGACCGTGACCAGCCAGGGCCGGGCGTCGCGCTCAATCTTGCCCAGCAGGCGCTGGCGGTAGAACCAGCGGGTGCCCACCACCTTGTCGCCCACGGCCTCCAGGCCGGTGAGGCGGGTGTCGACCTTGGCGCCCAGGCGCATGCCCACGCCTGCCGCCACGCGGCTCATGCGCGAGGTGGACGGGGCCACGATGATGTCCGCTCCGGCCGCCTTGGCGATGGCCTCGGCCGCAGCCGCGTCGGACGCGTAGCGGGCGTCCGCGAAGTCCGTTCCGGCCACGCCGTAAAACTTGGCCGCGCCGCAACCGGCCACGGCGTCCGCCGCCCGCTGCACCTCGGCCCCGAAGAGCCCGACAATCAGCTCGCCGCCAAGCCCCTTGGCCGCGCCCAGGGCCTCGGCCGCGGCCTTGCCCAGGCTGCCGTCTTTTTCCGTATGCGCAAGGAAAAGCACGTTCATATGCATGGCTCCTTCTAGGCCTTGATCCAGTCCGCGAGTTCGCGGGCGATGTCTTCCACGGGGGCGTTCTTGACAATGCGCGTTTCGCGGCGCTGGCTGGGCACCTCGACGCTGACGTACCGGAGCCCCTCGCCCTTGAGCGGGGCGGGCCGCGCCTTGGCCAGCGCCGGCATGATGAGCCGCATGTTCTGCATGCCCACCTGCGGGTTGTTCGGCGGCTCGGGCAGGCTGCCCGTGGCCCAGCCGAGCAGCGCCGGCGCGCCCTGGCAGCGCGATTTCTGGTAGCAGCCGCCCTCAATGCGCTCCAGCACTGTGAAGCTGCCGTCCTCGGCCATGTCGATTTCGTCCACGCCCTGGAACTGCTCGCAAACGCCGAGCGCTTCGCCCACCATTTGGAGCACCGCACCCGTGCTGCGCGAGGCCGACTGCCAGCCGCCAAACAGCAGCAGCTTGCCCTTGTCCAGCCCGGGGATGCCCTCCACGCCGGCAGCCAGCGCCGCCGCCGTTTCCGCCGCGTCGGCAAAGCCGCCCGCCGGGCCGTCCAGCACCACAATTTCAAAGGGCACCTTCTGCGCCACGCTCATCATCACCTGCTGGAGTTTGGCCTTGGGGCCTAGCGCCACCAGCCACACCTTGCTGCCCGCCACCTTCTTGGCCAGGTTCGCCGCCTCAAACAGCGCGCACGCGGCCCAGGGGTCCAGCACCGCCGGGAGCATCATCTCGTTTTTTAGCGCCGGGCCGGTGGGACTGGCCACGGGCTCCAGCGTCTGCAACGGGTCGGGCACAATGGACCCGAGCACAACGATCTGCAATCCGTTCATGGAAACTCCTTAGGGAAGAGCTTGTTTTTTCGGGGGAGCGGG
>MNUQ01000006.1 GCA_001871085.1 Desulfovibrionaceae bacterium CG1_02_65_16
CGCGCACGGCCCGCGACAGATGACGGCCCGCCGCGCCAACCCCTCACTCAACCAAAGAGGTCCCATGACCAAGCTCAGCCACGGCTTCGCGCTTGAGCGCGAGCAGCAGATTCCGGAACTTTCCGCCACGGCGCGCATTTATCGCCACGCTAAAACCGGCGGGCGGCTTTTGTCGCTCATCAGCCCCGACGAAAACAAGGTCTTCGGCGTGGCCTTCCGCACGCCTCCCGCCGATTCCACCGGCCTGCCGCACATTCTTGAGCACAGCGTGCTCTGCGGTTCGCGCAAATATCCGGTCAAGGAGCCCTTCGTGGAGCTCCTCAAGGGCTCGCTGAACACCTTCCTCAACGCACTCACCTTTCCCGACAAGACCTGCTACCCAGTGGCCAGCGCCAACTTGCAGGACTTCTACAACCTTGTTGATGTTTATCTCGACGCGATGTTTTTCCCCAGCCTCACGCCCAACACGCTCAAGCAGGAGGGCTGGCACTACGACGTGGAGAACGCCGCCGATCCGCTGACCTACAAGGGCGTGGTGTTCAATGAGATGAAGGGCGTGTACTCCTCGCCGGACAGTTTGCTGGGCGAATACTCCCAGCGCTCCCTCTACCCCGACACCTGCTATGGGCTGGATTCCGGCGGCGACCCGGAGCGCATCCCCGATCTGACCTTTGAGCAGTTCATGGACTTCCACAAGCGCCAGTATCATCCGGCCAACGCCTATGCCTTTTTCTCCGGCGACGACGACCCGGAAAAGCGTCTGGCGCTGCTCGACGAGTATTTTTCGCAGTTCGAGGCCCCGCAAAACGCGCCCGAAACCGCCGTGGCCACGCAGCCGCCCTTCGAAGCGCCCCGGCGCTTTGTGCACGCCTACGCGGCAGAGGCCCCGGCGGACATGCCCGAGGAGGCCGACGAGGTCGACGAGACCGACGACGACGCCCCCGCTGGCGCAGGCGATGCCGGCGGCGCGGCGCGGGCCATGTGCACCGTGAACTTCGGCCTGCCCGACACCCAGAATCCGGATCTGAGCCTGGCCTTCGAGGTGTTGGAGCATGTGCTCATCGGTCTGCCGTCCTCGCCGCTGCGTAAGGCGTTGGTCGATTCCGGTCTGGGCGAGGACTTGACCGGCGGCGGTCTGGAGACGGACCTCAAGCAGATGTCCTTCTCCGTCGGCCTCAAGGGGCTGCCCGCCAAGGGAGCGGAGGCCGCGGCCGACAAGACGGAGGCGCTGGTCCTCGACACCCTGCGCAGGCTTGCGGCCGGCGGCGGTGGTGGGCTGCACCCGGACGACATCCGCGCCGGCGTGAACAGCGTGGAGTTCGACCTGCGCGAGAACAACACCGGCAGCTATCCGCGCGGGCTGGTCATCTTTTTTGAGGCGCTGGCCACCTGGCTGTATGACGGCGACCCGCTGACGCACCTGCCTTTCGAGGGGCCGCTGGCGCGCCTGAAGGCCCGGCTGGCCGCGGGCGAGCCCGTGTTCGAGAAGCTTATTCGCAAGTACTTTTTGGAGAACACGCACCGCACCCTGGTCATTCTGACCCCCGACACCACCCTGGGCGCCAAGCGTGAGGCCGCCGAGCGGGCGCGCCTGCAGGCCGTGAAGGATGGCCTTGCCCCGGCGGAGGTGCAGCGGCTGGTGGACGAAACCCGCGAGCTGCACGCCTTGCAGGGCGCGCCGGACGCGCCCGAGGATCTGGCCAAGATTCCCCGGCTCACCCTGGCCGACCTGCCGCGCGAGAACGCGCGCATTCCCCACGAGGAGACCGCTCTGCCCGGCCTGCCCGGCAACAGCGCGCGGGTCTTCACCCACGACCTGCCCACCAGCGGCGTGGTCTACATGGATTTCGGCTTCGACCTCGCCGCCGTGCCGGACGAGCTGGTGCCGCTGATCCCCATCCTTGGCCGCGCCCTGCTGGAAATGGGAACGCGGCGTAGCAGCTTTGAGGACCTCTCCCGGGCCATCGCCATGAACACGGGTGGCCTGTGGGCGCAAACCTTCGTGTCGTCCGTGCGGAGCGGCGGCGATGCCAACGCGGTTGCGCAACGCCTGTTCCTGCGCGGCAAGGCCACGGGCGAAAATCTGCCCGCGCTGCTCAGCCTGCTGGCCGAGGTGCTGGGCGAGGCGGACTTCTCCAACGCCGAACGCCTGGGCAAGATCATCCTCGAGTCCAAGGCCCGGCGCGAGCAGCGGCTTATCCCCGCCGGGCACACCCTGGCCGCCACCCGCCTCAAGGCGGGAACAGGCGTGCCCCAGGCAATGAACGAGGCCATGGGCGGACTCACCGGTCTGTTCTATGTGCGCGAGCTGGCCAGCCGCATGGAGACCGCGCCCGAGAGCGTGAGCGCCGACCTGCACCGTTTGCTGGAGCTTCTGCTGAATCGCCGGGGGCTTTATGTCAACCTCACCGCCGACGGCAAAAACATTCAGGCCGCTTTGCCGCGCGTGGCCGATGTGGTGGCCGCCCTGCCCGAGACCGAGCGCCCGGCCGCGCCCCGCTCCATTCCGAAGCTGCCGAAACGCGAGGGACTGTGCCTGCCCGCGCAGGTGAACTACGTGGCGGCAGGCGGCAACGCGCGCGCGCTGGGCCAGGAACCCGGCGCGGCGGCGGCGGTGGCTTCCAAGTTCCTGCGCGCCGGCTATTTGTGGGAGCGCGTGCGCGTGCAGGGCGGGGCCTACGGGGCCTCCTGCGCGTACAGCCGCCTGTCCGGCAATCTCATCTTCGCCTCCTACCGCGACCCCAACGTGGCGCGCACCCTGGACGCCTACGCCGGCGTTGGCCCGTATCTGAAAGCCCTGGCGCTCGACGCCTCCGAACTGGAAAAGGGCATCGTGGGCAGCATCGGCGACATGGACCACTACATGCTTCCGGACGCCAAGGGCTTCACCGCCCTTGCGCGGGAGCTTACCGGCGAGGACGAGGCCTACAGGCAGACCGCGCGTGAGGCGGTGCTGGGCGCGAGCCTGAAGGATTTCCAGGCCTTTGGCGAGGCCGTGGAGGCCGTGCTGCAAAACGGGCCCGTGGTTGTGGCCGGAGGGCGCGACGGGTTGGAGAAGTCGAATCTAGACTTTGTTTTGACAAAAGTGCTGTAAAGCTCTAGATAAGGCCGGAAGCGCCAATTGGCTGGCGCTTCCGGCCTTTCATAGAAGAATGAGCATAGGGCACCCATGGCAACGGCATGAGATTCCCCGTCTTGGCCCAGGCCTTGCATGCATAGCGGCATGAAAAACC
Source organism: Desulfovibrionaceae bacterium CG1_02_65_16 (assembly GCA_001871085.1). Lineage (GTDB taxonomy): Bacteria > Desulfobacterota > Desulfovibrionia > Desulfovibrionales > Desulfovibrionaceae > Humidesulfovibrio. The sequence goes on from MNUQ01000006.1 coordinate 3,234, forward strand.
GCCGCCGCACCGCCGCACCACCCCGCGCCCTGCGCGCCGTCATCATGGTCGCGCTCGGCTTGTGGCTCTTCTGCGCCGGCGGCTGCGCCATGCTGCCCTTCGCCATCGCCACCACCGCCTCCTTCGCCATGCCGCAAAACGCCTCCTTCGCCATGACAGGCGTCAAAAGCGTCTACACCACCGCCTCCATCGCCAGCGACGAACGCGACATCAACACCATGATGCGCGACAACGTCCTCAGCTATAAGGCCCAAAGCGCCCTGCTCACCGCCGGCGGCAGCGAGAACGTGCGCGTGCGCGCCTACAATGGCGAGCTCTTCGCTGTCGGCGTCGTCGACGCCCAGGCCGACCGCGACCGCGTCATCCGCGCCATGCAGAACGTCAAGGGCGTCGGCGCCATCAAGGGCTACATCCGCCTGCGCGATTCGGAAACGCCCGTCAACCGCCTCGCTGACGGCAACCTGGAAACCACCGCGCGGTTCGCCATAAATCGGCATCTGCTGCACAAGAACTCCGGCGTCGAAATACAGGCCGTCGACGGACAGCTTTGCCTCATGGGCGTTGTGGGCACGCACGCCGAGGCGCTCGACATCATTCAGTACGTCGAAACCGTCACCGGCAAGCCCGCGCTCTCGCTGCTCGCCATTCGCGATGAATACGCCGCCGGCCAAACGCAAACCAACCGCCTGTACCTGCTCCGCCCCGGCGACGACTCCGTCCTCGACGCCGCCATGCGCGACGATCCCAATCCGTTGCCCAGCACGCCCATCCGCATTGCGCAAGCCGCCGGGGGCGTGCCGGCCGGTCCCGTGGCGCAATCCGTTTCGGCCCTTCGGGCCATTCCGGCCATGCGGACCGCACAAAACACAGGCCCCGTCTACCGCGCCGCAGTGACTCCGCCGCCGGCCCTCGCCCCCGCGCTCAACAGGGTCCGCGCCCACGCGCAGCAGAAACTCGCCGCCATGGCCCGGCAGGAGGCCAACCCCCTTGCCCGCGCCGAACTCTTCACCCTCGCCGCGCAGGTCGCCCAGGACCGCGAGCTCTCCATCTCAGACAGGCTTTCCGTCGCCGCCGATAGCGCCACCCAGCCCCAGGCAAAAAGCAGAATCCTGGCCATGCTCGCCCAGTACTAGCCGGCAAGACGCTCGGGGGCTTCGCCCCTGCGCTCCGCTCCGGTCAATGGAAGCAAGGCGACTCCCGGTCATGCGCGCCGAAAAACATCGGCCCGAGGAGCACGCCAGCTCCCCGCCCTGTTCCGCCTTGAGGCTGTCTCCGGCGGCGAGAACACGTCAGCTCCCCCGTCAGCGGGTCCGTGGAGCGGGGGAGTTCCTTGATGCGCCGGGACTTGACCTTCTCGTTCCCTGAGGGGGGAGCGGGAAAGAGCTTGCCGCTTCAACCTCCAGCCTCCACCCATCCCTGCTATTGGCCGGTTAGCCGCAATTGACTGGATCATCGCAATTAGCCGGGGCATTGTTGTTGGCCTGATCGCCGCCGCGAGAGCCGCGCCAGTTTTGGCCGCCGTCCTTTGCGTCCAGAAGCGGGCAGGAGAATCGGCGCTTGCCCCCAGAAGGGCGCGCGTCAGGCAAGGCGTGTGAGACGGCGGCAACGAGCCCGGCCGCAAAGCCCAAGGGCGGGAGCACAGGTTCTTGAAGCCCGCGAAGGGGGGGCGAAGGGGGTGCACCGCGTCGTCTGCGCAACGTTTCGGTTCATGCCGGCATGGGCCAGCGGCGTGCCCGACAGGTCAGAAACAATGCGGTACGAGTCGATGCCGGCGGTCATGCCGCGCGCCCAGGGCGATGCCCGCCAGCGTTGCGGCGACGCCGCAGAGTTCGGCGACGCCCGCGGGTTTGGCGAAGAAAGCCAGATCCCAGACATAGGCCAGCGCGGGCTGCAACAGCAAAATCAGCCCGGCGAGGGAGACGCGCGTCTCGCGCAGGCCGCGGCTGATGAGCGCCCAGCCGACGCACTGGGCGACGATGCCGTAACCGGCCATGAGCAGCCAGGGCATGGCCCCGCGCAGCAGGGGGCTTTCGCCGCGCAGCAGCAGAATGGGCAGCAGCACGGCGGCGGTCATCAGCGAGTTCACGGTCATGACGGCGAGCTGGCTGCCCTCGCCGCAAAGAAGCATGCTGCGCCCCAGGCAGAGGATGAATCCGGCGTAGAAGAGTCCGGTGGCCAGCCCAAGGGTTACGCCGAGGCGGTAGTCGTGCGCGGCCCCGGCCCAGGCCGGGGCGACGATGGCGAACAGGCCGGTCATGGCCAGCGCCAGCCCGGCGAAGAAGCGCGGATTCGGTTTCTCGCGCAGGAAGATCAGTCCCCACAGGGCGAGGACGAAGACCTGGAAGTTGCCGAAAAGCGTTGCCAGACCGGGGCCGATGGAGACGATGGCCAGATGCCAGCAGATGAGGTCGGCGGTGAAGAAGAGCGCGCAGGCGGCGGACCAGAAGTAGCCGGCCCGGGGCATGGCGGAAACGCGGGAGCGTGGCTCGCGGCTGGTGAGCGTGGCGAGGTACAGGGCCGCGCCGCCGATGAGCACGCGGAGAAAGGCGGCCACGTCGCCGCCGACGCCGTATGGCGCGGCAAGTTTGACGAACACGGGCGAAAAGCTGATGAGCACGGCGCCCAGAAGCAGGTGCAGCATCAGGCGCGTTCCGCGAACGTGGCCCAGGGCCGGGCCAGCGGCAGGCGTTCGGCAAGGCGGATGCCGTCGGCCGCCACGGCGGCGCGCCACACCCAGGCCTCCACGCCGGCGGCAAGCGCGCGGGCCAGCCCCTCGGCATAGGCGGGGTCCACAACCTCCGCCGGGGCAAAGCAGTGGCCGTCGGGCCGCTGCACGAGGAAGAACAGGGCGGCGCGGCAGCCCTCGCCGCGCAGGCGGATGAGCTCGTCCAAATGCTTGCGGCCGCGCTCGCTGGCCGCGTCGGGGAACTGCGCCTGGTCGTCCTCAACGAGGGTGACGTTCTTGCATTCCACATATAGCGGCGGCAGGTCGGCGGCGGCATCGGCATCGACATCGGCATCGAAGCGCGCGTCCAGCCGGCTGTGGCCGGTCTTGAATTCCGGCGTCAGGCGGGCATATGCGCGGGCCTCTGGCAAAAGGCCCGCGCGCCAGGCGGCGGCCAGCAGGCGGTTGGGCGTCAGGGTGTTCACGCCGACCCAGTCTGGCGCGGCGTTTGGCGCGCCGTTGGGCAGGTCGTTGGGCAGGCCAAGCGCCTCCAACGTCCATTTGAGGGCGCGATCCGGGTTTTTCGCGGGGGAGAGCAGGGCGGGCGCGCCGGCGCGCAACAGGCCCAGCATGCTGCCGGTGTTGTTGGTGTGCGCGCGCAGTTGCTCGCCGGTGGCGGGGTCGATGGCGATGGCGGTGAAGCGCTTTTCGCGGCGGACAAACCGGGCCGCGCGGCAGCCGGGCGCAAAGGGGAGCAGAATTTGGGAGAGCTGGCCGGACATGCTAGACATGCCGGGGGCCGCTGCCGTCATCCTCGGGCTCCTGTCCCACCAGCCGCAGGCCCTCGCCGGGGTATACACGCCGATCTTCCGGGGGCGTGGGACGCCCCGGCGAGGGCCATGCGCCCGGGCGGGGCTCCGGCCCCTCGGCCGCGCGGGCGGTGGGAGCGCTGTCGGCCATGACGGGATGGGCGCGCAGGTTCACGCCGGACACGGGCGCGCTGAACTCCACAGCAATGTTGTTGGGGTCGAAGGAATAAATGGAGTGGATGAAGCCGTGGTCCACCACCTCGGACACCCAGAACCCGGCGGCGTCGAGCCGGTCGCGCAGGGTCCACAGGTCCTCGTCGGCCTCCACGCCGAAGGAGATGTGGTCGAAGGTGAAGGGGCCGCGCACGGGCGCGCCGTGGTCCTTGTCCGGTCCGGGCGTAACGCCGGGCCATTCGAAAAAGGCGATCATGTCGCTATCGGTGAGCTCGAAAAAATAGTGCCTGTAGCCAGGGTGGCCCAGGCCCGCCACAAGGCGCATGCCCAGCAGGTCGCGCCAGTAGCGGATGGTGGCGTCCATGTCGCCGGTGGCCATGGCCAGGTGGTTTACGCCGGTAAAACGCATGGGCTGGTCTCCTTGTCCAGCGCATAAGTAGACGGGCGGCGGCGGAAAGGCAAGACGCGCCGTTGGCGGCATAGCGCCCGCCGGCCGTCCACCGAGCCCAGCAAACCGCCCGCCGATGCGCCGCGCCGGGGCCCTTTACGGTGCCAGACCCCGGTGCTATGCCGCGAAAAAGAACAGCCGAAGCCTTCACCTCAGCCTTCACCACAGCCAAGGGGGCATTGCCCATGTTTCTCGGCATCGATGTTGGCGGCACGCACACGGACGCCGTGGCTCTCGACGAATCGGGCGTGGCCGCGCAGGTCAAGGTCCGCACCAACCATCAGGATCTGCTGGCCTCGGTCAACGAGGCGCTCGAGGGCATCCTCGCGACCATTCCCGCGCAGAACATCACCCAGCTGAATCTTTCCACCACGCTCTCCACCAACGCCATCGTGCAGGGCAAGCTGGAGGACGTGGGGCTGCTCGTGGTGCCCGGCCCGGGCATCAGCGCCGACGAGTTCATGCTCTGCCGCGATTATCACGTGCTCACCGGGTCCATAGACCACCGCGGCAGCGAGATAGAGCGGCTCAACATGGATCAGGCGCGCGCGGCCATTGCGGCATGCCGCAAAAAAGGCGTGCGGGTTTTCGGCTGCGTGGGCAAGTTCAGCACGCGCAACCCCCTGCACGAGAACAGCCTGCGCCAGCTGCTGGGACCAGACGGCGGCGAAATAGCCGACGCCGTGACCCTGGGCCACGAGCTGGGCGGGCGGCTCAATTTTCCGCGCCGGCTGGCCACGGCCTATTTCAACTGCGCGGTGTGGCGGGTGTTTGGCGCCTTTGCCGACGCCGTGGAAAAAAGCCTGGCGCGCCTGGGGCTTTCGCACGTGCGCGTCAACACGCTCAAGGCCGACGGCGGCACCTTCCCGCTGGCGCAGGCCCGCAAGATGCCGGTGCAGAGCATCTTCTCCGGCCCGGCGGCCAGCGTCATGGGCATCATCGCCCTGTGCGACATCAACCTCGACTCCATTATTCTGGACATAGGCGGCACCACGACGGACATCGCCGTGTTCGTGGACGGCCAGCCCCTCGTCGAGCACGACGGCATCCACATAGGCAGCCACCCAACCCTGGTGCGCGCGCTCAAGGTGCGCTCCATCGGCATCGGAGGCGACTCGGCCATCAGCGTGCTGGGCGAGGCCGTGCGCGTGGGCCCCAACCGCCTCGGGCCATCCCAGGCGGACTGTGTGGATCCCGGCTGCGCCTGCGCGGCCGGCGCGCGGCCCACGCTGCTCGACGCGCTGAACTGCACCGGCCACGCCAGCCATGGCAACGTGGACGCCTCGCGGCAGGCCGTGGCGGAATTCGCCCACTGCCACTCCATAAGCCCGGAGGTGCTGGCCCAAAGCGCCGTCGAGGCCGCCTGCGAGGCCATTTTCGCGGCCACGCGGGAGCTCCTGGGCGAGATCAACGACAAGCCCGTCTATACCATCCACGAGCTGCTGGAGGGCCGGCGCGTGGTGCCCAAGCGCGTATACGTCATGGGCGGACCCGCGCTCGCCATGAAGGAGCCCCTGCGCCAGCGCTTTGAGCTGTTCACCGTGGTGCCGGAGCATTCCGGCGTGGCCAACGCCATTGGCGCGGCGCTGACGCGCAACACCGCCAGTCTGGAGCTTTTCGCCGACACGGAGAAGGGCGTGATGTTCATACCCGCCCTGCGCCACCGCGAAAACGTGCCCCGCACTTACAACGTGAAGGACGCCGAGCGCGACGCCCTGAACCATCTGCTGGCGCACCTGTCCGAAATGGGCGTGTTCGCCGACCGCGACAACGCCCAGGTGAACAACGCCAGCAGCTTCAACATGGTCAGCGACGGCGTGACCACCGGCCGCAACATCCGCGTCAAATGCCAGATCAAACCCGGCGTGGCTTTCACCCTCACCGGCGGCGGGAGGTAGCCGAACCATGCGCGAAGCCAAAAACAGTCTGGGCGTCATCTTCTTTCCGGCCTTCGACTGGTGCATCTCGCCCACCCACCCGGAGCGCGAGGAGCGCCTGCTTTACACCCAGGACCAGCTGAAGGAGGAAGGGCTTTTCGACATTGAGGGCATTGTGGAGCACAAGCCCGGCGTGGCCACGCGCGAGGATGTGGAGCGCGCCCACTTCTGCTTCCCGGAGGTGGAGGCCGTGGCCACGCGCTCGCACATGGTGGCCGCGGGCGGCACCAAAACCGCGGCCGATCTCGTCATGACCGGCAGGGCGCAGAAAGCCTTCGCCCTGGTGCGCCCCCCGGGGCACCATGCCATGAAGGTGGTGCACGGCTCGCGCGGGTTCTGCAACATCAACATCGAAGCCATAATGATTGAGCACCTGCGCGAGCATTATGGCAAAAAGCGCATCGCCATAGTCGATACCGACTGCCACCACGGCGACGGCTCCCAGGACATCTACTGGCACGACCCCGACGTGTTGTTCATCAGCCTGCACCAGGACGGCCGCACGCTGTACCCCGGCACCGGCTTTCCGCAGGAGTGCGGCGGCCCCAAGGCGCTGGGCCGCACTATCAACATCCCGCTTCCGCCGGGCACTGGCGACGAGGGCTACATGATGGCCATGCAGCGCGTGGTCATGCCCATTCTGAAGGACTTCAAGCCCGAGGTGATCATCAACTCGGCCGGGCAGGACAACCACTTCACCGATCCCATCACCAACATGAACCTGACGGCGCAGGGCTATGCGCATTTGACCGACCTGCTCCAGGCGGACATCGCCGTGCTGGAGGGTGGGTACTCCATCCAAGGCGCGCTGCCCTACGTGAATCTGGGCATCTGCCTCTCCATGGCCGGGCTGGACTACTCCGGCGTGCGCGAGCCCGGCTTTGACGCTGTGAAGCACGGCCAGCGCCCGCAGATCGGCGAGTATCTGGCCAAGTTGTGCGACGCCCTGCCCGAGATCTATTTCAATCCGCCCAAGCTGGAGCACATGGCCTCCGGCGGTAAAATCGAGGGCGACTGGTTCGTGCGGCACAAGGACATCTATTACGACACCGACGGCATCAGCGAGGCGCAGACCGAGTCGTTGTACCTCTGCGATTCCTGCCGGGGCCTGCTCAAAATCGTCAGCCGCACCACCAAGAATCCAGACTGCCTGGGGGTGGAGATTCCCCTTGGCGCGTGCCCGGCCTGCCGCGAGCGCGGCCTGGCCCTGTACGAGGAGGCCCAGGCCAAGGGGGCCTATCGGTACACCCAGCTCATCAACCGGGTGGACCGGCAGTACCTGCGCCATGGGTTTTGACTGAAACCGCGGTCCGGTCGTGAGCGGCTGGGCTAAAGGATGCGGAACATGAAGGGCCGTCTTTCCCATGCTGGGGAGACGGCCCTTTTTTGTCCCATTTCCCGTCAGCGCCTGTTAGCTTTCTCACTTGTTGGCATAGAGCATAAAATACGCGCCCAGCATATGCGGGGTCGTTTTGCGGGCGTCGGGCAACCATGAGGGGGGCCATACGCAGGATGAGATGGCTTATGCCCGTCATCGGGTGGTGCTTGCGGCGGAGCTGGCGGGGTGCCTTGGCTTCAAAACCGATTCGGGTGCCGCAGGCCCTGTTTCCCCGTTCCAGGAGCAACTGCCCGTGGAGCCGCAGCCGTGACCTTTCGTGCAGCGCTTCGACGGTCAGTCCAGAACGTACAAGGACGCATACTGGCGCTGAACTTCACCGAAAGGCGCAGCCTGCCGCCGTTATACTCAAACCGCCTCAACGTGTTTACGGAGAGCGTCAACGGGACATTGCAGATCGCCCCCGCGGTGGTTTCGGTCAAGGGATCAAGCCATCTCGTGCTGTTCAACTTCATCAAGGGCCGGGTGGAGCGCCTGTGGGATGCGAAGGGCGCGTTCGTCACCACCGCCGTGGTAGGGGTGCGCATCAAGGCGCGGGTGACCGCCATGGAAGGCGGCATCGCGCTTGGTTCGCTGACGGCGCTCGACGTCTCGGCGGACGCGGGCCAGACCAGGGGGGAGCTCTACGTGCAGGTCATTGGCTTTGATTCCCAATCCATTTCGGATCTCATGCCGTTTTCGGCCGAGGTTGACCAGAGCGCAGTGCAGACGGTTTTGCAGTCCCTGTCGGCCATCACGAGCAAGATGTGGGACACCTCCCCCACGGTGACCCCGCACCTGGTCTCCTATGCGCCCGTGCAGGGGCTGGATGTGAACAACCTCGCCTACTGCCGGGCGGAGTCCGGCGTGGCCCCGGCCGCCCTGTCCGGCATCGGCGCGCGAGGCGGCATTGACGTGCAGAGCGGACGGGCTGGAAGCTCGGGAGCATCCGGAATCAAGTGGTTCGGCCCGTTGCCCCCGTCCGGTAGGGTGGGCCGGCGTGGCGGTCTTGGCGACGTTCGCCGCCCCAAGTCCGCCAGATCATCGTGATCGTGGGCGTGGCGCTCCTGTGGAATGAAGACGGTCGGGCTGGAGCCGCAAGTTCCGGCCCCCTCCGTTCTAGCCCAGTTCGAAGCTGGTGACGCCGAAGACGCGGCCAAGGTCATATGCGGGCTCGGGACCCCGGTACATGCGGCCAGTCTCGAACACCGGGCGCATGCCGTGGTCCTCGGCCAGACGCACGGCGGCGGGGTTGGACTGTGGGGCGTCGAGGTAGACCGCGCCCGGCCGGACCGCCGCGCACAACGCGCGGAACAGCGTGCGCGCCGTCGCGTCGTCGTCGGCGAAGAGCGGGCCGATCTTCGTGCCCTGGCGGCAGAGGCGGGCCACGCCGTATCCGGCCAGCGCGCCAGCGCGCGTCAGTCCCAGGGCCACGTGCCCTGGCGCGTCCAGCCAGGCCCGCAGAAAGGCCTCGCGCCGGGTGGGGAAGCAGCGGCGGTCGTAGGCCAGCACCTCGGCGAAGGGCGTTTCGGACAGCGGTCGCGCCTCGTCCGGTGGCGTGCCTCCCGCCTCCCCGGCGTAGCGCACGTTGCGTGAAACAAGCTGGAAGCCGTCGCGGCGGTAGGCGTCCTGTTGGGCGGGCACCGCGTCCAGGCCGATGGTTGGCGCGTGGCAGGCGGCCAGCGCGGCGTTCCACAGCCGCAGGCCGAGGCCCTGGCCGCGCAGCTCGGGCCGCACGATGTACAGTCCAACGAAGCCGAAGGCCGGGCCGGTCCCGTCGCCCGGGTAGCGCACGGCGGAGATCACCGCCACAGGCACGCCGTCCAGCAGTCCGATGAAGAATCCGCGCGGATCGGCGGCCCAAAATGGTCCGGCGTCGGCCCGGCCGGGGTTCCAGCCTTCGGCGTCGGCCAGCGAGAGGGCGAAGTCCAGTTCGGGCCGCTCCATGCGGCGCACGGTGTAGCCGGGCATGCCGGGCTGGGACATGGCGGTCTCCTTCGGGTGGCGATTCTGTCGGAACGTCAGCCCCGGCGGCTGGCCAGCT
>MNUQ01000135.1 GCA_001871085.1 Desulfovibrionaceae bacterium CG1_02_65_16
ACCTTGCCAAGGTTGAAGTCGCGGGTTCAAATCCCGTTTCCCGCTCCAAGGCTCGTTATGGGGGGCCGGTTTCGGCCGGCTCCCTTTTTGATGCGCAGGCGCAGCCTTTCGACCGGCTCGCCGGCGACGCATTTTTCACTCCGTCTTGCCATTCTTTCATGAGCGGGAATAACTCAGCGGTAGAGTGCAACCTTGCCAAGGTTGAAGTCGCGGGTTCAAATCCCGTTTCCCGCTCCACCTCGACGCAAAAGAAAAGGCCGATCCTCAGGGACCGGCCTTTTCTTTACGCCACAAGCGGAAAAATGATTAGCGCAGTTCGCCCCGGCTGGAGCGCACCTGCAATTCCTGCAGGATGAGCCGCTCATACTCCGGGTGAATGTTTTCATCCATGGGCAGGTCGTTCGCCATAAGCGGGTTCGCCGCGCTCATGATGCGCGAAATGTGCTGGGTTTCCTCCCAGAAGTCGAGGAGTTCATCGTCGCCCAGGGACTTGATCTGCTCTTCAAGGGAGAAGGCGTCTTCTGAAATTGCGAATTGACCCATGCGCTCTTCGTCCTTGGCGTGTAAAGTTGCGGCCGGTTTGGGCCGATGTGTTGAATGGCTGTTACCCGTTTCCCCAGCGGCCGTCAAACGCGGTCGTCCCGGGGCTTCGCACAGCCGGCAACTATTGAGAAATGCGTTGACAATAGGGCGCAATGCTGCAAAAAATGCATAGGTAAATGCCGTGCCCAAGATTCGGCGCCGGGCTAAGTGTGCAAACAGGGAGCCGCATTATGGAAGAGAATGTGAGACGGCAGGACGATGCCCTGATCCAACTCGTCACGTTCAGCATTGGCGAGGAGGAGTTCGGCGTCGATATCCTCAAGGTGCAGGAGATCATTCGCACCATGGAGATTACGCGCGTTCCCCGCGCGCCGGAGTTTGTCGAAGGGGTCATCAACCTGCGCGGCAAGGTGATTCCGATCATTGATCTGCGTCGGCGTTTCAAGCTTGCGGATCGTGCACACGACAAGCACACGCGCATCATCGTCATTGAGATCAACAGCATGGTCGTCGGCTTCGTGGTCGACTCCGTGTCCGAGGTGCTGCGCATTCCCGCGAACACGGTGGAGCCGCCTCCGCCGGTTGTGTCCGGCCTGGATTCCGAGTACATCAGCGGCGTCGGCAAGCTGGAGGATCGGTTGCTCATCCTGCTCGATTTGAACAAGCTTCTGAGCAGCGAGGAACACGCCGCCCTCGGCGTCGTCTAGCCGACCGCGCGACTTTACAGCCCACAGGCCGCCCCTTCGCGCCGCAGCGAAGCGGCGGCCTTTTTTCTCATCGCCAACCAACGCGCCTCCGTCACAGCACGGCGGCGCGTTTTGGAGCGTAGCCGGTGCAATTTCCCGTCGAGTTCGCAGCGTTCTTCAAGGGGCAGGGCGGCGCTCTGCGTGTGTTCAAAGGCGGTCCTGGGGCGCAGGCCCTGCTTGCCCACAATCTGCGTGCGGCCGGTCAGGAAGTCGTGCTCGTGGCCTCCGGCGCGCGCGAGTTCCGCGAGCTTTCCGCGCTGCTGAACCTTTTCTCCGGCGAGTCCGGCGCGGCGGGCGACGCGGCCGATGCCACGCCGGCTTTCGAACGCCCCGTCATCGCCCTGTCCCAACACTTGCCCAAGAAGCCGTTGGCGGAGGACTGGGGGCCGCGCTGGGCTGCGTTGCACGCCCTGTGCTTTGGCCGCAAGCCGCGCATCATCCTGCTCACGGTCGACAACCTGCTGCCCCGCTGGCCCGGCGTGGAGACGGTGGAGCAGAGCTGCCTTACGCTCACCAAGGGCGAGGACATGTCGCCGGAGCTGGTGCTGGAGCAGGCCGTGGCCTGGGGCTATGTGCGCCGCCCAGTGGTCACCGCCCCGGGAGAGATCGCCGTGCGCGGCGACATTGTGGACATTTTCGCCGCCGGCTACACGCTGCCGCTGCGCCTGGAGTTCTTTGGCGACACGCTGGACGAGCTGCGCCTGTTCGATCCCGCCACGCAGCGCTCCCGCGCGGACCTGAAGGAAGTGACGCTTCTGCCTGTGGCCCCGGCGGTGTTGACCCGCCAGACAATGGAGCAGGCGCTTGAGCTGTGGCGCAAGCTCCGCGTGAGCGGCGCAATGGCCGTTGGCGAGGAGCGCGAGCTCGCCGAGCGGCTGGAGCGTTCGGACACGGGCGTTTGGCCCGGGCTCTTCTACCCCGAGGCGACTACGCTGGACGCTTTTTTGCCGCAGGACGCCGTGTATATTCTGGCCTCCTCGCAGGAATTGCGCAGCCGGCTGGAGGACCAGCACGCGGCCTGGCGTTCGTTTTTGGAGCGCGAGCAGGCCGAAAGCGGTTGGCGCTGGCCCTTGTCGTCCCTGTGCTGGCCGGACGAGCGCGCGCGCAAGACCTGGCTCGGCAAGCGGCAGGTGGTGTTCGAGGATCTGGTGATGGGCCAGGAGAAGAACGGGGTGGATCTGCCGGAGAAATCCTATCAGAGCTTCGCCGATCTGTTCTGGCGGCCGGATCAGGCCCGGCGGCCTTGGTCGGCCCTCACCGCCGCGCTCAAGGACTGGAGCGCCTCGGGCGAGCAGGTGCTTTTGAGCTTCCACTCCGACCGCTCGCGCAAGAAGTTTCTCAATCTGGCGCAGCAGGAGGGCATCGCCGTCGGTCTGGGCTTTCAGGCCGTTCTGACCGGGGGGCGCGGCATCTGCGCGCTCATTTCGCCCCTCAAAACAGGCCTTGCGCTGGAGAGCCTCGGCCTGTCCATTCTGCCGGAGGACATCCTTCAGCCGGCCGCGGCGCCCGCCGCCCGCGCGGACAAGAAGAAGGCCTTCGAGGGCCTCTCGCGTCATGACGACCTGACGCCCGATGACCTTCTTGTGCACCGCGAGTACGGCCTCTCGCGCTTTGGCGGGCTGCATCACCTGAAAATAGGCGATGTGGCCAACGACTATCTGCTGCTCTTCTTTGATGGCGACGACAAGCTTTACCTGCCCGTGGACCGCATGAACCTTGTGCAGCGCTACAAGGGGCCGGAGGGCATGGACCCCCGACTGGACAAACTGGGCGGCGGCCTGTGGGCCAAGAGCACGGAGCGCGCGCGCAAGGCCATTGAGAAGATAGCGCAGGACCTGGTCTCAATGTACGCCTTCCGCCGCGTGGCCAAGGGGTACTCATATGGCCCCCCGGGCGAAATGTACCGCGAGTTCGAGGCCACCTTCGGCTTTGAGGAGACGCCCGATCAGGCCAAGGCGATCGATGATGTCTTCACCGACATGGCGAGCAGCGAGCCCATGGACCGCCTTGTCTGCGGCGACGTGGGCTTCGGCAAGACCGAGGTGGCCCTGCGCGCCGCCTTCCGCGCCGTGCACGACGGCAGGCAGGTGGCGCTTTTGTGTCCCACCACCGTTTTGGCCGAGCAGCATTACCAGACCTTCACCCGGCGCATGGAGGGCTTTCCCGTGCGCATCGGCATGCTGTCGCGCTTTGTGCCGGCGGCGCACCAAAAGGTCACCATCAAGGCTGCGGCGCGCGGCGAGATCGATATTCTCATCGGCACCCACCGCCTGCTCTCCGGCGATGTGGACCTGCCCAACCTCGGCCTGCTCATCCTCGACGAGGAGCAGCGCTTCGGTGTGAAGCACAAGGAGAAGCTCAAGCTTCTGCGCAAGAACATCGACGTGCTGACGCTGACCGCCACGCCCATTCCGCGCACGCTGCAATTGTCGCTTTCCGGCATCCGGGGCCTGTCCGTCATCGAGACCCCGCCCGAGGACCGCAAGCCCGTTGAAACCGCGCTGGTGGAGCGCGACGACACGCTGCTTGGCAATGTGCTTGCGCGCGAGCTGGAGCGCGGCGGACAGGTGTTCTGGGTGTTCAACCGCGTGCAGGGCCTGGAACAGGTGGCCGAGTACGTGAGGAAGCTGGCGCCAGGCGCCCGCGTGGGCATGGCCCACGGCCAGATGACCGAGCGCGCCCTTGAGGACGCCATGCACGGCTTCTGGCACAAGGAGCTGGACGTGCTGGTGTGCACGGCCATTGTCGAATCCGGCCTGGACTTCCCCAACGCCAACACGCTGATTGTGGACCAGGCGCAGCTTTTCGGTCTCGGCCAGCTATATCAGCTGCGCGGCCGCGTGGGCCGCAGCGACCGGCAGGCCTACGCCTATTTCGTGGTGCCGAGCCTCGACCGTCTGCCGGAGATATCCAAGCGCCGCCTGCGCATCATCCTTGAGCTGGACTATCTGGGGGCGGGCTTCCAGGTGGCCATGGAGGACCTGCGCCTGCGCGGGGCCGGCAACATCCTTGGCGAGGTGCAGAGCGGACAAATCGCCCGCGTGGGGCTCGATCTCTTCCTCGAAATGCTGGAGGAGGAGGTGCGGCGCGTGCGCGGCGGTCCGCTCAAGCAGGAGACCGATCCCGAGCTCTCCTTTGTGTTCGAGGCGCATTTGCCATCGGACTATGTGCCCGACCCCAAGGAGCGCCTGCGCTATTACAAGGCGCTTTCCAGCGCCCGCAGCCACACGGTGCTGGCCGACCTGGAGTCCGAGCTGCGCGACCGCTTCGGCCCGATTCCCCCGGCCGCGCGGCAGTTTGTGGCGGTGTTGGAGACCAAAATCCTGCTGGCGCAGCTGCAAGTGCTCAAGGCCGAGCTTTCGCCCGCGCGGGCCGTGCTCTCCTGGGGCGCGCAGACCAGCGCCATCTCCCCCGAGCGCTTGCTGGCCTGGATGGCCGGGAGCGGACGCAAGGCCAAGCTGCTGCCACCCGCCAAGCTGGAGCTGCGCTATCCCGAGGGTCTGGACGTCGCCGCCGGCTTGGAGTACCTGCGTACGGAATTGGAATCGTTACTGGACGGCGGCGATCCGCCGCCGCAAAAGGCCTCCTGATGCCGGCACGCCGCTTCGCTCTGTTCGCCCTGGCCCTTTTGCTTGTCGGGCTTTTGGGCTGCTCCCGCCGCTCCTCGGACGAGGTGGGCGTGGTGGCGCGTGTGAACAACCGGCCCATCACCTTGGACATGTTGGAGTTCCAGTACGATCTGGAGCACTTTGAGGCCTTTTCCGGCGCGCTGCCCTCGGTATCCTCCCTGCGCGAGGCCTATGGTGAGATTTTGGGGCAGCTCATCGCCCAGGAGCTGGTGGCCCAGGAGCTGAGCAAGCGCGGGCAGGAGGTCAGCGACGAAGAGCTGGCCAAGGCCGAGGCGGAAATCCGCGCGGACTATCCGGACAACACCTTTGAGCAGACCCTGGCCGAGGAGTACATCGACCTGAAGATGTGGCGCAAACACCTGCGCTACGCCCGTGGCATGGAGAAGTTCCAACGCCTTGTGCTGCGTCCCTCCATTCATCTGGACTATCGGGATGTTGAAGCCTACTACCAGGCGCACCTGGACGCCTTCCGCCTGCCGGAGCGCGTGCGCTTGCTTGTGGTTCTTGGGGGCGAGCGTGGCCAGGTGGAGAAGGTGCTGGCCGCCCATCAGCAACCACGCGACGCCGCCGCTCTGGCCAAGGCCTTTCCCGGCGTGGAGGTGCGCGAGGCGACCATAGCCCGCGATCTGCTGCTGCCCGCCTGGGCCGAAGCCCTGCATGGAGCCGAGGCTTCCGGCAAGGGCGTCGTGCTGCCCACGCGCGTGGGCTTTGAGGGGCTGCTGCTGCTGGAGCGGCTGCCCGCGCAGACGCTCGGCATCGCCCAGGCTTATCCGCAGGTGGAGGCCGCGCTGCTTGAAGATCGTCTCCAGCAGGTCTTCGAAGCCTGGCTCGCCAAGGCCGCGGACGCCTCGGTCATCCGCGTGAGCGGACGACTGTTGCACAAGCAGGATAACGAGGATTTGCCCCCGGAGCCGCAGGGCGACGACCCGGACCAGCAGAACGTTGCAAGCGGCAACGAGACGGGGTAGGGTTCCCGAGGACAACGGGCCGGCGGCTTGCCGGACCCGGAACAGCGAGCTTGAGGAGCGACATGCGCGTATTTGGAACGAACCGGGCCGGTTGCCTGGCCCTGGCTGTTTTTCTGTCGGCTGCGCTCTTGTGGAGCGCTCCGGCCAAGGCCGAGGATATCGTGCTTGACGGCGTCATCGCCCTGGTCAACGGCAAGGCCATCACCAAGTATGAGCTCGACGAGCGCATGCTGCCCATTTACGAACAAACGCGCGGCCGCACCCTTTCTGCGACGGAAGTCACGCAGATCAGCAACCTGCGGCGGAAAATTCTTGATCAGCTGATCGACGACATCCTCATTCAGCAGGAGGCCGAGCGCTACAAGATCAAGGTGACCGACGCCGAGGTGAACGAGCAGACCAAAACCTTTATGGCGCAACGCAAGCTGGATGATGCGCAGTTCAACAAGCAGCTCTCCATACAGCATATGACCCGCAAGGACTTTGAGCGCAACATGCGCCGCGACATGATCAAGCACCAGATCATCGGCGGGCTGGTTTCCAGCAAGGTCGTCGTCACCGATTCCGAGGTCGAGCAGCGCTATCAGGAGCGCAAGGCCGAGTTCTCCAAAGACAGCATGGTTCAGCTGGCCATCATCCTTGTGCCCACGGAACAGGCCGCTGTGGATCTCAAGACGAAGATCGAGTCCGGCGCCATCACCTTCGCCGACGCCGCGAACAAGTTTTCGCAGGGGCCCGGCGGCGGACATGGCGGCGATATCGGCTTCATCGCCTGGAAGGACCTTGCGCCGGAATGGAGCAAGGCGTTGACGGGCCTCAAGCCTGGTCAGATCACCATCCCTCTGCATGTGCAGGACTTTGCCGGTTTGCTTCAGGTGGTGAGCCTGAAGGAAGGCGAGGAGTTGCCCCTGGACGCCGTGCGCGAACAGATTTTCCAGTCGCTGCGCGACGCGAAGTTTGAAAAGGTGTTCCAGGAGTACATGCAGAAGCTGCGTGAAAAGGCCGTCATTGAATACCGGAACTTGTAGGCCCGTCTCCGGGCCGATGCGGGGCGCATGATGAATCTGCTTGAACTGGGCGGTCTGCTGAAAAAAGAGCGGGAGAAGCATGGGCTTTCCCTGCGCGATGTCATGGAGGCCACGAAGATAAGCCGGCGCAATCTGAACGCGCTGGAGGGCGGCGAGATCGGCCTGCTGCCGCACCCCGTGTACCTCAAGGGCTACATCCGCAACTATGCCCACCTCGTTGGGCTGGAAGCCGAACCGCTTGTGGCGGTTGTCGAGCAGCAGTCCGACGGCGATTCCGGCTATGTGCCGCAGATTCCGTCGCCTGCGAAGCCCGTGACGTCTTCGGCTCCTCCGATTTCTCTGGCCTCTCCGGCCGTGGCTGCTCCGGTTTCCGCCGCGTCGTTGTCCGCTTCCCCCGTTGCGTCCGGGGCCGTGGAGAATTCCATGTCGCCCGAGCCGCCCGCGTCGAACGCCGCTGCTTCCGATCCGACCATTGATCCGGCCATTGAGCCGGCCATTGAGCCGACGACCGAACAGGCATCCAACTTGGCGGCCAGCCCAGCTTCGGGGAGCCCGGCAGCAGAACCGGCTTCGGAATCCGGCCCAACAGCTTTTGAAAGTCAGATCCGCACGCCCAAGGTTGCCCTCTCCGGCTCCGGCGCAACGCCAGGACGTCGTGTCTGGCTG
Organism: Desulfovibrionaceae bacterium CG1_02_65_16; assembly: GCA_001871085.1. GTDB lineage: Bacteria > Desulfobacterota > Desulfovibrionia > Desulfovibrionales > Desulfovibrionaceae > Humidesulfovibrio. Next base: position 7,581 of record MNUQ01000135.1, read on the forward strand.
TGGGTCGTGCTGCTGGTGCTGGCTGGCGTCGCCGCCCTTATGTATGTGCAGTTCAAACGCATTCAGGCCGAGGTTGAAGCC
>MNUQ01000099.1 GCA_001871085.1 Desulfovibrionaceae bacterium CG1_02_65_16
GAGAGCCATCCCGGAAGCGGAACCCGCCTGGACCTCGCCCTGCTGCTGGACGACCCCGCAACGCGCCGCGCCGAGCCCCCGGCCGAGCCCGAGCGCGTGGAGTCGCTGCCGCCCCTGCGCCTGCTGCTGGTGGAGGACAACGTCATCAGCCAGTTGGCAGCCAAAAGTTTTCTCACCCGCGAGGGACACACAGTGACCACCGCGCAGGACGGCCAGGAGGCCCTGGACGCCCTGGAACGCGAACCTTTCGACGCAGTGCTCATGGACATCCAGATGCCGGTGATGGACGGCGTTGAGGCCACGCGACGCATCCGCGCCAGCGATGGCTCGCGCTACGACGCGAACATCCCGATCATCGCGCTGACGGCTTACGCCCAGGCCAGCGAGCACCGCCAGTTCTTTGCCGTCGGCATGGACGAGGCCATCACCAAGCCCCTTGAGCCGCAGGATATCACGCGGGCGCTCACCCGGGTGTGGGTCCGCAGACGCGCCGCCTCCCCTACGATCTAGTTGAAGGGCAGCTGCCGCAGGCATAGCGCCGCGGCCACGCCGATGACCATGGCCAGCGGCAGGTTGCGGAAGCGCCAGGCCGCCAGCGCCGTGATGCCCGTTGCCAGCGCGTCCGCCGGGCCGGTGGCCAGCGCGCTGGGCGCGATGATGGACGCGAGGATGGCCCCGGGAATGGCGCGCATGAAGCGCTCCATGCGCGGCCCGGGCGTGACGCGGCTCATGAGCACCAGCCCTGCCGCGCGGCTGGCGTAGGTGGCCAGCGCCATGCCCACGATGGTCAACAGCGAGGTGGTCAACGGGCTCATGGTTTGGCCTCCCGTGTACCCTTGGCGGCATTCGCCCCGGCATTCGCTGGTTCGGCCTTTGTCGGTTTGGTATTCGCCGCCTGGGGCCTGGACGCTTGGGCTGTGCCGGCCGGAATAAGCGCGGCGGTCAGCCCGCCGGCCAGCGCACCGGCCAGGATGTACCATTTGCCCGGGCACAGCCGCGCCGTCGCCAGCGCCGCCACCACGGCGGCGGCCAGGGGAAGCGCATCGGCTTTGCGCGGCCGCAGGCCTACCAGCAGCGCCGTGAACACCGCCGTGAAGGCGAAGTCCAGCCCATAGCGCGCCGGATCGTCCAGCCCGCGCACCAGCACATGCCCCAGCGCTGTGGAGCCGTTCCAGAACACATACACCGCCAGCCCCGCGCCGATGAGGTACGCCCCGTCGGTGAGGGCTCCGCGCCGGCGGTCCTCGGTAAGCCGGGCCAGCGTCACCGCCCAGGATTCGTCCGTCATGAAGAACAGCGACCCAAAGGCGCGCGGTGCGGAAAGGCACAGCAGCTGCGGCGAAAGGGCCGCGCCCATGAGCACGTGGCGCAGGTTCACGATGAACGTGGTGGCGATGAGCGAGAACACGGGCAGGTTCGGGCTCCATAGGTCCAGCGCGATGAGCTGGCTGGCCCCGGCGAAGACAAGCAGGCTCATGGATTGGGCCTCAACCCAGGTGAGCCCCTTTTGCCGCGCCAGCAGGCCGTACAAGACGCCGTACACGGCGACGCCCAGCGCCACGGGCACGCAGGCCCGGAACCCGGCGGCCGCGCCGGACAAGGTGAAGGAAAGCCGCTCGGCTGGCGGCGTGGTGGGAGTGTTCATGCCGGGTGCGATACAGTGAGCGGTGCGCACCGGCTTGTACAATCTTGCGGTTCCGTCACCCAATAGGCCCCAATAGGCCATTCGGCCGCTATTCAGCGGGCTACTTGTCCGCCACCCGGCGGGGCCATTCGGCGGGCATGGCCCCGTGGGAGTTCAGCTTCGCCAGCGCCCCGGGGCCACGCCGAACACGCGCCGGAAGTGTCGCGTGTAGTGGCTCTGGTCGGAGAACCCGAGGGCGGCGGCCGTGTCGGCCACGCTTTCGCCCTGGCGGAGCAGCGCCAGCGAGCGGTTGACGCGCAGGGCGTTGCGCCAGGCGTGCGGCGGCAGGCCCGTTTCGCGCGTGAAGAGTCGCGCCGCATGGAAGGGCGACAGGCCCACCGCGGCCGCCAGCTCGTCAAGGGTCAGCGGCTCGGAGATGTTGGCCGCGAGGAGTTGGCGCATGGCCTCAACGTGGGCGGCGGCATGGTTGGCTGGCGTTGCGTCCAGAGCGGCCTCGGCGTGGCGGCGCAGCAAGGCGGAAAAGGCGGAGAGGGCGGTGGTCTGCGCCTCCAGCGTGTCTTCGCCGCGCTCCAGCAGCAAGTGCGCGTGCAAAAGCGCCCGGGCCAGCGGCTCGTCGCGCACCACCTGCTGCGGCAGGCGGGGCAGGCGGGCCGATTCGGCTGGCGATCCGGCGGGCTCACGTCCGTTCATTTCGGCCAGCAGGCCCGCCAGCATTTCCGGCCGGGGGTAGAACACGCGGTAGGCCCAGCCCTCGTCGGCCGCGCGTTCGCCCGTGTGCACCTCGCCGGGATTGATGCAGGCGAGCGAGAGCGGCCCGGCCACATGGCGCTCGCCGCAGTAGCGGTAGCCCTCGGCCCCGGCGGTGATGATCGCCACCACATAGCATTCGTGCCAGTGCGGGGCGTAGGCGTGTTGGAAGAAGCGCGCGGTGAGCAGCTCCGCGCCGGGCAGGGCGGGGCTGCGGAAGAACCGCGCCTCGTCGGGGAAGTGGCTTTGGGGATTGGAACGCCGCATGGCCGCGCCCGGGGGGCTACTGCCGGTATTCGAGAGAGAGACCGCCGGCCTGCTGCGCCTTTTGCCCCACGGCCTGGTCTATGCCCTGGGCCAGGCCCTGCAACATGCCGGAAAGGCTGGCGCCAAAGAGGCGCGGCAACAGCGGCAGCTTTTTCTCCGGGCCTTCGATGACCGGCGCGTCGCGGCCGACTTTGACCATCTGGCGCAGGGTCTCCATGGCCAGCTCCTGGCCGCCCAGCTTGTCCACCAGCTTGAGCTTGAGGGCCTGCTTGCCGGTGTAGGCGCGGCCGTCGGCCAGCTTGGCCACGTCCGCCTCTGGCAGGCCGCGTGCGCTGGCGACATCGCTCACGAACTGCTGGTGCAGGTCCATGATGAGCGCCTGGATGTAGGTGCGCTGTTCGGGCGTCAGCGGTTGTGTGGGATCGCCCGCGGCCTTCATCTTGCCGCTGGCCATGATGTCGCTTTTGAGGCCGAGCTTTTCCAGCAGGCCTTGCAGGTTCACGTATTGTGCGCGCACGCCGATGGAGCCGGTGATGGTGCCGGAATTGGCCACGATGAGCGTTGCCGGGGCCGCGGCGTAGTAGCCGCCGCTGGCGGCCGCAGTGCCCATGCTGACCACGACGGGCTTGACCTTGGCCAGGGCGCGCACGGCTTGGTAAAGCTCCTGCGAAGGCGCCACCGCGCCGCCGGGAGAGTCGATGCGCAGCAGCACGCCCTTGACCGAGTCGTTTTGGCGCAGCTCGCGCAGGAAGTCGACCACCTCGCGGGAGTCGGTGATCATGCTCTCCAGCTTGCACAGGCCGATTTTGTCGCCCGCAAGCGAGCTGCTCTTGCTGCTGCCAAGCCCGCGGAAAAAGGCCATGGCCCCCGTAAAGAGGGCCACGGCCACTATGATCAAGACAATTCCGAAGAGCAGCGGGTGCTCCGCGGAGAACTTGGGCTTAATTTCCGGATTCCTCGCCATTGGCGGCATCCTCGATCTTGGCGCGGAGGAGGTCACCCAGGTTGCTGCCGGTCTCCGGACCGGAGGTGCGGAACTCCTTGGGCTTCTTGCGTTCCTCTTCTTCCTTGATCTGCTTGATGGACAGGCCGAGGCGGCGCTCGTCGGCGCTCACATGGATGACCTTGGCTTCGATGCTGACGCCTTCTTTGAAGAGCTCGCTGGGGCTCTTGATCTTCTTGCGGCTGATCTCGGAGACGTGGACCAGGCCCTCAATGCCTTCCTCAACCTCAACAAACAGGCCGAAGTCGGTGATGTTGGTCACCACGCCGTTGATGACGGTGCCAACCGGGTACTTGCCCGGCACCTTCAGCCAAGGATCCTCGGAGAGCTGCTTGATGCCGAGGGTGAACTTCTCGTTCTCCTTGTCGACAGTGAGCACCTTGGCCTGCACGATGTCGCCGATCTTGAAGACCTCGCTCGGGTGGCGGATCTTCTTGGTCCAGCTGATGTCGGACACGTGGATCAGGCCGTCGATGCCTTCCTCGATGCCGATGAACACGCCGAACTCGGTGATGTTCTTGATGGCGCCCTCAAGGATGGTGCCCTCGGGGTACTTCTCGGCCACCACGTCCCAGGGATTCGGCTTGATCTGCTTCATGCCCAGGCTGATGCGCTTCTTCTCCGGGTCGACGCCGAGCACGATGACCTCGACCTCGTCTCCGGCGCGCACCATTTGCGAGGGGTGGCGCAGCTTGCGGGTCCAGCTCATCTCGGAGATGTGCACCAGACCCTCGACGCCGGCCTCAAGCTCCACAAAGGCGCCGTAGTCGGCCAGGTTGGTGACCTTGCCCTTGAAGCGCGAACCCTGCGGGTACTTGCTGGCGATGTTCTCCCAGGGGTCGGCCACAAGCTGCTTGAGGCCCAGGGAGACTTTCTGTCCCTCGCGGTCGAAGTGCAGGACCTTGAGGTCGAGCTCGTCGCCCAGCTGGACCATTTCCTTGGGGTGGCGGATGCGCTTCCAGCTCATGTCGGTGATGTGCAGAAGGCCGTCCAGGCCGCCCAGGTCGATGAACACGCCGTATTCGGTGATGTTCTTGACCTTGCCCTTGACCACCTGGCCCTCGGCCAGGGTCTCAAGCAGGGCGCCGCGCTGCTCGCTGCGCTGCTCTTCCAGCAGAACGCGGCGGGAAACGATGACGTTGCTGCGGCGGCGGTTGATCTTGAGGATCTTGAATTCGAAGTCCTGGCCGACCAGGGCGTCCATGTCGGGAACGGGACGCAGGTCGACGTGGGAGCCGGGCAGAAAGGCCTCCACGCCGCCGAGATCGACGGTATAACCGCCCTTGATGCGGCGGATGATACGGCCCGTGACGGTGCCGTTGTTCTCCTGGGAGTCCTCCAGGCGGTCGAAGAGCTGCATCCGCTTGGCCTTGTCGCGCGAAAGGTGGATGGTGCCCTCGTTCTCGTCCTTGTTGGACACGAAGACATCGACCTTGTCACCCACGGCCACGGTGAGATTGCCCTCGGCGTCGAGGAATTCCGAGATGGCGATCTGCCCCTCGGACTTGAAGTTCACGTCGACCAGCACATGATCCTTGCTGATCTTGACGACGGTACCGGGAACGATGGTGCCTTCGTCTAGGTCACCAAAGTCGTCCTTGAGGTAGTTCTCAAGGGCGTCCTCAAAATTGAGGTCCATTTCCTGCTCAGCGTCTTTCTTGGTTTTTTCCATCGTTGCCTCCAACGACAATCCCTCGGACAAATGTATTTGCGTATTCCATGGCCGGTGGCCGCCAACCGCCGCTTCCCGGTTCCGAGGCGTCCGGGGGCGCGGGGGCTGCGGTCGGTCTTTTTGACCGCGCCACAGGCCGTAACGCCGTTCAAGGGACGGGTGGGTGCATTAAGCCCCACCTCGAAGAGCATGCTCCTTAGCGCAAATATTCGCGTGTGTAAACACAATTTGACTGCGCCCGCCCGGTGCGGCGCAGCCGGTTGTGGGCGCATCGCCAATTTGGTATCATACCGCTTGTTGCCGTTTTAAACTCAGCCAGGAGCCCTATTGATGCCGACCGAGCCCAAACCCTATCGCTGCCCGTGGTGCACGGCCGGGGCCGCCGCCCCGGACCCCGTCTACGTGGCCTATCACGATGCGGAGTGGGGCGCGCCCCTGCGCGACGACGACGCGCTCTTTGAGTTGCTGGTGCTGGAGGGCGCGCAGGCCGGCCTCAACTGGCGCATGGTGCTGCACCGCCGCCCGGGGTATCGCGCCGCATTCGGCGGCGAGGGGGCCGGGACGCTTTCTCCCGCCGCCGTGGCCCGCCTGGGCGAGGCCGACAAGGAGCGCCTGCGGCTTGACGAGCGCATCATCCGCAACCGGCAGAAAATCGCCGCCGCCATAGGCAATGCGCGGGCATTCCTCGAAATTCAAACGGCGTTCGGCTCTTTCGCCGACTATCTCTGGCGTTTTGTGGACGGCCGGCCCGTGCAAAACGCGTGGCGCGCCATGGCCGAAATCCCCGTGCGCACGCCGGTAAGCGACGCGCTGGCCAAGGACCTCGGCCAGCGCGGCATGAAATTCGTCGGCACCACCATCATGTACGCCTACATGCAGTCCGCCGGGCTGGTGAACGACCACCTGACGGCCTGTTTCCGCCACGCGGAGCTTGGCGGTTAGCGCTTGCCCGGCGCGGTCAGCAACGACGTGACCCCCGTGACGCCGGAAACGCTCTTGGCGTGCGCCACGGCCCTGGCCGCGTCCTTTCTGCTGCGCACCATGCCCAGCAGGTAAACCTTGCCGCCGAACACCTCGGTCTCAATCTGCGTGGCGCTGATGTCTTTGTCCGCAACAAGCGCCGCCCGGATCTTGGCCGCGATCTCCACATCCGCCGCCGTGGTGCTTTCCTTGCCCGGGGCCTCCCAGTGGGTGGAGACGCTCCGCACCCCCGAGGTCTTCTTCGCAGTGGCCACGGCGAAAGCCTTGAACGATTCGTCGGCCAGCTGCCCCAGCAGCGTCACCCGCCCGACAAAGCAGTAAACCTTCACCGCCAGACCCAGCTTGCCGTCGCGGTCCACCAGCTTGGCCTTGATGCTGGTGGTGACCTTTTTGTCCGACGCGATCTGCGAGACGCTGCGCTCGTCGCGCGCGACCTCGTAAATGCTGCTCCAGGGGGTGAGCGCCAGCGCTGAGGATAGGGCCCAGCCACGATCAGGCGGAAACAACCCCGCCGCGACAGCGCAAACAAAAAATGCAATCAGGATTCTCCGCATGACCTCGCTCCCGTGCTCCATCGTTCCCGGCACGTTATTGCCTGGCGCGCAGCGCTGTCAACGCGCGCCAATGCGCCGCCGCACGCGCGAGTTGACCGGCCATGCTTTCCGCCGTAGTGTGCGCGGCCACAAGAAACCAACACCGAGAGGTGACCCATGACCACCATGATCCCTTGCCACTGCGGCAGCAATCGTCCTTTTGAGGACTGCTGCCAGCCCATCATCAAAGGAACCCGGCCTGCGCCCACCGCCGAGGCGCTTATGCGCGCCCGCTACAGCGCCTATGTTGTCGGCGACATCGACTTCCTCAACGAATCCCTCGCCCCGGACGAGCGCCACGACTTCGACCCCGAACAGGCCAAGGCCTGGAGCGAAAACTCCAAATGGCTCGGCCTCACCGTCAACTCCGTCAAGGACGGCGGCGAAAACGATCAGACCGGCCTCGTGGACTTCACCGCCAGCTATGAATACCAGGGCGCGCGCCAGGACCACCACGAGCTCGCCAGCTTCAAGCGGCTCGACGGCGTGTGGCGCTACACCGACGGCCGCATGCGCAGCCACGACCCCATTGTGCGCGGGCCCAAGCCCGGCCGTAATGACCCCTGCCCCTGCGGCAGCGGCAAGAAGTACAAGAAGTGCTGCGGCAAATAGCCGCCGCCTAGCTGTGGAGTTGCAAGACGTTGTTCACTCCCTGGCCGATACGGCTCATGGGCGTTTCCATCTGTAAGGACTTGTGATTCCTAAAATAGTTGTATTCATGGAGCCAGCGAGGCAACTCGCTGGCTCTTTCGTCTGAGCTGCCGTAGCTGGCGGCGTAGGCCCACTCGCGCAGAGCAGTTTGGATGAAGCGCTCGGCCTTGC
>MNUQ01000047.1:0-7831 GCA_001871085.1 Desulfovibrionaceae bacterium CG1_02_65_16
TAACACCGTAACTTCGGGAGAAGGTGTGCCCCTGATGGTGAAGCACTTGCTGCGTAAGCTATTAGGGGTTGCAGAGACCAGGTGGCTGCAACTGTTTACTAAAAACATAGCACTGTGCAAAATCGAAAGATGACGTATACGGTGTGACGCCTGCCCGGTGCCGGAAGGTTAAGGGGTGAGGTTAGCAGCAATGCGAAGCCTTAAACCGAAGCCCCAGTAAACGGCGGCCGTAACTATAACGGTCCTAAGGTAGCGAAATTCCTTGTCGGGTAAGTTCCGACCTGCACGAATGGCGTAACGATCTCCCCGCTGTCTCAACCAGAGACTCAGTGAAATTGAAATACGGGTGAAAATGCCCGTTACCCGCGGAAAGACGGAAAGACCCTGTGCACCTTTACTATAGCTTGACATTGGGTTTTGAACAAGCATGTGTAGGATAGGTGGGAGGCTGTGAATTCGGGGCGCTAGCTTCGGAGGAGCCAACCTTGAAATACCACCCTTGCTTGTTTAAGATTCTAATTCCACACCGTTATCCGGTTGGAAGACAGTGTCTGGTGGGTAGTTTGACTGGGGCGGTCGCCTCCAAAACAGTAACGGAGGCTTGCAAAGGTTCCCTCAGCCTGATCGGAAACCAGGCGTTGAGTGCAAAAGCATAAGGGAGCTTGACTGTGAGAGAGACATCTCGAGCAGGGACGAAAGTCGGCTTTAGTGATCCGGTGGTCCCGCATGGAAGGGCCATCGCTCATAGGATAAAAGGTACGCCGGGGATAACAGGCTGATCGCATCCAAGAGTTCACATCGACGATGCGGTTTGGCACCTCGATGTCGGCTCATCACATCCTGGGGCTGAAGCAGGTCCCAAGGGTACGGCTGTTCGCCGTTTAAAGTGGTACGCGAGCTGGGTTTAAAACGTCGTGAGACAGTTTGGTCCCTATCTTCCGTGGGCGTTGGAGAATTGAAGAGGGCCTGCCCCTAGTACGAGAGGACCGGGGTGGACGAACCTCTGGTGTTCCTGTTGTCACGCCAGTGGCATTGCAGGGTAGCTATGTTCGGAAGGAATAACCGCTGAAAGCATCTAAGCGGGAAATCTGCCTCAAGATTAGTTCTCCCTCAGCTTCGGCTGCTGAAGACTCCCGGTAGACCACCGGGTTGATAGGCCGGGCGTGTAATCGCGGTGACGCGTTTAGCTAACCGGTACTAATAAGTCGTGCGGCTTTTGACATCAAAAATGCTCCTCTCTCCCCTATCTAACTTATATATTTGTCTTGGTGGCCGTGGAGGCGGGGGTACACCCGATCCCATTCCGAACTCGGAAGTTAAGCCCGCCATCGCCGATGATACTGCGGTTTAATCGTGGGAAAGTAGGTCGCCGCCAAGACTTTTTTCAAGGCCCCGGTTCATTCGAACCGGGGCCTTTTCGTTTTTCACGCACTCGGGCAGACAGTCTGCTTTACTACAAGCTCACAGGTTCGACGGCGGAGTTGAATCGCTAGGTAGGCATTTTGCTATACGTGGCGCACAACGTTGTGAGCCTTGAGGCGTCTCAGAACCAGAGGTTGGGGCAGCTGTAAGAGCATCGGCGTCTGGACATTCAGGTGCTCACGAAGGTGCTGGGCCGGAAATGGCCGAAAGTTTGTCCTTCCCCACCATACCCGCACGCCAAAACAGCAAGGTTCTCGCGATTCCGAGCGGCGGCCTTGAGAGTGAGGGAGGCTTCAAGGCGTGCCCATATCTCGCTTGGAGGATTTGTTGGCTCAGAAGAGCTCGGCAGAGCGGGGGGGCCTAAGAACCGTCTCCGCCCAAACTACGGGTGATTGCTTCTGCAGGTGAGGGGGGGCAGCACCATTTCACGCCAGGGAGTTTGTTGCCCCATCCTCTTTCAGCTCCTGAATAAGCTGACGCAGGTCTCCGGTCTGTCGAGTCAGGTCGAGCACTGCCTTGGCCGCGTCACCCATGGCTGCGGAACTCTCCCTGGCCACGTTGTTCACTTCCTCAACGGCCCTGTTGATCTCATTGCTTGCTGCGGACTGCTGTTCCGCAGCGGTCGCGATGGAATGCACCTGGCCGGACGCCGTCTCCACCAGCGTCACAATGGTTTGCAGGGCATGCCCGGACTTCCCGGCCAGCTGTGTGGCTTCGCCAATGGAGGCAACCGCACGTTCCACGTGTTCAATATTGGCCTCGGTGCTGGGCACCCCTTTGATGGCCTCATCGACCTGACGCGTTGCCGTCATGGTCTTTTCTGCAAGTTTACGCACCTCGTCGGCAACAACGGCGAACCCGCGTCCGGCATCGCCAGCGCGGGCCGCCTCTATGGCGGCGTTAAGGGCAAGCAGATTTGTCTGATCAGCTATGTCACTGATGACAGTTAGGATCTTTCCGATATTTTCTGACTGCCTGCCCAATTCGGTCATCTGATCCCGCAGGGTTACGGCCGTAAGCTGTACCTCTCCAATGCCCTGAATCACCCGCGTTACGATGTCAGCGCCCTCCTTGGCCCTTGTCTGCGCCTCTCCGGAAGTCGTTGCGCTGTTGTTGGCGTTGCGCGCGACCTCAAGCACGGTTGCGTTCATTTCATCCATGGCGGCGGCAACTTCTTCGGCCTTGTGCGCCTGCACCTCCGCCCCCTTGCTCGACTGCTCGATTTGCGCAGCCAGCCGGTCCGAGGCCGTTCCGACGATTTCGACTACCTTTTCGAGCTTCAGGGCCGCGTCGAGCATGCCCTGACGTTTGGCGTGCTCGGCTTGGTGTTTTGCCTCCTCGGCCTCTTGCAAGTGGAGCTTGGCTCTTTGGGCTTCCTGCTGGGCCTTGCGCTCAGCCTCGCCCGCATGGGCTAGGCTTTTCTTGATCTTGCCGACGTTGTCGCCCAGCACAGCGGCAAGGTCGCTGATTTCATGCGCGCCGCTAATCTCACAGGTGAAGTTGTAGTCTCCCTCGGAAACATGCTTGGCGTAATCCGACAGATTGGACATTGGTCGCAGGATGGAGCGTATGGAAAGATAGGTGAGCAGGAGCAGTATGCTGTTGATGACTATGGCCGCAACCCAGAGCATGCGGATGCTTCCGGTCAGGGTGGCATCCGCGGTGGCTTCAACGACAGCAACTTCCTTATTCGCCATTTCCACGGTTTTGTCGATTGCTGCGCGGTGCTTCTGATACGCTGTCGTCAGCGGCCCCTCAAGTGTGGCCAGGGCTGCTGCCCTGTCTCCTTTACGAATGGCGGGTATGAATGAGCTTTTGAGCGTTGAAAAGAACTCGAAACCTGGGGCGGTGGCTTCTTTCAGCATTGCCTGACGCAGCCCCGCGTGCTTGAGCTTCGTTTGCCAGAACGCGTTGCGATCCCGATAGTCTGCTTCAAGCTTTTGCAGCTTTATTATGAGCTTGTCTTGCTCGGCCGGTTCAGCTTTCATCAGCTCAAAGCAGGTGAGGTAGGTTTCAAGGAGATAGGCTGGCGGGGGCAAAATGTCGGCCAGCAGGTCCTTGTAGGACACAATGTCGTTGTAGAGCGGGCCGCGTATTTTGATGTCGCTTATGGTCCGCATGGCCACAAACAGCAGCGCGGCTGAACCGATAAGAGCAAGCACTGCTGTGGCCCAAAGACGAGCAGTAAGGGAAAAAGCACGTGGGGACATGGCTTCTTTTCATTGTGTAAAATTATAGCTATTGCATCGCTAGTTAAATGGCAAAATTATCTTATTTTGTCAAATTCTTTTGTGATGCGGGCGCGGGAGCTTGGGGACAAAAAAAGGGCCCGGCGAGTGCCGGACCCCCTTGAGGCGGGATGTGGTGGTGGGCGGCTTAGAATTTGTAGCCGATGGAGAATCCGGCCATGTAGGCGCGGCTCTGGGATACCTCAGAGCTGGGGATGGCGCCATGGGAATCGATGCTGCGGTCGTTGTTCGCCACATAGGCCACGGAGAAGTCGTAGGTGCACTTGTCGCCGATGATGCCGAAACCGGTGCTTACGATCTTGCGGTCGTTTGTGGGCAGCATGTAGTCCTCATAGCCCTTGCGGATGGGATCCTGGTCCCACACGAAGCCGGCGCGCAGGGCCAGCCAGTCCGTGGCCATGTACTCCGTGCCGAGCTGGAAGCGCCACACGTTGCGCCAGTACTTGGGGCTGATGCTTGTGCCGGCGTATTCCTGCTTGTAAATCATGTCTTTGTAGTCCTGCCACTCGGTCATGATGGCGTCGGCCTCGATTTTCCAGTCCTTGCTCGGCTTGTAGGCCACGCCGAAGTTATAGGAGGCCGGCAGGTCCATGGTGATGGTGAGCTTTTGATCGGAACGGGTTGGAAGGCCTGTGTAGCGGGCCTTACCCTTGTCCGAGGCGCGTTGCGAGGTGTGGTAGACGAACCCCGCGCTCCACTGGTCGTTGAAGGCATAGTGCAGGGCGGCCTGTCCGCCGTAGCTTATGCCGTCAACATACATGCGCATGTCGGCGCCGGGGACCCCGGTGATTTTTTTACGCAGGTCGGCGGAGCTGTAAAGGATTTCCGGCCCGGCGGCGAGGGAGAGCTTGTCAGTCAACTTGATGGCGATGTTCGGCGTGAAAGAGTAGGTGCTGAGTTCCGCGCGGTAGATGTTGCCGGCCCCTGCCCAGTTCTGGGTGTATTGGGTGCCCACGCCGAAGCGGGTGAAGAGGCCGAAGCCGAGCCAGATCCTGTCGTTGAGTTGATGGGTGAGATAGGCGTGGGGCGGCGTGTAGATATTCGCCTGGGTCGTGGTGGTGGGGCCGTTGCCGGCTTTCACGTTGGCAACCGGGGCGATTGCGGTCATGCCGAACATGACGTTGTCGCCCTGCAGCTGGGTGATGCCGGCCGGATTGTAAGCCACGGCCGAGGCGTCGTCGGCCAGGGCGATCATGGCCCCGCCCATGGCGTTGGCTCGTGCCGCGTATTCATTCAGGGCGAAGCCGCCCGCTTTGCAGACCGTGGGCAACAGCATAAGCAGAAGAACCGCCCGCAGGCCGGCATTGATACGGCGGACATTTCGCTTGAAGCGCATCGGAACTCCTCTGGGGAATTGATTTTAACTACATCTATTTAGCAACGCAACATGCTGCTTTGAAAGAATTATTCAATAAAGATGGAATCAATTAGCAGCTTGGATGAAGAATGTAAATGTGCAATCGGCGTTGCTGCGGTTTTAGGGGCGGGAATTTGGGCAAAAAAAAGAGAGGCGCATTGCTGCGCCCCTCTTTAAGGGAAACCGGACACCCGGGTTTGGACCGCTACCGTTGCTCCCTTTCGGGCCTGGCGGGGTTCACGGCGAACTCGCCGTCCGGCTTCCCCGGGGTGAAAAATGGCAGAGAGGAGAGGATTCGAACCTCCGGTACCCTTTCGGGCACACACACTTTCCAGGCGTGCTCCTTAAACCGTGCTCGGACACCTCTCCGCGAGGACGAACCAATTAATACGAAACATACTGGCTGGCAAGCGAAATCTGCGTGTTTGGGCACATTCTCACGCAATCCGCCGGCTAGAGGGACAAGGTTCCCCGCAATTCGGCAATCTCCTTGCATTTGGCCTTGATCATCACGCGGGGCAGGTCGTCCACAATGCGGAATGACTGGTCGGGCCGCAGAAAATTGGCGGTGCCCACCTCGACCGCGCTGGCGCCCACGAGGATGAACTCCAGCGCGTCCTCGGTGCTTGTGATGCCGCCGATGCCGATGACCGGGATGCTGATGGCCTTGCAGGCTTGGTGCACACAGCGCAGGGCCACGGGTTTGATGGCCGGACCGGAAAGCCCCCCAACCACGTTGGCCAGCCGGGGCTTGCGGGTGCGGATGTCCACCGCCATGCCCAGCAGCGTGTTGATGAGCGACACGGCGTCGGCCCCGCCGTCCTGCGCGGCCCGCGCGCACAGGCCGATGTCCGTGACGTTTGGCGAAAGCTTGACGATGACGGGCTTGCCCGCCGCGCGTTTTTTGACCTCCTCCGTCACCTTGCGGATCTGGCTCGGGTCCTGCCCAAAGGCCGCGCCGCCCTCGCGCACGTTGGGGCAGCTCACGTTGACCTCCAGCGCGGCCACGCCCTCCTCGCCGGCGAGCACGCCGGTCAGGTCGCCGAACTCCTGCGCGGAGCAGGCGTATAAGTTGGCGATGATGGCTGTCTCGCGCCAGGGAAGCAGCGGCAGCTTGTCGCGCACAAAGGCCTCCACGCCGGGGTTTTGGATGCCGATGGCGTTGAGCATGCCGCAGGGCGTTTCCACAATGCGCGGCATGGGGTTGCCCTCGCGCGGCTTGAGGGAGAGCCCTTTGACCACAATGCCACCCAGGCGCTTGAGATCGCCGAAATTCATGAACTCCAGGCCGAAGCCGAAAGTGCCGGAGGCGGTGATGATGGGATTTTTCAGCACCAGCCCGGCAAACTCAACGCGCAGATCCATGCCCGACTCCTTCTATTACAGCCGCACGTCTTCGGCGTTGAACACCGGACCGCGCGCACAGACCTGCACATGCTTGTCCTGGCCGTCCTTGCACACGCAACCCAGGCACGCGCCCACGCCGCAGGCCATGCTGCGTTCAAGGGAGAGCTCCGCGCGCACTTGCCGCGTGCGCGCCGCCTGCTGCACTGTTTTGAGGAAGGGCAGGGGGCCGCAGGCCAGCACGATGCCGCCCGCCGCTTCGCGTACAGCCGTTTCAATGCGTTCAATGACCAGCGGCAGGTCGTCCGGAGTCTTTTCGCGGATGGCTTCGGCGCGGACTTTTTCGGACATTTCGGCGTAGGGATAGCACTCCAGCTCCGGCCGGTGGGCGAAGACCAGACGCAGAAATTCGGGGGTTGGGTGTTTTTCGATGTAGCCGCGAAAGGGGGCCAGCCCCATGCCCCCCGCCAGCAGCACGGTTGGGGTCTCCACCGGCGCGCTGAAGCCGTTGCCCAGCGGTCCCCATAAGACGACCTCGTCGCCGGGCTTGAGGTGCGCCAGACGCTGGGTGCCGCGTCCCACCACCTGGAAAAAGAAGGTCACGGATTCGGCGTTTGCCCGGGAGATGGAGAAGGGGCGTCCCCAGGAGAGCTCCAGCCCCCAATGCTTGGGCCGCAGCATGGCGAACTGGCCGGGGCGGTAGCCTTCCCAGCCGGGATTCTCCAGCGTCAGCTCGACAAAGTCGCTCGGCTCGTCCCAGGCTCCCAGGAAGCGCAGTTCGCGCACCTTGACTTCACGGCAATTTCTGACCACGATCCTCCATCCTTTGTCCCGCCGGCAGCGGCCGGACGCACTCTCATCAAAAGGCGTTATTCCCGAATGGACAAGTTTGTACCCGAAATCATGGCTCCCGCGGGCGACCGCGCGAGCTTCCTGGCCGGCGTGGCCGCCGGCGCAGATGCCATCTACCTGGGCTTGAAGCATTTTTCCGCGCGCATGCAGGCCAAAAACTTCGGTCTGGGCGAGCTTTCCGCCCTCACGGACTACGCCCATCAGCGCGGGGTGCGCGTGTTTGTGACCATGAACGTGCTCCTCAAGCCCGACGACGCCCGCGCGGCCGGTAACCTTATGGAGCGCCTCGCGCGCATGGTCAAGCCCGACGCGCTCATCGTGCAGGACCTGGGGCTGTTAAGCCTGGCGCGGCAAGCCGGCTTTGAGGGCGAGCTGCACATCTCCACCCTGGCCAACGCCACCCACCCGGCCGCGCTCGCGGTTGCAAAGAGCATGGGCGCAAGCCGCGTGGTGCTTCCCCGCGAGCTGGACCTGGATGAGGTCAAAACCATGGCCGGAGCCTGTCCGCAGGGGCTGGACCTGGAAATATTCGTGCACGGCGCGCTGTGTCACTGCGTTTCCGGCCGGTGTTGGTGGAGCAGCTTCTTTGGCGGCAAAAGCGGCTTGC
>MNUQ01000047.1:7842-14775 GCA_001871085.1 Desulfovibrionaceae bacterium CG1_02_65_16
GCGTGCAGCCCTGCCGCCGCTTGTACAGGCAAGGCGGCCTCAAAAGCAAGCCCGAGCGCCTGTTCTCCTGCCAGGACCTGAGCCTCGACGTGCTGACCAAGACCTTGCTGGAGCTGCCGCAGGTGCGCTCCTGGAAGATTGAAGGCCGCAAAAAAGGCCCGCATTACGTGTATTATGTCACCACCGCCTACCGCATGCTACGCGACGATCCCGGCAGCGCGGAAACGCGCAAGGCCGCGTTCTCGCTTTTGGAGCAGGCCCTGGGCCGGCCGGGCACCCACGGCGTTTTTTTGCCGCAGCGGCCGTATCCGCCGGTCAAGCCAGGGCTGGAGACGGCCTCCGGTTTGCCCGTGGGGCAGGTGAAGCGCGAACCCGGCGGCGGGGCCTATGTGCAAACGCGCCAGGAGCTGCTTGCCGGCGACCTGCTGCGCCTGGGCTGCGAGGACGACCCCTGGCATCAAACCATTCCGTTGCGTCGCAGCGTGCCTAAGGGCGGGCGCATCGACATCCGGCCCGTGCCCGGCTCCAGAAGCGGTCCGCCGCCCTCCAAGGCCCCGGCGTTCCTCATCGACCGCCGCGAACCTGAGTTGACGCGGCTCATCGCCGGCATGGAAAAGGACATCGCCCACTGCGTCGAGCCGTCGGAGAAGGAGGCCGGGCACTTCCGCCCCCGGAGCTACGCCCCGGCGACGGTGGAAAAGCGTGTGGACATGCACGTGTTCCGCGCCCTGCCGCGCGGCAAAACGCGTGGCGGCAAGGCCGCGGAGACCGGCATCTGGCTGGAGCGCTCGGCCCTGCTCGACACGCCGCGTCCCGTCACCGGGCGCATTTGCTGGTGGCTGCCGCCGGTCATATGGCCCAGCGAGGAAGCCAAATATCGCCGCGTGGTGGAGGAAGCCCGCGAGCGCGGGGCCAAACGCTTCATGTTGGGCGCGCCCTGGCAGGTGGGCCTGTTTGGCGACGCCCCCGGCGAAAGGGACGGGGTCTCGTTCATTGCCGGGCCTTTCTGCAATCTGGCCAGCGCACACACGGCCGCGCAGTACGCCGAACTCGGCTTTGCCGGCGCTTTCGCCAGTCCCGAGCTTTCCGGCGCGGAGCTGCTCAGCCTGCCCAGGCAAAGCCCGCTGCCGCTGGGCATCGTGGTGGGCGGTTTTTGGCCGCTGGGCATCACGCGCATTTTGGCCGAGGAAGTGCGCCTGGAGGAGCCCATTTTGAGCCCGCGCGGCGAAGTGGCCTTTGTGCGCAAGATCGGCGGCAACCACTGGATCTATCCTGGCTGGGAGCTGGACCTTGGCGTCCACCGCAAGGAGCTGGAGCATGCTGGCTACGCGTTCTTCGTCACCCTGCGGGAGCCGTGGCCGCGATTTCTTGAAACAGCCCCGCGAACCAGCGTATTCAACTGGGATCAAGGGCTCTTGTAGGTATGGAGTCCGCATGGACGTGAAGGATTCTGGCGGATGGGCTGCGGATGCGCCTCGCGCGGATGCGCCCCGCGCGGATGCGCTACGCGCGCATGCGCCGCGCCTGGGCGTGAGCCGTTGCCTGCTGGGTGAGGCCGTGCGCTATGATGGCGGCCACAAACGCGACCGTTTCCTGACTGACGTTCTGGGGCCGCACGTGGTGTATGTTCCCGTGTGTCCGGAGGTGGAATGCGGCCTGTCTGTCCCGCGCGAGGCCTTGCGCCTTGTTGGAAATCACGAGTCGCCACGGCTTGTTACAGTGCGCGGTGGACAAGACCTCACGCAACGCATGAACGATTGGGCAGCCGCCAAGGTGGCGGAGCTTGCGCGCGCGGACCTGTCCGGATTCGTGTTCACGTACGGCTCGCCCTCCAGCGGCATGGGCCGGGTGAAGGTGTACCCGGAAGGCGGCGGCGCGCCCGCGTTGAAAGGCCGGGGCCTGTTCGCCGCGCGGCTCATGGACGCCATGCCGCTGCTGCCGGTGGAGGATGAGGGCCGGCTGAACAATCCGACCCTGCGCGAGAACTTTATCGAACGCGTGTTCGTCATGGGGCGCTGGCGCGGCCTGCTCGCGTCCGGCTTCAGCCTGGGCGGGTTGGTGGACTTCCATTCCCGGCACAAGCTGCTCATCATGGCGCATAGCGTGGAGCACTACCGGGCGCTGGGCCGGTTGGCGGCGCAAGGGGCAGCCATGACGCCTGAGTCGCTCCGGACCGCCTACATTTCCGGGCTCATGGAGGCCCTGCGCCTGGCTGCAACAGTCAAGAAGCACGTGAATGTCCTGTCCCACGTCATGGGCTACTTCAAGCGCCGCCTCAGCGCCGACGAGAAGCGCGAACTGCTGGAGGTCATTGACGCCTACGCCCGGGAACTGACGCCGCTCATAGTCCCCGTGACTTTGCTCAACCATTATGTGAGAAAATTCGGCGAGACCTATCTGGCCGGCCAGTGGTACCTCCATCCGCACCCGGCGGAGCTCAAGCTGCGCAATCACGTTTGAAATCCATCACGCCATCTTGCCGTAAATCCTGATTATTGGTATGCCGCCTGTAAAGGAGTGTGCCATGACCGCGTATGTGCATCAGATTGAGCCCAAGGAAGCGGGCAAATTTCTCGACGAAGTCCGCCTTGGTTCGCGGACGCTGCTTGACGTGCGCCAGGACTTTGAATTCGCCGAAGGACATCTGCCCGGAGCCCGGCACATCCCTTTGCCGGAGCTCTCGGAACGGTTGAACGAGCTGGACCGCAACATTCCGGTTCTGGTCTATTGCCATGCCGGATCGCGCAGCCTTGCCGCCGCAAACATGCTGGCAGGGCAGGGCTTTCGCCAGATCATGAGCCTGAAGGGCGGCATAATGGCCTGGAACGGCGCGGTGGCCCAGGGGCCGCTCGACCTGGGCATGGCCTCGTTGTCCGAGGTCAACACGGCCGCCGAGCTTTTGGAGCGCGCCTGGGGCATGGAGATGGCCTTGGAGAAGTTTTACGGCGCGCTCGCCGGGCGGGCCACGGATCCAGAGCTTTCCGCCCTGTTCCGGCGGCTGGCCGGGTTCGAGCAGCGGCACCGCCGCACGCTGTCCGAGATATGGTCCCGCCTGGACGAGGGCGAGATTGAGTCCTTCGAGGTCCGCGCCAAGGCGTCCATAACGCCCAGCGTGCTGGAGGGCGGCATAAAGGCCAAGGACTACCTGGGCCTCATGTCCGACCCGGCGGACTCCGCAGAGGCGCTGGAGCTGGCCATGGCCGTGGAGGCCCAGGCCCAGGATCTTTACCTGCGGCGCTCCGCCGCGACGGACGATCCGGACATGCGCCGCACGCTTTTGCTGCTGGCCGAGGAGGAGCGCGCCCACCTCAAGGTGTTGGGGCGCTTCGTCGACGAGCGCGGGCGGCTCTAGTCCTGGCGCTTCTGCAGCGCGTTGCCGCAGAGAATCAGCGCCAGCCCGGCATAGGTGGCGGCGTGGATGACCTCGCCCAGGATGAAGTGGATGAACACCAGCGACAGGAAGGGCGAGAGGAAGATGAGGTTGCCGATGCGCGCGGTGGACGTGGTGAGCCGCATGGCGAGCAGCCAAAGGACGAAGCTTACGCCCATTTCGAACACGCCCACGTAGGCGGCGGCGGCCAGACCGATGGCGCTCCAGGCTGGCGGGCCGCTGGTGCAAAGAGCCATGGCCAGAATGAGCGGGAACGCCGCGGCGAAGTTGACGAACAGCGCCACGACGGGATCGGTGGCGTTCTTGGTGTTGCCTATCCAGTACAGCGCCCATATGAGCGTGCTCAAAAGCGCCAGCCCCACGCCGAGCGCGCTGCCCGCGCCAAGCTCCGACAGGTTCCCCTGCGCGGAAAGCACAACCACGCCCGCATAGCTCACGCCGATGGCCAGCAGATCCCGCCGGGTGAGTTTCTGCCCCAGCAAAGGCACCGAGAGCACGGAAAGCGCGATGGCCCAGGTGTAGTTGAGGGGCTGGGCCACCTGCGCCGGCAGCAGCGAATAGGCCTTGAACAACACAAGGTAGTACAGAAAGGGGTTCAGCACGCCGAGGAGCATGTTTTGCCGCAAGGCGCGGCCGTTCAGCTCGCTCAGCAGGCCAAGCTTGCCCTGTGCGGCCAGGATGCAGAACAGCGTCGCCACGGACACGGCGTCGGCCGCGAGCAGAAGCTGCACGTGGTCCATGTGCGCAAGGGCGATCTTGAAGGCCGAGGCCACCGTGCTCCAGATGAGCACCGTGCCCAGGCCGAAAAGATAGGCCCGCCGCTGCCGCGAGGCCGCGTCCATGACGGTTTTACAGCACCACGTGGCGGCGGATGTGCTCCACGGCTTCTTCGTTGGAGTCGGTGACGAGGAACAGGTCCAGGTCCTTGGCGTTGCAGAAGCCGTCGGCCACAAGACGCGTGCGGAACCAGTCGAGGAGGCCGCTCCAGTAGTCCACGCCCATGAGCACGATGGGAAAGCCCTTGATGCGATGGGTCTGGATGAGCACCAGCGCCTCGGAGAGTTCGTCGAGCGTGCCGTAGCCGCCAGGCATGGCTATGTAGGCCATGGCGTATTTGATGAACATGAGTTTGCGCACGAAGAAGTAGCGGAAGTCGCAGCGGACGTTCAGATATTCGTTGTTTTTTTGCTCCAGCGGCAGGTGGATGTGCAGCCCCACGGACTTGCCGCCCGCCTCCATGGCGCCTTTGTTTCCGGCTTCCATGAGGCCCGGGCCGCCGCCTGTGATGACGGCGAAGCCCGCTTCCGTCAGCTTGCGCGACAGATCGAGGGTTTTTTCGTAGAGCGGTTCGCCAGCCTTCACCCGGGCGGAGCCGAACACGGACACGGCGGGGCCGAGGTCGCTCAGGGTTTCGAATCCGTCCACGATTTCGGAGAGAATCTTGAACAAACGCCAGGATTCCTGCATGGAGAGGTCGTCGATGAGGTACTGCTTGGAATTTGCCATGAGCGTCTCGCTGGCTCCTCGAATAGTGGTTGCGGCCCGGCAAGGTCTTTGGCTAACATGCGCGGTCCAGGGACCAGCCTTGTACATGAAATCGGCCGAAAACGAAAGTGGGACGCAGCCTTGCGCCCGGCGGCGGCCGGAATACCAACGTTCAACGCGGGGAAACCATGAAGATCAACTTTTTGGGCGCGGCCCAGGGCGTCACCGGCTCCTGCTACATTCTTGAAACCGGCGGGCACCGTTTCGCAGTGGATTGCGGCATGCATCAGGGCAACGCGGAGATTGAGAAGCGCAACCTGAACATGGACGCGTACAGGCCAAGCAGTCTTGAATTCATTTTGATAACCCACGCGCACATCGACCACATCGGCCTGCTGCCGCGCGTTGTGGCCAATGGCTACAAGGGGCCGATCTACGCCACGCCGCCCACCCGCGACCTGATGCAGATCCTTCTGCTCGACAGCGCGCATATTCAGGAAATGGAGGCCGAGCAGCAGAACCGCCGCCGGCAGCGTCACGGCGGCAACAAGCCCGCCGAGCCGCTGTACACCACGGAAGACGCCGCCGCCACCTTCCCGTTCATCCAGCCCATTGAGTACGACAAACCCTTCGAGCCAGTGCCGGGCATCCGCGTTACCTACCGCGATGCCGGGCACATTCTGGGCTCCGCGTTCATTGAGCTGGAGTACACGGAAGAAGGCAAGCCCACGCGCATCATCTTTTCCGGCGACCTTGGCCGGCCGGGGCAGCTTATTCTGCCCGACCCGAAAAAAGGCAACGGCGACCATACCGACTACCTGTTCATGGAGTCCACCTACGGCGACCGCAACCATAAGAGCGCGGAAAACAGCCGTGAGGAGCTCGCCTCGGCCATAGCTTACAGCTACAAGAATCACGAGAAGGTCATCATTCCGGCCTTTGCCGTGGAGCGCACGCAGCAAATTCTGTACACGCTCTTTTTGCTGGACCAGGAGGGCAAGCTGCCCAAGGACATGCCCGTGTACCTGGACAGCCCGCTGGCCATCCGCGCCACGGAGATATTCCGCAACCACCCGGAGTATTTTGACGAAAAGACCCAGGCGCTCATCCGCGACGGCAAGGATCCGCTCAGTCTGCCCAACCTGCGCTTCAGCCAGACGGCCGATGAATCGCGCGCGCTGAACACCATGTCCGGCTCGGCCATCATCATCTCGGCCAGCGGCATGGCCAACGCCGGGCGCATTCGCCACCACCTGCGCCACAACCTCTGGCGCAAGGGCGCGAGCATCGTGTTCTGCGGCTACCAGGGCGAGGGCACGCCGGGCCGCAAGATTGTTGACGGAGCCAAGCAGATCTCCATCTTTGGCGAGGAAGTGGCCGTGGCCGCCAAGGTGTTCACCATCGGCGGCTTTTCGGCCCACGCCGGCCAGACGGAGATATTGCAGTGGCTCAAAAGCTTTGACGGCAAGGACACCAAGGTCATTCTGGTCCACGGCGAGGTGAGGGCCCTTGATGCGCTCTCCGCAATCGTGCACGACCAGCTTGGCATGGATGTGCATGTGCCGGCCTACCTTGAGGAGCTGACGCTTGAACCCGGCAAGGGCATGGTGCCCGTTGTGGACGAGGCCAAGGCCGAGCCCAGCATTGATTGGGAGTACCTGCTCTCCGACTCCCAGCATCTCTTTGCCGAGTTCCAAAAGCGCATGGCCCTGGCCAAGAGCAAGCCCTGGGTGGCGCAAACCGAGATCCGCGACCGCTTCCTTGAGGTGAACCGGAAGATGGTGGAGCTCATAAGCGAGTTGTGACATGCGCGTGATATCGGGTGAATACGGCGGGCGGAGCATCCGCACGGTGGAGGGCCCAGGCTACCGTCCCGCAACCAACAAGGTGCGGCAGGCCGTGTTTTCCATGCTGGAGGTGCGCGGCGTGGTCTGGGAAGACAGCCGCGTGCTGGACCTCTTCGCCGGGAGCGGCTCGCTCGCCATCGAGGCGCTCAGCCGCGGCGCGTCGGAGGCTTGGTTTCTGGACAAGAACCCGCACGCCGTGGCCGCCATCAA
>MNUQ01000027.1 GCA_001871085.1 Desulfovibrionaceae bacterium CG1_02_65_16
CCCTGGCGCAGGGCCGCGCGGAACGTCTCCAGGACGGCATCCCCCGAATGGGGCCCCCTGTCTGAATGGGCCGAATGGCCCGAATGGCCCGAATGGCACGCCTGGGCCTGACCGGCCACGGAGCCATCCGGCAGATTGCGCACCCAGCCGCAAAGACCAAGCGCGCCCGCCGTCATTTGCGCCCAGCCCCGGAACCACACGTGCTGCACCATGCCGGTGACGCGGAACGTCAATGTGCGCATGCGCCCCTCCCCTCCCTTCGCATACTCCTCCACCACACTTGCGACAACAGCGCGGCGAAAGCGTTGTGAAAGCCGCCGCCCGCGTTGCGTTCCGGGTCCAGGGCTGTTATCGGTACGCGCATATGCGCGCCCGCGCCACACGCAAGCCCCCGGAGTCCGTGATGTCCAAACGTTTCGCCCATATTCTCGTGCTCGCCATCGTCCTTGCCGTGACGCTGGCCGCCCTTCCCCCCACCGCCAGCGCCCAGGCCGACGAGCTGACCCCGCAAAAACGCGCGGACATCGAACGCCTGTTCAAGGCTGCCGGCAGCGGGGCGCTGGCCGCGCAACTCGCCGCCACCATGACGCGGCAGACCATGAACACCGTGCGGGCAGCGCGCAAGGATATTCCCGCGCGAAAGCTGGCCATCATCGAACGCGAAATGATAACGCTGCTGCGGGAGAAGCTGAACGGCCCCGGCGGCATGCTCGACCGCCTGGCGCCGCTCTACGCCGCCACGTACACGCAGCAGGAAATCCGCGACATGCTGGCGTTTTATGAGTCGCCCACGGGCAGAAAGGTGGTGGCCACAACGCCCCAACTGATGATCGCCGGGCAGAAGATCGGCGCGGACATGACCAAGGAGCTCCTTCCGGAACTTAAAAAGCGCCTGACCAAAGCGCTGGCCAAGGACGGCGAGGTGCTGGACAAGCTGCCGGAATAGGTGGGAATCGTTTGCCTAACGCCTCTGCTTGGCGTTGATTTCTGAACTCTTGTCATATTGCTCAAGAGCGTTGGTCACATTAGCAAGTAATGTCGTGCCAGATGAAGTTATAGCGTTAGCACCAGCCTGCAAAACTTCTGCTTTTAAATTTGACGCGGCCCAGCCACCACAGAACACGAAAATCGGCAAATTCATTCCGACTTTCTTTATTTCCTTGATAAGCTCAATACCTGCTTTATTCCCTTCTGGTCTGAGGATATCTGTAATAACCAAGCTGTACGCAGTATTTGAAAGCTTCTCCATGGCCTCCTTTGTTGATGTAGCAAGGTCTACTTTGATGCCTTCAGAAATGAGGGTTGTCACATAGTATGCGTTATTCGTTGGGTTATCATCAACCCACAAAACAGATTTTCCCAAATATTTTGTGCTTAAATTCTCTCGGTTCTCTAACACGGCGCACTTATCAATAGTTGACTCAAATGCAGCAACTTTAATCTGGAGATCAGAAATCGCTTTTTCTGTCAATTCTGAATATTGTATTGCAGAAACACCAACAGTACCAACTTTAAATGATATTTTTCCAGCAGTGATGGCCTGCAACAGTTCTACGACTGGCTTTCTAAATAAATAGATAACTAGCACTAACAACAAAGGCCAAAGTAGCTCTGCAAAGGCACTAATCAACGCAGACCATTTATCTAGCATCGCGGCCTCCCGACAAAGTCAAACTTTCAAAGCCCCCGCACCAACGCAAGCCCCGCAACGACGGCAATGGCCCCGGCGAGGTAGCGCCAGTCCTCGGCGACGCAGGTGGTGACGGCCGCGGCGATGAGCCCCAGCCCGTAGAGCCAGGTTTCCGCGCAGCGCCGCACCATGTGCGAGGCGCGCGGGTCGAGTTTGTGCTCCACCGGCGCTATGCGCTCCCACGCGCCGCCCTCCATGCCGGAATCACGCGGAAGCGGCCCGCCGCCCAGAGCGTCGAGGTCCAGCGGCTCGCCCCCAAGGCCGGAGGCGATACGCCTGCCCGGACCGGACCATGCGTCTGGCGTGGCGCGGCCGGCATCGACGCGGTCGGCATCGACGCGGTCGGCATCGGCGCGGCCGGCATCGGCGGGTTTGCCCGGCACGGCCCACTGCGATTGCAGCTTGCGGCCGCAGTTCTGGCACACGCGGGCGTCGTCCGCGTTGCGCGCGCCGCAGCCGGTGCACACAATCATGCCGGGCCCGCGGGCGTCAACGCAACGCCCCTTGCTGATAATACCGCGCGCGGATGGGGCCCATCTTGGCCTGAATGGCCGCGATGCGGTCCCGCGTGGTGGGGTGGGTGGAAAGCCAGGCCGGCACGTTCTGGCCCTTGCTCTTGGCGTAGGCGTCCATTTTGCGCCACAGGGAAAGCGCGCCCGCCGGGTCGTATCCGGCCTTGGCGGCCAGAATCATGCCCACCTCGTCGGCCTCGCTCTCCTGGGTGCGGCTGTGCGGCAGAAGAACGCCCACGTTGATTCCGATGCCATAGGCCTGGTTGAACACCTGGCTGGCGCCCGACCCGGCGGAGGAGCCGATGGCCAGCGAGGCCGCCGCGCCGCCATACTGGGCCAGCATGGCCTGGCTCATGCGCTCGGCCCCGTGGTGCAACAGGGCGTGGGCTATCTCGTGCCCCATGACGGCGGCCAACTCATCGTTGCTGGTGGTGAGGTTCATAATGCCGGTGTAGACGAAAACCTTGCCGCCCGGCAGGCAAAAAGCGTTCACGTCCTTCTTCTCTATGACGTGGAACTCCCACTTATATTCCGGCTTGTTGGCGGCGAGGGCAATGCGCCAGCCCACGCGCTGCACGCGCTGCTTCAGAAACTCGTCGTCGCTAAGCTTTTCTTTTTTGAGCACCTGCTGGGCGCTTTGCAGGCCAAGGGCCATCTCCTGCCCCTCGCTGATGAGCAGCAGCTGACTGCGGTTGGTATAGGCCGCATGCGCGCAGGCGGCCAGGAGAATGGCGGCGAGGGCGATGCACGCCCAGGCGATACGGCGGGACATTGGAACGCTCCTTGGCCGGGCTGGTCAGCTCCCGGCGTCCGTTAAGCTATACAGCGCGCCCGCCGCGGACTCAAGGGGCGGGGGAATCAGCTCGGAAGGGGCGCGCCCGCAACGGAATCAGACGGGGGCGGGGTCGCCCAAAACGGAGTCGGGGTGGAACGGCCCGCCAGCCATGCGCGAAAGCTCGGCGGCGATGGCGGCCTCGTCCAGACGCGCGCAGCCGGTGTAGGTCAGGCCGTCCACAACCTCCTTGCGCACCTGGAAGTGGCGCTCGGCAAGCATGGCCAGCTGCGGCCAGTGGGTGATGAGGATCATCTGCTGACGGCCGGCCAGCTCGCGCAGACGTTCGCCCACGCGGATGAGCGTGTGGCCGCCGATGCCCGCGTCGACCTCGTCGAAAATGAGCGTGGGCCGGGCGCTCTCCGCCTGCAGGCCGGTGAGGGCCAGCAAAAAGCGCGAGAGCTCGCCGCCGGAGGCGATCTTGTCCAGCGGACGGGGCGGCTGGCCCGGGTTGGGCACCCAAAAGAGCCGGCCGCGCAGTTCGGTCAACGGGGCTCCGGCCTCGCCGGCTTCGCCGGATTCGCTGGCTTCGCGGGCTTCGCCCGATTCATCCATTGCGTCATCGGGATTGGCATAGACCACCACGGGCTCAAAGACGAACTCCACGCGCGCATGCTCGGAAAAGCCCAGGCCGGCGAGCTCCGCCCCCAGGCGCTGGCACAGCGTGTTTGCGGCGGCGCGGCGGGCGGCGTTAAGGCGGGCGAGCACCGCGCCGAGCTCTTTGGCCGCCTCGGCCTCCTCGCGCGCCAACCGCCGGGCGTCCAACGCGCAGGAGTCCAGGAAGGAGAGGTTCTCCTCCACCTGTTTGCCCAGGTCCACAATCTCGTCCAGCCCCTTGTTCAGCTTGCGCTTGAGCTTGGCCAGCTCAAACAGCCGGGCCTCGATGGCGTCGATGTCCTCGCCGCCCTCGTCATCCAGGGACAGGCGGCGCACACGGCTTTCAAGATTCGTGAGATGGTGGCGGAAGTCCTCGGCCACGTCCTTGTCCGCCTCAAAGGAGTCGTCGAAGGCGGTGAGTTGCGCCAGCGCCCGGGCCAGCTCGGCCGCGCGCTCGGCAAGGGACATTTCGCCAAGCATGGCCTCCAGGGCGCGGCCCTTGGCCTCGTCCAGGCGCTCGCGGTCCTTGAGCCCCGCCTTGCGCGCCAGCAGGTCGTCCTCCTCGCCCGGCTGCGGGTCGACCTTGGAGATCTCCGCGCGCTGGAACTCCAAAAACTCGCGCTGCCGCGAAAGGCCCTCCACGCGGGCGGCCAGCTCGGCTCGGGCGTTTTGAACGGCCTTCACCGCCGCCAGCGCGGCGTCGCGCTCGGCCACAAGGCCCGGCTCGGGCAGAAAGCTGTCGAGGATGCGGGCCTGGAAGGCCGGCTGCAAAAGCTTTTGCTGACCGTGCTGGCTGGTGTGCAGCACAAGGCCCGCGCGCATCTCGCGCAGGGTCTCCAGCGAGCCAAGCCTGTCGTTGACATAGACGCGGCTGCGGCCGGTGCCGGCGGAAAGCTCGCGGCGGACAATCACGTCCTCCTGCGCGCCCTCGGCGTTTTCGGCAACGAACACGGCCTCCACCACGGCCTTTTCCTTGCCGGGGCGCACCAGGTCGGCGCTCATGGGCTCGCCGGTCAAAAAGTCGATGGCGCGCACGATGAAGCTTTTGCCCGCGCCGGTCTCGCCGGTCAGGGCGTTCATGCCCGGGGCGAACTCCAGTTCGGCGTCCTCAATAAGCGCCAGATCGCGGATACGCAGCAGTTCAAGCATTTCTGGCCCGTTTGCGCCGTGCGGCGGCGTCCATGTGCGTGATGATGTTCCACAAAGGCAGGGAGTGCAGGTCCCTGCTCCGCCCGCTTACATACCCGCTCTCGAAGCGCCAATCAATGTCCTCCTCGGCCACGCCGAACAGCGGAAACAGCTCCCCGGCCATGTCGCGGGCGGCATCGTGGGCGGAGTTGAAAATGTCGCGCGGGCGCTCTTGGCGCAGGTTCTCGCCCATGGCGCAGGCGCGGCCGAACACATGGTGCTGCCGGCAGATGAACGGCCGCACGGGGTACACGGCGCAGGTCCCGTCCACCAGGAACGGACAGGCTGGAGCCTCCAGCTCCGGCCGATGGGCGCGCAGGTTGGCGCGCACAGCCAGCCGCTTGCGCGCCTCCAGCACCTCGGCCACGTACCAGAAAATGCCCATGACTTCGAAGGCGGACACCGGGAGAACCTGCCCCACGCAGCATACGTGGCAGCCTGGCCCGCAGGCCGGCGGCACGCCGCGCAAAAGCGTCTCGCGCGCCAAATCCGCGCGGGTGGCCGTGTCGGAAATGTGATAGGCGTTGAGGAGCCGCGTCAGCCAGGGGTGCCGGGCCTCGTGCCGCGGGTAGCGCCGGCGGCGGCATATGGCGATATGGGCAGGCATCGTCACCTCCGCAGGCGCGGGTCGAGAATGTCGCGCAGACTCTCGCCCAGCAGGTTGTAGCCCAGCACGGTGAACAGGATCGCCAAGCCCGGGAACACGGACAGCCAGGGCGCCACTTCCAGCACCTCCTTGCCGTCCATGAGCATGTTGCCCCAGCTGGCGTCCGGCGGCTGCACGCCAAGCCCCAGAAACGAGAGCGACGACTCCACAAGTATCGCCCCGGCCACGCCGAGCGTCGCCGAGACCAGCACCGGGCCCAGGGCGTTGGGCAGAATGTGCCGGATGATGATGCGCGTCGGCCCGGCCCCGGCCACGCGCGCCGCCAGCACAAAGTCGCGCCCGCGCAGCGAGAGCGTCTCGGCGCGCACCAGCCGCGCCACGCCCATCCACGAGGTGAGCCCGATGACGGCCATGATGTTGGTGAGGCTGGGCTCCAAAAAGGCGATGACCGCCAGAATCAAAAAAAAGGAGGGAAAGCAGAGCATCACGTCCACCAGACGCATGATGACCTCATCCGTGAGGCGGCCGAAATAGCCCGCGATGAGCCCCAGCGCCAGACCGATGGAGGTCGATATGCCCACGGCCACGAACCCGACCCACAGCGACACGCGGCCGCCATAGAGAATGCGCGAGAGCACGTCGCGGCCGAGGGCGTCGGTGCCCAGCGGATGCGCGGCGCAGGGAGTGAGCAGAAGCGCGTTGACGTTGATGGCGTTGGGGTCGGCCGGAGCCAGCCAGGGGGCCAGCAGCGCCGCCAGACTCATGCCGCCCACCAGCAGCAGGCCCAGCGCCAGCATGCCGTAGCGATCAAGCCAGGTGGGCGGGGCCAGCGGCTTGCGGGGCCTCTTGGTCCGCAGGCCCCTCATGCGTCGTCCCCGCCGCCGCGGCCGGATGCGCGGATGCGCGGGTCGGCCAGACCGTAGCCCAGGTCGGCCAGCAGGTTGCCAGCCAGCGTGAGCACCGCGCCCAGCACCAGCGACCCCATGATGAGCGGGTAGTCACGGCTCATCACCGCCTGATAGAACAACTGGCCCAAGCCGGGCAGCGCGAAGATGGACTCGATGATGACGCTGCCGCCGATGAGCCCCGGCACGGAAAGGCCGAGGATGGTGATGACCGGCAACAGCGCGTTGCGCATGGCGTGGCGGAAAATCACCGTGCGCGCGGGCAGGCCCTTGGCGCGGGCGGAGAGGATGTAGTCCTGGCGCAGCACCTCCAGCATGCTGGAGCGCATGAAGCGCGACATGCCGGCCAGACTGCCGAAGGTGTACAGAAACACCGGCAGAACGAGGTGCCGGCACAGATCCCACGTCTTGCCCCAAAAGGAAAGCTTGGCGAAGCCCAGACTGGTGAGGCCGCTTATGGGCAAAATCGGCCACACGATGCCGAAAAGCAGCATGAGCAGCAGCGCCAGCCAGAAGCCGGGCATGGCGAATCCGGCAAAGACGATGACGGTCGAGACGCGGTCGAACACCCCGCCCTGCCGCCACGCCGCCGCCACGCCGATGGGGATGGCCACGGCGAGCGTCAAAAAGAGCGAGACGATGTTCATGCCGAAGGTAAGCGGCAGACGCTCCACGATTTTATCCCACACCGGGCGGCTGTCGCCAGACATGGAGCGGCCAAAGTCGAGCCGGGCCATGCGCCCTATCCACTGACCATACTGCACGTGGATGGGCTGATCCAGACCATAAAGCTTTTCCAGCCGCTCGCGCGCGACAGCGGAGGCGCCGGGGTTCAGCGTGGTCTGCAAATCCGTGGGCTTGCCCGGGGCCAAGTGGATGACCCAGAAACTGATGACGGTGATGCCGAAGAAAACCACGGCCACCCAGGCGAGCTTTGCGGCTATTTTGAGAAGCGTCCTGGTCATGTGTTGCGGTCCGGGGTTCGCGGTGCGCCGGAGGGTTCCGGCCATGGGGATACCTACGCCAAACGGGATGCGGAGGCAACGACGCACACGACGACGACACTATTTCCATTTTTTCTGGAATTTCCCGTTGACAGCAATCCGTCATTTTCGCTAAACAGAGCTTCCCAACGACGTGGGGCTGTAGCTCAGTTGGGAGAGCGCTTGAATGGCATTCAAGAGGCCGTGAGTTCAATTCTCTCCAGCTCCACCAAAGAAATCAAGGCTTTACGAGTAACATCGTAAAGCCTTTTTCTTTTTAG
>MNUQ01000003.1:0-3149 GCA_001871085.1 Desulfovibrionaceae bacterium CG1_02_65_16
TTCACCTATGCGGACGGAACCACGCTGGCCGACCTCACCACGGGCGACGGCAACGGCCCAGTGCGCACCGACTCCCTGTCCGCCAGCATCGACGATGTTGTGCAGGCCGTGCTGCAAATCACGATGCACGACGGAACCAACGCCTACCCCGTGGCAGTTGTCCCGCTCGTTCGGCCCGTGAAGAACACCTTCACGAACACCCTGGTGACTCTCGCCTGGGCGGCCACCACGCTGACCCGCTCGGCCGGCTCCTGGCTGGCTGACGGCTTCAAGGTGGGAGACATGCCCATTATCCAGGGCGCGCCGGACGCCGCCAACAACCTGCTGGGCACGCAGGCCATTACGGCGCTCACGGACACCGTGATGACCCTTGGCGGGGCCAGCATGACCACGCGAGCCGCCTGCTACGGACAGACAACCGTGGCCCTGGCCGACAACACCCCGGCGGCGACCAACCTGTTGGCGCATGCCAACCTTGCGCCCTTCACCGGGTACGACGCGGCAGGCAACAGGTTCCTTGAGCTGCCGGCCGGCTGGAAGCTGCAAGCCGCGCTGCTGGCCCTGCCGACCTCCGGCAAGACGGTGAACGTCCAGGCGCGCTGGGGCACCTATGCCGCCGCGTAGCCTGCGCCGGGGCGACCGCCAGCCCATGCCGGGGGCGGTCCGCAAGGGCTGCCCCCGGCCCAAGGCCCTGCGCTTCGCCTCGCCATTCGGCGGGGCCTCTCCGTTTGGCGACGGCTCATACTCCGGCAACATTCTGCAAGGCGGGGTGCCGCTCCAGCCGCAGGATTACCTGCTGGACGGCGTGACGCCCCTGCCGCACTGCATCGTCGTCACAAGCACTGCCACGGTGGCCTCGGACGCGCAGACCGGCGCGGCGGCGTTCACATGCCGGAACCTTGTCGGCATCGGCGCCGCGGTCAGCCTGTCCGCCTCCACCAATTGCAAGGGCCTGCTGGGCTTTGTGCGGGGCATGGCGGCGCTGCGCGGCGGGGCGCACTGGCACATGGACCGGCTGGGACGCGCCGGAAACTTCGGCGACCTCTCGCCGGCGGACCTGCTGCCCGCGCGCGTTCGCGGCCGCGTCTCCCTGGAGCGCCTGCTGCCGTACAGAGTCAAAGCGCGTGGCGCGGAGGGCGGCGCGGCAAGTTCCCTCTCCTACGGCAATGGCGAATGCTATGGAAATTCTGGTTTGGCGGCGGGCGCGATGCGGACCGGCGGCGGCGGTGGCGGACAGGCGGTAAACGCCAACACGTTAGGCCCCGGGTGCCGAGGTGGTTCCGGCGGGTGCGGCGGGCCATGTTGTGGCGGTGCTGGCGGCGCTCCCGGGTACTGCCAGGGCAGTGGCGGCAATGCCGGCGACTTCGGCGGCCCAGGCGGGGACACTACCGCCCCCAACTGGGGGCAGGTCTCTGCTGTTGCGGGTGGTGGAGGGGACCCGGCGGGGATAAACAATATCACTCCGACCTACACCTTCACCATTGCGCAGGCCTCCGCCGGTGGTGGGCTGTTTCTGCTGTTCGCCACACAACTCGACGTTGGCTCCGGGTGCCTCATTTCCGCTGACGGTTCTCCCGGCACGGTCATAACCGGCGGCCCCTATGGCGCGGTCAACGGCCCAGGCTGCGGAGGCGGATGCGTCTGTATCGTCACGGAGCCGGGCGGGTACCACAACAGCGGCACTGTGCGCGCGTCTGGCGGGGTGCATGGCGATAAGCAACCGTACTACGTGTCAACGGCCGGTGACGGCGGCGCTGGTTCCGTGAACATCTTTGAACTCGCGGCATAGGAGGAAACATGCTGCTTTTGCATCATCAGGAATCCGAACTTTCCCGCGCGCTGCTGGCGGCCCTGCCGGGCGGCGCAACCTCACTCGACTGCACCGGCGGCATCCCCGCCAGCTACGCCGGCCCGACGCCCAGCGCCTACCCCAGCGTGGTGGTGGACGTTCCGGGCTACACGCAGACCGTGCCGGCCTATGACGCCGACGGCGGTCTCACCGGCATGACCACGCAGACCGTGGCGGCGCATCAGGAGGCTTTGCGCATGCCGGCCACGTGGGCGGCGGTGGACCAGTACGACGCCTACACGGCCGCGCGCGCGGCGGCGAGCCCGGCCAGTTCGGCCAGTTTGGCGGAGTAGGCCATGGACCAGCCCTGCGTGCTGCACGAGCAGAGCATGGAGCAGCTGCGCCTCGCCGTGGCCGACCTGAAGGAGCAGCTGCGCGAGGCCATCGGCGTGGTGGCGGCGCAGTCGCGCGCAAACGGCCGCACCCTGGCGCGCATTGCGGAGTCGCAGACCGCCCGGCGGGAGCTGTGCGCCCGGCAGGAGGCGCGGCTGACCACGGTGGAGCGCGGCGCGGATGTGCACCGTGCCGCCCATGGGGCGGACCGCGACGAATATCTGGTTGAGCGCGCGGACATCTGGGCCGCGGTGAACAAGCTGCGCTTCCACGTCTATGTGGGGCTCGGCGTCGGCCTTGTGTTGCAGACCCTTGTGCCGCTGGCCCTGCGCCTGGCGGGGGGCTAGGAGGAATTATGCAATGCTACAAAGATGTAGTAAAATGTTGCAAGTGTCCTAACTTACAGTCGTGGAATAACATGGAGAACCGTTTTTCTCCATGCCTGGATTGTGATGAGCGGAAAATACACATCAGCGATTGTGCAATGTATAATCGCCCGGCCCTCCCTATTGGGATTTGTGATTGCGGTGCTGATGTAGATCTAAAGCGCTGCCATTTTCAGACCATGGCATAGACGGTTGGAATCGCTTTGTCCCCATTAGGGTTATAACCGGGCCTCGGGCTATTGGCTGTTCCGTCAACCAGCGTGATCGACTGGAGGTTTGAGACAGTCATGAGTTTCCAGCCTGTAGGTTGACTTGAACTGCTATAACCGGAGACTTGAAAACAGCGAAGCAGTTCCTGACCAGCTTTGCCCCGTCCATAACAATGTGGCTCAATCAGCCGAGGGCCACCATTGTACCAAACGGAAAGCGGCTTTCTGCTTTGAATTGCTTGAACAATTGTTTCGTTCATTGTGCACTCCATTTGTTATAGATAACTAACTTTTAGCGTTTCGAATATCGCTTGTCAATACACATCGGAGCCTCGTTTCCCCCCTCAAATCAGGAGTGTTTATGGGCATTCT
>MNUQ01000003.1:3158-10725 GCA_001871085.1 Desulfovibrionaceae bacterium CG1_02_65_16
CATAAGCAGCGCGGCGCAGAAGCTTCTCGACCTTATCCCCGACCCCAATGCGCGGGCCAAGGCCGCGGAGGAGTATCAGCGCGCCGTGCTCGACGCGGCCAACAAGGCCGAGGCCGATCAGCGCGAGATCAACCGCGCCGAGGCCGCCTCCGGTTCGACCTTTGTGGCGGGCTGGCGTCCGGCCATCGGCTGGGTGTGCGCGCTTGCGTTGGGCTTTCAGTATCTGCTGCGGCCTCTTTGCGTCTGGGCCGCCGGGGTGTGGTGGCCCGGCATGCCGTCCCTGCCCGGCCTGGACGACAGTCTCTGGCAGCTCATGTTCGGCATGCTGGGCCTGGGGGGGCTGCGCACCATCGAGAAAACAAAGGGGGTGGGCAGGTGAACCGTCAGCGTCTGGCCGATCAGCTCATCGTGGACGAGGGGCTGAAGCTCAAGCCATACCGCTGCACCGCCGGGCGGCTCACCATCGGCGTGGGCCGCAACCTCGACGACCGGGGCATAACGCGCGGCGAGGCGTTATTCCTCCTCGGCAACGACATTGACGATTGCTGGGCGCGGTTGCTGAACACCCTGGCGTGGCTTGAAAACGCGCCGGAGCCCGTGCAGGAGGCGCTGACCAACATGGCTTTCAATCTGGGCGTGGCCGGACTGCTGGAGTTCCGGCAGACGCTTGCCGCCCTGGCCGCGCGCGACTACGCCGGGGCAGCGCGGCTGATGCTGGCCTCCAAGTGGGCAAGGCAGGTTGGCCCGCGCGCCGCGCGCTTGGCCCAGGCCGTCAAAAGCGCCGGGTAGGGCGGACGGCCGTGGCGGCGGCTCCGTGGCGTTGGGGCTGGCAATTTCGCCAAATGCATGGACATATGCCCCAATGCGAATTATGTTTGAAGAATCCGGCGAAGGAACATGACTTGGAAATTCGCCACACACGGGAGGAGTCACCATGGTCAAGCAGGAGTTTCTGGCGGAGATGGAAGCCAAGCTGGAGGCGTTTGACGCAAAGATGGCGCAGCTTGCCGCGCGGCCCAAGCCGAAGGGCGAGCGGGCCAGGCTTGAACGCGAGAAGAGCTACTTTTTCCTCAAGGCCAAGCGCGATGAGATCCGTGATCAGCTGAAGCAGGCGGAAACCGCCGGCGACGACGGCTGGAGCAAGTTCAAGACATCCGTGGAGCATGTGTACGCAGACATGGTGCGCGGCATGGATGAGGCCTGCAACCGCATCGACGGGCCCGAGGAGGCCGGACTCTACTAGGCGGCCGGCTGCTGCTTGAGCTGGGAGATGAGCATGCCGCCGAGCATGAGCCCGCAGCCGAGCATGGCGCGCGGGCTCAGCACCTCGTCGAGCACGAAGTAGCCGGTGACGGCCGCGAAAACCGCCTCCAGGCTCAGGATGATGGCCGCGTGGGCGGGGTCGGCGTCGCGCTGGGCCACAACCTGTAGCGTGTACGCCACCCCAACGCTCATGAGGCCGCCGTACAATATGGGCACGGCCGCGCCCGAAAGTCCCGCCAGGGTGATGGACTCCGTGCACACGCCCGCGCCCAGGCTCAGGCCCGCGCAGACAACAAACTGCGCCGCGGCGAGCTTGACCGCGTCCACGCCGTCCATGCCGGGCGAGAGCTTGCCGATGAGCAGCACGTGGCCGGCCCAGAACACCGCGCCGATGAGCTCCAGCACGTCGCCATAGGCGATGCTGAAATCCTCGTTCACACTCAGAAGATACAGCCCGGCCGCCGCCGCCAGGGCGCCCATCCACGTGCTCGCGCCCGCGCGCTGCCCCAGCGCCAGGCCGAACAACGGCACCATCACCACATAGAGCCCGGTGATGAACCCGGCCTTGCCGGCGGTGGTGTACACAATGCCCACCTGCTGCAGCGCCGCCCCCGCGAACAGCACGCAGCCCGCCGCCAGCCCGCACAGAATGATGCGCCGGGTGGCGAGGCCGGAGCCGCCGCCCTCGCGCGCGCGCGTTTGCTGCATTTTCCAGATGAGCGGCTGCAAAGCCAGCGCGCCCAGCGCAAAGCGCACACCGTTGAAAGTGAACGGACCCACATGATCCATGCCGAGGCGCTGGGCGACAAACGCCGCGCCCCAGATGAGCGCGGTGAGCATGAGCAGGCCGTCGGCCTTGATCTTGTGTGCGAGCATGCGGGTTCCTTGTTGCGGTGGCTGGTTTGACCGCAGAACGGAAGCCATACCGTCCAACCCCCGCCCCGGCAAGGGAAAACTGCGGCCAGGCGGCCGCGCCTTCCCGCCGGGGCGGAGCCCGCCGGGCCTTAGCCGGTCTCCCGTGCGAGGTCGAACAACATTCCGGCGGTGGCGACGGTGAGGCGCTTGCAGCGCTCCCATTGCTGCTGCGGGCCGAAGCGCTCCAGCAAAACGTGGCAGACGCTCGCCCCATGCAGGGCGATGAACCGCTCCCGGAATTCCGCCCCAAGGTCGTAGGCCAGCTCGCAGGACTCCTGCGCGCCGTTGCGGCCATAGGCCAGGCCCAGGGCCATGAGCCCCCCGGCCAGCGCTCCGCAAAGCTCCTGCTTGGACCGCCCGACGCCTCCGCCGAAGCACGAGGCCGCGCGCGTGAGCCGTCCGTCGGCGTTGATGTCCAGATGCAGCCCCGCCGTGCGCAAAATGCTTTCCGAGCAGCTGAGCCCGGAAGATATGGCCGCGAGCGCCGCCTGCTCCACCTCCTCTCTGTTCATGCCGCTGTTCATGACGTCTCCTTTTTGCGGCCCGCGCCCCTGCCGCGTTTTGGGACAAGCGTTTGGGTCGCGTTGATTAATCTGAATATCGAATGTATGACACTGTGAAATCGTGTCCAATGATATGTTTGCATGGAATGCATCGGGAATGCTGAAGGATGGGAACATGGAACTGCGTGATTTGCGGACCTTCGTCGCCGTGGCCTCGCTGCTCAGCTTCAACCGGGCGGGCCAGGCCCTGAACGCGGCCCAATCCACCATCTCCGTGCGCATCAAGGCCCTGGAGGAGGAGCTGGGCGTGCGGCTGTTCGACCGCCTGGGGAGGCGGGTGCTGCTCACGGAGGCCGGGGAGCGGCTGCTGGTTTATAGCCGGCGGCTGGTGGACCTGGAGGAGGAGGCGCGCGCCGGGGTTTCGGGTGAGGCCTCAGGGTGCGCGGTCATCTCTCTGCGCATTCCGGAAACTCTGTGCGTGCGGCGGCTCACCGGGGTGCTTCGCCGCTTCCGGGAGCAGCGCCCCGGCGCGCGCGTGCGGCTGTTTCCCTGCGCCTTCGACGGGTTGACCGAGGATTTGCGGCGCGGCGTGACGGACATGGCCTTTGTGCTGGCCAATGAGGTGCTCTCGCGCGACATGCGCGCGGAGTTTCTGGGTGTGGAGGAATTGCTGTTGGTTGCCGCGCCGGACCACCCTCTGGCGGGGGGCAAGGCCATCGGGCCGGAGGATCTGGTCGGCCAGCCGCTGCTGCTTTCCACGGCGGATTGCAGCTACCGGCGCATTCTTGAGGGCATTTTGGCCCAGGCGGGCAGCAATCCCCAGCCAAGCGTGGAGTGCGGGTCGGTGGAGGCGGTGAAGCGCTACGCCGCCGCGGGCCTTGGCGTGACCATTTTGCCGGTGGCGGCGGCGCGCGGGGAGCTGGCGGCGGGAACCTTGTCGGCCTTGCCGTGGGGCGAGGGGCCGCTGGAGGCGGCGGTGCTCATGCTGTGGCACAAGGACAAGTGGATTTCCCCGGCCCTGCGCGGCTTCATGGATTTGTGCCGGGCGCACCTCATGGCCTGAGGGGGCCGCGCTCCTATTTCAGCGTTATGTCGAAGTTGCCGAGCAGCGAGACGGCCTCCGGCAGCGAGAAAATCGTTTTGTGCAGCCTGTTCGTCTCCGCATTCATGAAGTAGTTGCAGGAGGTGGAGAAATCCGCGTAGCTGAGGTCGGTGTTATGGAAGGCGCAGCCGCGCAGGTCGCACTCCACGAATTTGGCGCGCGCGAGTTTGGTGTCTGTGAACGAGGCCTCGTGGAACGAGCAGCTCGTGAAGGCGTATCTGTTGAGGTTCAAGGACGAGAACGCGCAGTTATCCAAAACGCAGCCGTTGAAGGAGGCGGAGAAGACGCCGCTGGCGTTGCTCCAGTTGACGCCGGAAAGTTTTGCGTTGAGGAAGCGCACCCCAAGTATTCTCGTATCGTCCAGACGCGCCAGCGAGAGATTGCAGCAGTCGAACACGCATTGTTCGAAGGCGCAGTCGCGGAATGTTGCATACTGGAACGTGCAGGTGCGGAACACGCAGCGCGAGAAATCAACGCCCGTCACCTCGGCGCGGTCGCAGCAGAGGTCCGTGAAGGTTTCGTCTTCGTACTCCTCTTCCGCGAAACGCCAACCGTCCATGCCCTTTCCTTCTTCATTCTTTGCGTCGCGCCCGCCGCGTCCTCTTGTCCCAGCCCCTTCGCCCGTCGCGAGACCGGCCCAAAGCCTCGCGTATGCGGAGTCCAGAGGACGCATGTCCTCTGGCGGGGTCCAAGGGGCAGCGCCCCTTGCTTCCTCCGGCCGCCGGCGTAGGGCATGGATATGCCTCTGGCGGCCGGGGGCAGGCCGCCCCCGGACCCGGCGAAGGGGGCAGCGCCCCTTGCTTCCCGCCTCCCCTCTCTTACCATTCCACCGGCAGCCGCGCCTTTTGGCCGGCCTTGTTTTGGAAGAGCACGTAGCGGTTCTCGCGTCCAAAGAGATACAGGTCCCGCGTCACGGCCACGTCCTGCCGGCAATACTTGGTGATTTCATCCAGCCGCCCTTCCGCCCACCATTTGAGGGCTTGCAGGCCGTCCGCGCTTTTGCCCACGTTCAGGGTGGCCTGGGCCAGATTGTCCAGCTTGAGGCGGTAGCCCAGGCGCTCGTGCACGCGCAGCAGCAGGTCGAGGGTGGGCAGGTTGCGCCAGGCGAAGGGATGCGCCCCGGCCAGCACGCCGTAGTCGAAGCGCATGATGTTGAAGCCGATGACCAGATCCATCGCCTTCAACCGCTCGGCCAGGGCGGGAATCTGGTGCTCCTCGTAGTCCACGTACTCGTCGGTGGCGGAGTCGTACAGAACGGCGATGCTGATGCCCATGAGGTCCGGGCGGTTCCAGCCGCCCACGTCCGCAGCGCTGCGGCGCGTCTCCACGTCCACCACGCCGAAGCGCTTGGGAATAAGGATGGCTGGCGCTTGCGGCGCATTATTGACGCTGTCCGGATCGCTCATGCTGGCCTCCTGGGTTGGCGTTTGGGCCGGCGCGGCGGCCTGCGCGCTGATTTGCGGCGCGATGTCCGGGCCGGGGCTGCCCGCGCACAGGCGGCGCAGCAGAAAGAGCGCGGCGGCCTTGTCGATGGGCCGGTTGCCGCTGCCGCACTTGGGCGAGTGCACGCAGGAGGGGCAGCCGAGTTCGCAGGGGCAGTCGCGCACAACGGCCAGGGTGCGCTGCATCAGCTCCTCGGCCCGGGCGAAGGCCTCGCGCGTGAGCCCAGCGCCCCCGGGCATGCCGTCGTAGATGAACACTGCCGAACCGCCGGTTTGCGGGTGCATGGGCGTGGAAATGCCGCCCAGGTCGTTTCTGTCCGTCAGCACGAGCAGGGGCAGAATGCCGATGGCCGCGTGCTCCAGGGCGTGGATGCCGCCCATGAAGTGCAGGTACTCGTCCTCGGCGGCGCGGCGGGCGTCGTCGGGCACGTCGAGCCAGATGCCCTCGGTCTCGAACACGCTGGGGGGCAGGTCCAGCGGCACCATGCCCAGCAGCGTGCCCCCGCGCGTGCTGCGTTTCTCGTAGCCGGTTATGTGCTCCGTCACCTTGAGCCGCGCCAGGCTGAAGCGCGTGCCCAGCACCGTGCGCCGGGCGTACACCTCAAGAATCTCCGTCTCCTTGCTGCTGCGCACGCGGGTGTAATAGCCCACGCGCATGGCGCGAGCCTTGACCGTGCGGCCGGGCAGATCCAGGCTTTCGATGAGATAGGTGCGGCCCCGGTGCAGGTACACCGCGCCGGGGTGCGTCTCGCGGCAGGCGCGAAGCGAATCCACCGCGCCGATGACCTCGCCCGTGGCCGCGTCCTCGATGGCGATCTGCGCGCCCGCGCCGCGCAGGTCCACCTCGCGCTGCGGGCGCTTGCGCGGGGAGAGAACCTCGCGGCCGTCCGCGCTTTTGAGCAGCGTTCCCTTGGCCAGCAGGTCCGCCAGGGCCGCGCGCGCGCCGGGGGCGTCGAGATAGGGCTCGCCCGCGCCGCTGATGTCCAGCGGCAGCTCCGCCGCCGCGCAGATGAGGTGCCGCGGCAGAATGACCGGGTTGGCCGGGTTGAGCACGGCGTTTTCCGGCGGCCGGGCGAAAAAGTCCTCCGGGTGGCGCATGAAGAACTGGTCCAGCGCGTCCTCCTGCGCCACCAGCACCACGGCGCTCTCCTGCCTTGCCCGGCCCACGCGGCCGCCGCGTTGCAGGGTCGCCATCACGCTGCCGGGGTAGCCAACCAGAATGCATACGTCCAGGCCGCCGATATCAATGCCGAGCTCCAGCGCGCTGGTGCTGATGACCGCCAGCAGTTCGCCCGAGGCCATGCGCGCCTCGATCTCGCGGCGCTCCTCGGGCAGAAAGCCCGCGCGGTAGGCGCTGATCCTGTCCTTGTACCGGCCGCTCTTTTCGCTGGCCCACAGGGAAATGAGCTCCGTCATGCGGCGGCTTTGGGCGTAGACGATGGTCTTGAGCCCCCGCGAGAGCGCCGCCTGCAACAGCTGTATGGCCGCGCCGGCCGGGCTGTCCTCCGGGTTGAGGAAGACCATGTGCCGGGCCCCGGCGGGCGCGCCGCTCTCCACCACCGGCGTGGCGGTAAGTCCCGTGAGCATGTGGCAGAGCTTCGCCGGGTTGCCCACCGTGGCGGAGCAGAACACGTATGTCGGATCGGACCCGTAGTAGCGGCAGATGCGCGCAAAGCGGCGCAGCACCTGGCTCATGTGCGCGCCCAGCACGCCGCGGTAGGTGTGCACCTCGTCGAGCACAACGTGGGTGAGCGTGGCGAAAACCTGCGCCCAGGTGCCGTGGTGCGGCAGCATGGAGAGGTGCAGCATTTCCGGGTTGGTGAGCAGCAGATTGGGCGGCCGTTTGCGGATTTTGGCGCGCTGCGAGGGCTTGGTGTCGCCGTCGTAGATGGCGGCGCTGGGCCCGTTCGGGCCGGATAGCGACCCTGGCAGCCCGCCCGTCAGCTCCGTGAAGCCGCGCAGCTGGTCCTGCGCCAGGGCCTTGAGCGGGTAGACGGCGATGGCGCGGCTGTCCGGGTTGGCGAGCACGGCCTCGATGATGGGCAGCTGGAAGGCGAAGGTTTTGCCGCTGGCCGTGGGCGTGGCCACAACCACATGCCTGCCGGCGCGGACCATGTCGGCGGCGAGCGCCTGGTGGCTGTACAGCGCCTCGATGCCACGCGCGGCGAGCGCCTCGCGCACGGCCTTGGGCCAGGGGCGGTGCGGCTCGGCGTAGACCGCCTCGTGCCCGGGAATGAGCCGGTGGTGGCACACCTGCCGGCCCAGACGATCGCTGGCCAAAAGTGAGGCGATGTATTCGGCGACGGGGGAGGCTGGCTCGGACATGGGGGGAGCATAGGGGA
>MNUQ01000055.1 GCA_001871085.1 Desulfovibrionaceae bacterium CG1_02_65_16
CGGGAAAAACAGGAAGCATGCGCACCTCGGGTGGCTGGCATGTCGGAATCACTGGCGGCGGCGACGCGCGCGGCCGCCTCAAGGCGCAGTGATGAGGCCCTACCCTCTCACACCGGCCAATTGCAAAAGATAGAACACCCCGCCAGACACAAGGGCGGATGCCGGAATGGTGATGACCCAGGCCACCACCATGTTGCCGGCCACGCCCCAGCGCACGGCGGAAAAACGCTTGCTGGACCCCACGCCCAGCACCGCGGTGGAGATGACGTGCGTGGTGCTGATGGGCGCGCCAAAGTGGCTGGCCCCGGTGATGACGAGGGCGGCGGCCGTTTCCGCCGCGCAGCCGTGAATGGGCTCGAGCTTGAATATCTTGTGGCCCATGGTTTTGACGATCTTCCAGCCTCCGGTGGCGGTGCCCAGGCCCATGGCGCACGCGCAGGCGATTTTGACCCAAAAAGGCACGTGGATGGCGGGAATCTCGTGCGAAAGAAACAACGCCAGCGTGATGATGCCCATGGTCTTCTGGGCGTCGTTCTGGCCATGGCTGGTGGCCATGAGGGCCGAGGAGACGATCTGCAGCTTGCGGAACAGCGTGTTCACCTTGCGCGGCTTGGACTTGTGAAAGAGCCACGAGAGGCAGACCATGATGATATAGCCGCCGAGAAAGCCCGCAAAGGGCGAAACCACAAGCGGGATGATGACCTTGTCGAAAATGGAGACGAGATTGAGGGAGTTGAAGCCGCTGTGCGCCACGGCCGCGCCCATGAGCCCGCCGATGAGCGCGTGGGACGACGACGACGGAAGTCCGAAGCACCAGGTGACCAAGTTCCAGAAAATAGCGCCGAACAACGCCGCCAGCACGATTGCCTGGCATCCGGCCACCATCTCGGCGTTGACGATGCCGCTGCCTATGGTCTTGGCCACCTGCTCGCCCATGAACGCGCCCGCAAGATTAAGCGAGGCCGCCATGACCACGGCCATTTTCGGCGAGAGCACCTTTGTGGAGACGATGGTGGCGATGGCGTTGGCGCTGTCGTGCGCGCCATTGGTGT
Source organism: Desulfovibrionaceae bacterium CG1_02_65_16 (assembly GCA_001871085.1). Classification (GTDB taxonomy): domain Bacteria; phylum Desulfobacterota; class Desulfovibrionia; order Desulfovibrionales; family Desulfovibrionaceae; genus Humidesulfovibrio. Next base: position 1,053 of record MNUQ01000055.1, read on the forward strand.
AGTCGAAAAAAAGCGCCAAGGCCACGATGGCGACGAGCATCATCGGCACATCAGGCATTTTTCAGCACCACGCCTTCGATGATGTCGGCCAAGCGGTCGGCCTGGTTCACGGCCTGCTCGATGCGGTCGTAAATGTGCGTCCACTTCACAATGTCCATGACGGCGTCGAACCCGGTGAGTTTGATGTCGTACACCTCGCCCAGAGCCACAAGAAGGAGCATCTCGCACTCGTACTTGAGGGATTTGATCTTCTTGGCGTTCTCTTCAACCGGCTTGCGCTGGCGCAGGCGATCCATCATGCGGCCAACCTCCTCCACCATGATGGAGAGATTCTTGACCAGCTTTTTGGCGGGAAATTTGATGACGTGGAAATCGTAGAGGCCGATGCGGGTGGAGATGGCTTTGATGAGATTGAGGAGATCTTCCTGGGCGACGTTGATGCTGTGGATGTCTTCGCGGTCAATTGGAGTTATGAAGGTTGTTGAGAGCTGTTTCGAGATGCGTCTGGCCACCTCGTTGCCCATCTCCTCGACGAGGTTGATGGACTTGCATTTATTCTCAACATCTTCAAACTCCTGAAAAATACTGCATAGGGCGGTGACGGCCTCGTTCAGCTTTTCGAACTGCTCCTGAAACAGGTCGAAAAACTGGACCTCCTTGGGAAAGAAGCTGAAGCCCATGGGCTCTCCTTACGTGACGCTTGAGTTACAAAGGGGTGTGGGGACGCTTGAGCCCCGGCTCGGGACTATATCCACCCCAAAGCACTCTGCCAAGACAATTTCGCCCCCCCGCCCCGTCAGACGTTGGCCAAAAGTACACCGGCCGGCCACGCAAGCAGGCCGCTGTTGTATGTGGGCAAATATCTCGGACGCTGCATGGATGGAATGCTTTGCGATGCGGCGTGCCCCCAAGGGGAACGCAGCAACTGCGTTGTGCCGGGGCACAAGCCGGAAAACAAAAAGGCGGTCGGCATCGTAAAGATTGCCAACCGCCTGAACTTACGTGGTGGGTCACGAAGGAATCGAACCTTCAACCTCCGGATTAAGAGTCCGCTGCTCTACCAATTGAGCTAGTGACCCACGTTTGCGTCGTCGTCGCTTTCACGTCGTCGTCGCGAGAGAGGTGATTACGCTCGCGCCCGTCCGGTGTCAATGCCCGTCGCAACAAGTTCAAGCAAAAACCTTTCTTGCAAGCCACACGGGCAACGGGTAGAGGGAACCCACAAAGGGTTGGCCTGTGGGAAAGCAGACAGGAGTTGCGATGACGAGGGCACCAATAACGAAAAAGGCGGTCGGCATCGTAAAGATTGCCAACCGCCTGAACTTACGTGGTGGGTCACCAAGGAATCGAACCTTGAACCTCCGGATTAAGAGTCCGCTGCTCTACCAATTGAGCTAGTGACCCACGTTTGCCTCGGCGTCGCGTTCGCGTCGTCGTTGCGAAAAAGGGGACTACGCGTGAGGGCCCTCTTTGTCAACACGAAAATTCCACCGGATGGGAAAAATGTCTCGAAAGATTTGGGAAGCCTGCTTCCTCACCATGCTCTTAACCCTTGGGATTGCTGACGCGGCGCAGGCCAAGGACCGTCACGGCGACCTGCCGCTGTCCACCTCCTGGTCGGTGTTCAGCCTGGGCGACAAAGCCCGGGCAGAAAGCGGACTTGCCACCAAACGACTGGCCGTGCTCACACTGGAGCCGGACGACGGCTGGCACACCTATGCGCACGTCCCCGGCGGCTTCGGCAAACCCACCACCCTTGCCGCAAGCTTCGGTGCGGCCAGGCTGCCGGTGCTTTACCCCGCCGGCGTTCCCAGCGCCGATCCGCTGGACCCCGGCGCGCGGGTGAACCTCTACCCCGGCGGCACGCCGCTGTTTGCGCTCCTGCCGGATGCCGCGGCCAAGGGCGGGCGCCTCGTCGGCACGCTGGACCTGCTGCTGTGCACCAGCGACAAGTGCCTGCCTGCGCACATGGATCTCTCTTACACCGTGCCGGCGCGCGGCACATTGGCCGACGGCGCACTGGCCGAGGCCAGCGCCCAGCCCTGGTGGCCGCAGCTGCTCGCGGCCGCCAAGACCTCGCCCGCGCGCGTGGCGCAGGCTGCGCAGTCCGCCCCAAATCAGCCCAACGCGACAGGCGCAGGCGAGGCGAAGGCTACAGCGGGCACCGCCGCCATTTCTCCATCCGCACCCGGGCAAGGCTGGGCGAACCTGACGCCGCGCTACCACCAGCCCGACCTTGAGGTGCGCGGGCTGTTCAAGGCCGTGCTGCTGGGCCTGCTCGCCGGCTTCATCCTGAACTTCATGCCCTGCGTGCTGCCGGTCATCAGCATCAAGCTCTCGGCCCTCATGGCGGGCAGCGCCCTTGTGGACGCCAAGGAGCGCCGGGCGCGGTTCTGCGAACACAACATGTGCTTCGCCCTGGGCATTCTCGCCTATTTCTTTATTCTTGGAGCCATTCTGGGGGCCACGGGCCTGGCCTGGGGGCAGATTTTCCAGAAGCCGGCTGTGGTGCTCGGCCTGGCCGCCCTCATCTTCGCCCTGGCGCTGAGTCTTTTTGGCGTGTTCAGCCTGCCCATCGTGGACCTCAAATTCGACCAGATGACCACGCACCCCAAGTTGCAGGCGCTGTTCACAGGTTTGCTCGCCACGCTGCTGGCCACGCCGTGCAGCGGCCCGTTTTTGGGCGGCGTGCTCGGCTGGACGCTGCTCCAGCCGCCCTGGGTCATCAGCTCCGTTCTGGTGGCCGTGGGCACGGGCATGGCCCTGCCCTATCTCATCATGGTGCTGTTTCCCGGGCTGGTGCGGCTGTTTCCCAAGCCCGGCGCCTGGACCGGGCATTTGGAAAAGCTCGTGGGCCTGCTGCTCATGGCCACGTGCATCTATCTGTTGAGCATTCTGCCCGAGTCGCGCCTGATTTCCGCGCTGGCCGTGCTCTGGCTCACCGCTGTGGCTGCCTGGTTGTGGGGCGTTGGCGGCCCTGGCTTCGACGCCGTGCGCAACGCGCTGCCTAAGGCTGTCGCCGCGGTCGGCCTGGGGCTGGCGCTTTTTGTGGCCATGCGGCCGCACGTGCCTGTCACCCACCTGGACGCCTACGCCGAGGGCTCTCTCAAGGGCATGCTTGGCAAGGAGACGGTGGTTGTCGACTTCACCGCCGACTGGTGCCCCTCGTGCAAGGTGCTGGAGCAGACCACCTTGACGCCCGCGCGTCTGGGGGACATGAAGACCAAGTATGGCCTGAAGTACATGAAGGCCGACCTGACGGAGAAGAATCCCGAGGCCGAGGCCCTGCTGGCGGCCCTGGGCAGCCAGAGCATTCCGCTCCTGGCCATCTTCCCTAAAAACGACCCGGACCGCCCCCTGGTGCTGCGCGACCTGTTCACCCCCGCGCAGTTCGAAGACGCCCTCAAACAAACCACACGCCCGTAAAGGAGGCCCCATGCTGTCCTTCGACTTCCGCATGCCCACCACGCTGCTCTTCGGCCCCGGCCGGCTCGCCGAGCTGGAGACCACGCCGCTTCTGCCGGCAGGCAAAAAGGCCCTCATCCTCATTGGCCAAAGCGGCAATATCCTGCGCCAGGGATATCTTGGCCGCGTGCAGGGCCTGCTTTCCGCGCGCGGGGTCAAATCCGCCGTGTTCGACGGCGTGCGCGCCAATCCTCGCGTTGAAGACGTGGACGCCGCCGCGAAGCAGGCCCGCAACATGGGCGCGGACTTCCTTGTGGCCATCGGCGGCGGCAGCGTCATCGATTCCGGCAAGTGCGCCAGCCTCGCCGCCACGGGCGAAGCCCCCTTCTGGGAGGCCATGAGCGCGGGCGTTTACGGACCCAACGTCAAGGGCCTGCCGCTGGTGGCCATCTCCACCACGTCCGGCACCGGCACCGAGGCCAACGGCGTGGCCGTGCAGTGCTGCCCCCCGGGCAAGCGGGGCTTCGTGCATCCGGCCTTCTACCCGTCTTTGTCCATCATCGACCCGCAGCTCACGGTGTCCGTGCCGCCGCGCATGACGGCCATCACCGGCATGGACGCCTTTTTCCACGCAGTGGAGTGCTTCCTCTCCACCGCGCGCCAACCCATGAGCGACATGCTTTGCCTAGACGCCGCGCATCTGGTGACGCGCTTTCTGCCGCAGGCCGTGGAGCACGGCGACGACATCAGCGCGCGCACGGCGCTGGCCTGGGCCAGCACGGCGGCCGGCATGAGCCTGTCCCTCTCCTCGCCCATCTCCCAGCACGGCATGGAATACTCCTTCAGCGGCAGCAACCCGGACTCCCAGCACGGGGCCGGACTGGTGCTGCTTTCACGCCCGTACTTCGCGCGTTTCATCGCGCTTGCGCAGAAGCACAACGAGGACGCGGCGGACCGCATGCTGAATTTGGCCGTGGCCATGGGCTTTGGGGCGGAGGAGGACGAAGAGGACGGCGGACATCCGTTCATGCAGGGCTTGCAGGCGCTTTTAGAGGCTGTGGGTCTGGCGGACATGACACCCGGCGAAATGGGCTTCGACGCCGCGCACCTGGACGATTACGTGGCGGCGGCCATGCAGTTGACCGGCTCGCGCCAGTTTCTGAACACGCCGGTGCCCATGGCCGAAACCGACGTGCGCGCCATCTTCGAGGGCGTGTTCGAGGACGAGTTGAACAAGTTGAGAAAATGACAAGAACGGGCGCGGGCGTAAGGTTCGCGCCCGTTTTGCGTTCCAGGCGGGCAGACAGCGCGCGGATCAGTCCGCGTCCGCGTCCCAGGCCCGCACAAGCCCGGGCAGGCGCGCCATCCCCTCGGCCCGGGCCCAATGCACGCCCTCTTCCTTGGCGAACCACGTGAGCTGACGCTTGGCGTAGGCGCGCGTGTTGTGCAGCCAGCGCTCACGCGCGGCCTCAAGGGTCGTTTCGCCCAGAACATGCGCCAAGAGCTCCGCGCAGCCAATGCCCGTGAACCCGGGCGCGTCGCGGTGCGGCGTGCGCTCGTAGGCGTTGCGCACCTCCTCCACGGCCCCAAGCGACAGCATCTTGTCGATGCGTGCGTCCAGCCGGGGCAGCAGCTCATCCAGCGTTGCGGAAACACCGATCTTGCACAGCGTGACGCCCGTTGCGCCGCGCTTCTGCTCTGCGAACCATTCGGTCAGCGTGCGTCCGGTGCCTAAAAGCACCTCCAGCGCACGCGCTATGCGCTGGGTGTCGTGCGGATGCAGGCGCGCGGCTGTCTGCGGGTCGCCCTTGGCCAAATCGGCGTGCAGGGCCGCGCTGCCTTCGCGCGCCATGCGCTCCAGCACCCAGGCACGCACCTCCGGCGCAATGGGGGGAATATCCGCCAGACCGTGCTCCAGCGCGCGCACGTAAAGTCCAGTGCCCCCCACAAGGACCGCCACACGGCCGGCCTCGCCGGCGGCAGTGATGCGCTCCCGGGCGAGTTCGGCGAAGCGCGCCGCTGTCATAGCCTCGGCAGTGGGCAAAAAGCCGTACAGCTCGTGGGGGCACTGGGCCCGTTCGTGGGGCTCGGGCTGAGCCGTCACAATGGGGAAATCGGCGTAGATCTGCCGCGAGTCGTAATTGACGACCGTCACGGGCATGGTCCGCGCCAAAAGCAACGCGGCGTCGGTTTTTCCGGAGCCGGTGGGGCCCAGGATGCACACCGCGCGCAGAGGTGCCGTCATGCGGCCTCCTAGGCCTGCGCCTTGAGCTGCTTGTGCTTCTCCGTCAACTTGGCGAGCACCGGTTCGGACACAAGCCCCTTCACGTTGCCGCCGTTGAGCGCCACCTCCTTCACGATGGTGGAGCTCAAATACATCCAGTTGTAGTCGGTCATGAGGAAAACCGTCTGCACCTCGCGGGAGAGCCGGCGGTTCATCAGCGCCATCTGAAACTCGTACTCGAAGTCGGACACGGCGCGCAGGCCGCGCAGAATGGCCCCCGCGCCCCGGCGCTCCACATAGTCGATGAGCAGCCCCTCGAAGCCCTCAACGATGATGCGCGGCTCGCCGGCGAAGGTTTCGCGCGCCATCTGCACGCGCTCCTCGAAGGTGAAGCAGGTTTTTTTGGGCGTGCTGCTGGCGATGGCGAACACCACGTTGTCAAAAAGCCTGAGCCCGCGATAGATGAGGCTCATGTGCCCCCGGGTCAGGGGGTCGAAGGTGCCAGGGTAGACGGCAAGTCTTGGATTTGGTTCTGCCACAGCAGTATCCTCGTCTGCCCGTAGAGCCTGTCGGCCTGCGGGGTGAGTTGGGCCGGAAGGCGTCCGGCGAAGTCGCACCGGGCCTCCACCTCGGCGAGCACAAGCCCGCCTTGGGCGATCCAGCCGCAGCGCGCGGCCCTCTCAAGGGCTGGCGGCAAAAGGTCGAAGCCATATGGCGGGTCCACAAAAACCAAGTCAAAGGGGGCCGCCGCGGGCCTGCCCAGGGTTTTGAGCAAATCGCCCAGCAACACGCGGGCGCGCTGCGGCCGCACCTGCAAATCGGCCAGGGTGGCCTT